>JAITKK010000133.1 GCA_031278475.1 Deltaproteobacteria bacterium
CAAAATCCGTCTTTTCAAAGATTTCCTGACTTCGACATTGGGATAATCCAGTAAGTAATAATCCTCTGAGTCGCAGGGACGCAAACTGAGAAAACCTAACTGGAAGAGATAGGCTTCCGGATCATTAAATCTATTATCACTTGGAGATTCAATTCTTTCCTTGGAGATCGAATAGTTTCTGAACTGTTTGATCTTGAGGTGCCTATTTCGCAAAAATGATTTTAACTGATTCGGAATACCGGTTCTATACCAGAAATTCCTAAATTCTTTACTCTCGAAAAGACATAGTATGGAATTATGGTTGTAGACAAGAGTTTTTCCGTCAAAGCAATAGCCGCCGTAGTATTTCTTCATAATGCTTAAAAGCATATTTTCAGACATCTTTAGACTTGCCGCAACTTCCCTTATTTGATAGGGGTAGTAACGCAATATTTCCTCGTGGGTGAATCCTGTCAAAGCTCCGTATTGGGTGTCAGTGCTGATGTCTATGAAATTGTTAAAGCCTGAATACAAGCCTCCCACAATTAATTTTGTGACACCAGTCACAAAAACAAATGAGATGTATTTGGAATTGGTTTTTAGTTGCCTGTAAAAATCTTGCAGCGATATGTGAAATTTCTCCATCTCGTACGGATTATTAAAATGAGCGGTTGCAGGGGAATCGTATTCGTCAATGAGTATTGCGACTCTCTGACCAGATTTTTGATGGCATCTCTCAATCAAGGAGGAAAAAGCTAGGTTAGGTTCTAGCTCATTAGAAACCTCAACGCCATGCAGGTTCGCTATATTTGAGATTTCGTTGCTCAAAGTTGTATTGAATGTATCTACTCCACAATTAGATCTGATCTCACTCATATCCAAACGGATAACAGGGCGTGGGGCGAAAAGTTCCTCATCTAGCCTATTTTCAATTGCAAGTCCCTTAAAAAGCTCCTTTTTTCCTGAAAATATCGCCTCTAAGGTGCTCACGGTCAAAGATTTGGCAAAACGCCTCGGGCGGGCAAGAAACCAAGCCTTCTCGGCATCTTCTATCAATTGGGCCAAGTATCCTGTCTTGTCCACATAAATCGCATTGGTACTAATGATTGTTTCAAAATCCTGCATGGTAGGAGATGTCACCGTTTTTTCTTCCATCGAAAAATCCCTCTGTACATTAATAATAAGCACTGAAATGCCATATGTCAAGGTTTTCCAACTTTTTTGATAGGGCACGCTCAAGCACAGAATGGCTATAAATATTTAGTTTAAATAATTTTTAATATAACATTCCATATTTATAAGGTGGCATTCGATTTTTTCACCAGCTAAAAAGGGCTTATGATCCGATGCCTTCATAATAACCCGCCGCTACGGGAGAGACGTAAAATGTAGTGACAAAAGAAAGTACGAAAAAATTTAAAAATAATACTTGGCAGCTAAATTTTTATCGGCTCTAAAATAACTTTGCATTATTTTATTGGAAATTTCTCAAAACCTCTGCAATAAGGGCATAACAGCCTTGCGAGGCACCTTATGGACTGTGTCTTCCAAAACACCAATACTCTCTTTGCCAATTGCGCCTGTCCGAGATTGGGTCATGGAAGACTCCCCCTCTTTGGCTCAGAATTCAGCAAAAGCAAGCTCCCGTGCCAACGGGTTCCGCACCTTGATGGTACCTGAGCCTGCAGCAGATGTTTGGCCTTGGCGACAACGATAATCGCTAAAATACACTACGGATTTTCCCTAGGTCGAGGCGTTGAACCTGTAGAGCCTCGAGTTGTTAGACCGGAGCTTGTATCCCAAGACCCTGTGGAATATCGCCGATATAATCACCAAAAACTACCTGTCCGCAAGCTTCATGGAATGCGTAAGCGAGAGCCTCGCAAAGTCGGCAAACGTGAAGCTTACGGCGCAGCGGCTTGACAGGGTGCACGTCTCTTCGGGCATGGCCAAGCTTCCCATGGTCGCTCTCTTACGCAAGAACGTCGTGGTGTTCCTCAAGAGACTGAAAAAAAACCACAAAAAGTAATGGCACCCACTACGTCAGGCACTACGCGACGGGCAACTTTCCGAGGACAAAGGCAACAAGGATTCCTGGGGCAACTTCTTCTGGAAAGCCAGAAGCTTCTAGATTGCCAAAACCCTTAAGGCCATGGGCCGGGACATCCTCGAGCCGCCCACGATGTTTGGTGGCAGGAAGGCGGTTCTGAAGATGTTTAGCTTCAGGCCGCTCCGGGGGCTGTTCGCCAGACAGTGCGGCCTGGACCCGGCGGGTGTCACGGGCGAGCCGCGGGATCCCGGGGAGGCGGCCGTAGTCGTGATAAAAGGATCCCAAGCAAGTGGCCTCCAGAGTCCCCAGGCTCCTTTTCCCGAGTACCCCGGACATAAGGGGCAGCGGGGAGAGCTCCTCAACCTCACAACCGCTGCGTATGTGGAAGGCAAGCGTGGCCCTGAGTTTCCGGCGGTTTGCCCGGAAATGCGGAAAAACTTTTGATAATACGGCAAAATTTCCCTAAAATTTATTCTAAATATAGAATAACGCATTCTTTATGAAGCTATTATCAATAAAATATTTATTTAATTACAAAAAAACATCAAAATTAGAAAACTAAGTATCAAATCGCCACTAACATTTAGCCGATCCCCTTGAAAAAATAATTTTTCACTATGCTTTCTCGGGAAGTATTCGGAAGGTATCCAAAAAAATTCCCCGGATATCGCTTTCACTGTGAAATTTCCCCATAGTGTGATACATTTGTTAGATAAAATTTCGCCATTACTTGGCTTTCCTCCCAGGCGGCGCCACCTCACCGATGCCCCAAGGCTTTCCGTGTGTCCCGCCTTATCCCCCGCAGCCGTGGGGAAGCGGCAGATCCAGGGAAAAACCCCAAGCGCCTTTAGCTATCCAAGAGGCACGGAGAATGCTACCCCGCATATGGGATGCTTCGGCCTTGCCCTGGGTAGGGGCCCTCGCAAGGATTTATGAAAGGAAAAACCCTAAAGACAGTTCTTCCCTTCGCCCTGGTTTTGGCATCCCTCGCCTTCCTCTCTTTTTGCATCTGGGGCCCCGGTTCCCGGGGCTCCTTTTTTGGGGCGGCATCCCTTGAGGCCTCGGGCCCCTTGGTATCGGTCACCTCGGGCATAGCCGGGCTGGTGGAGGATATCTGGAGCGACTATTTCGACCTCGTTGGGGTAAGGGCCGAGAACGCCGCCCTGCGCCGCCAGCTGGCCCGCCAGGGCCAGCTGGCGAACGAGCTAACCGAGCTAAGGCTAGAAAACGGCAGGTTAAGGGGTGTTGTCGCCTACAAGGAGGTAACCCCCGAGCGCTTCATGACCGCGAAGGTCCTGGCCAAGGATCCCACCCCCTACTTCCGCTCCATCATCATAGGCGCGGGCCAGGACGACGGGGTTGGGCTCGAGGCCGCGGTAATCAGCCCCGACGGGGCCGTGGGCCGTGTCTGCGAGGTCTCGCCGCACTACGCGAGGGTGCTTTTGATAACGGACATCTCAAGCGGGGTGGACTCCCTCATCCAGAGGAACAGGGTGAACGGCCTCATGGCCGGGACCGGCACAGAGAGGCTGGGGCTGGAGTACGTCCAGAAGGCCGAGGACGTGCGGGTGGGGGACGCCCTGGTGAGCTCGGGCCTGGATGGCATCTTCCCGCCGGGCGTCCCCTTGGGCACCATCACCTTCGTGGACAAGATGAGCATGGGCTTCTTCATGAACGCCTTCGTGAGCCCCAGCGTGGATTTCGGCTCCCTGGAGGAGGTCCTGGTGCTCCTGGACGGCCCGGAGCCCTTGGACTGGATGGGGCTTGCCCCCAACGTGAGGGCCCTCTACGAGAGGACCCCCCAAAAACCCTGAGCCCCGGGCTTGCCCCGGGTCATATCTATTTTTGCTATTTTTATTTATCATTATAAATATGCCGATACGGGTAAGGGGCTTGCGCCAAGGCCCTTGCCCAAGGCTCTGCCCAGACCCTTCCCAAGGCCTTGACCCATGGCCTTAAACAGGGCCTGTTGGCAGCCGTTTGCAAAGAACTTCTTGAAAACAAGGGATCCAATATCCCTTGCCCTTTCATGGCTTTGGCCCCAAGGGCCATTGCGGGCCTCTTGCTTGAATGCTAATTTTGAAAACAATACCTGCATTATATACAGATTTCCCCCCACCTAAGGGCTCTCCGTTGCGGGGTGGCTGATGGAAGATCGGCTTAAAGGGCTTGCCCGGGGAAGGTCAAGGCCCAAGCCTGAGGCCGGCCCTTTCGGGACCGTCATGGTCTTTGTGCTCGCCTTGGCCGTGAACTTCTTCTATGCGGCATTCAAGGCCCGTTTCAGCGGCTTGGGCTATTTCCCGGACCTGCTGATAATCCCGGTCGTGTGGGCGTCCCTGAGGAGCGAGACCTTCCTTGCCGCGGCCGGTGCCTTTGTCCTGGGTTTTTTCCTGGACGGCCTGAGTTACGCCCCCTCGGGCGTCATGCCCCTGGACCTCATTGTCTTGGTCCTGGCGGTCAGGCTACTCTCCAAGGTATTAGAATTTTCTAGCCCATTCTATATAATGTGTTTGAATTTTTTTATTTTTTCGCTATCAAATCTTGTAATCTATCCATTATTAATATATATTAGTTACGGAAATCTGCCTTTTGATGTGATATCAAGTTATTTTTCAATATATTGTGTCCAAGGAGTCCTAACGGCCCTGGCGGCGCCTCCGGCATTCTGGTGCCTTGACAGGCTTACCTCGGCGGGGGACTGACATGGCCTGGGACGAGACACCCAAGGAACCGGAAGACGGGGGCGACGGCCGCCGCTACTTCTGGATCCACGTGATACTGCTGGTCGCCTTCGTTGTCATCGTGGGCAGGCTCTGGATCCTCCAGGTCGCCATGGGCGACGAGTTCCTCCGCAAAAGCGAGACCAATCATACCCGTC
This sequence comes from Deltaproteobacteria bacterium, assembly GCA_031278475.1. Classification (GTDB taxonomy): domain Bacteria; phylum Desulfobacterota; class Desulfarculia; order Adiutricales; family Adiutricaceae; genus JAISMF01. The sequence goes on from JAITKK010000133.1 coordinate 4,908, forward strand.
TCACCCAGATCCCCACCACCAGGGGGCTAATCAAGGACAGGGACGGCAGGGTTCTGGTAGATAATTCAGTGAGCTACGAGCTCCTGGTCACGCCCAAGGAGGTGGGCGAGCCCGCGGCCCAGGAGGACCTGAGCCGCAGGCTGGGGGCCCTGCTCTCGAGGGACCCCGCGGAGCTCCTGAGGCGCTTCCACGCCCTCAGGTCCAAGAGCCTGTATGAGCCAGGGGTCTGGATAAACGACCTCACCAGGGCCGACATCGCCCTTCTGGAGACCCGGCGCCTTGACTTCATGGGCCTTGCCGTGAGGGTCAACTCCATGCGCAAGCCCCTTTCCGGGAACTTCGCGCCCCACGTGATTGGCTACCTGGGCGAGATTAGCAAGGCCCAGCTGGAATCCGGGAGGTTCCCGGGGCTGTCGCCCGGGGATCTCATAGGGCAGGCGGGCATCGAGCAGAGCATGGACTCCGTGCTCCAGGGCGAAAAGGGCCAGGTGCTCATGAACGTGGACTCCAGGGGCAGGCTCCTGGAGGAGCTGGAGAAGGGCTTCCCCACCCCTGGCCGCAACGTGACCCTCACCCTGGACAGCCGCATGCAGAGGGTCGCCCAGGCCCTCCTGGCGGAGAGGGCCGGGGCCATCGTGGTGATGGACCCCAACAACTTCGAGATACTGGCCTTGGCCTCCAGCCCCTACTTCAACCTGGACGACTTCACCGGGGGCGTGTCCAGGGAGCGCTGGCGCTCGCTTATGGAGGATCCCTTCCACCCCATGGAGAACCGTGCGGTGGGGGGGCAGTACCCGCCCGGGTCGACCTTCAAGATAGCCATGTCCATATCGGCCCTGTCCGAGGGGGTGATAACCCCGGAGACCGTCTTCCACTGCGGCGGGGCCCTTAGGATGGGCGACCACCTCTTCGGCTGCTGGAACCGCCGGGGGCACGGTTCCCTGAGCCTGCACCGCTCGCTCAAGGAATCCTGCGACGTGTACTACTACGAGGTGGGCCGCCGCATGGGGGTCGACCGCATAGCCAAGAACGTGCGCCGCTTCTTCGGCCTCGGCAGGACCCTCGGGGTGGACCTCCAGACCGAGAGGCCGGGCCTGGTGCCCGACCAGGACTGGAAGATGAGGCGCTTCAAGGCCCCCTGGAACGCGGGCGAGACGCTCCCCGTGAGCATCGGGCAGGGCTACCTGCTTGCGACCCCGCTGCAGGTGGCCCAGTACACGGCGGTCGCCGCCAATGGCGGGACGCTCATGCGCCCGCACCTGGTGATGGAGATATCGGATTTCGAGGGGAGGCTCACGAGCAGGGTGGACAAAGAGATAATCAACCAGCTGGGGCTTAACCCGGACTATTTGGACAAGGTGAGGAAGGGCATGGAGGGAGTCGTGAACGATCCGGGCGGGACCGGGAGGCGGGCCCAGGTGGCCGGCGTGAGGGTCGCGGGCAAGACCGGCACCTCCCAGGTGGTGAGCCTCAAGCGCTTCCAGGGCTACACCACCGCCGGCAGGCCCTACAAGTTCAGGGACCACGCCTGGTACACGGCCTACGCCCCGGCGGAGAACCCGGAGGTGGTGGTGACCGTTCTCCTTGAGCACACGGGCGGCGGCGGCACCAACGCGGGGCCGATAGCCGGCAAGGTGCTCGCCGCCTGGTTCGACAAGGGCGTGGACGCGCAGAGCTTCCCGCCATTCCAGGTCCAACCTGACAAGCCGGTCGGCTGGAAGGGGGACCTGTGAGGAAGAAACGCTTCTCCCTGGACAGAAGGCTGCTCGAGAACTTCTCCTGGCCCCTTATGCTCAGCATGGTGGCGCTTGTGGCCTGCGGCCTCATAAACCTCTACAGCGTCTCCCTGGGCACCGGCGGCCAGGGGGCGGAATCCATGGAGGAGTTCACCAAGCAGCTCTCCTTCTTCGGCATGGGCGTGCTGCTCTCGGTGATGGCCCTCTTCTTCGACTACGGCATACTCAAAAAGCTCGCCATCGCCATCTTCGTGGTTGGCGTAGGGATGCTGCTTTTGGTCAAGGTCATGGGCCACACGGCCGGCGGGGCTACCAGGTGGCTGAGTATCGGCCCCGTCCGCTTCCAGCCCTCCGAGTTCGTCAAACCCATGCTGGTGATTGTGTTGGCGGCCTACTTCTCCCGCAAGGAGATAGCCAAGAAGGGGCTGACCATCCTTACCTTCCTCCCGCCCCTGGCGTTTGTCGCCATCCCCTTCGGCTTCATAATCATGCAGCCCGACCTTGGCACCTCCGGGCTTCTTCTCTTCACGGTCTCCCCGCTCTTCCTCTTCGTGCGCCTCAGGAAGTCCCTCATAATCACCGCTGCGGCCCTGGTCGTGGGTTCGGTAGTCTGGCTGGGCTTCCTGGGCGGCCTGGGGTACCTCCAGGAAAAGGAGATAATCCACGGCTACCAGCTGGAGCGGGTGTTCACCCACAAGAACCCCGAGGAGGACCACACCGGCAAGGGCTGGCAGATAATCCAGTCCAAGAGCGCCATAGGCAGCGGCCAGATACTTGGCCGGGGCTTCCACGGCGGCACCCAGCAGAAGTACGGGTTCCTGCCCGCCCCCAAGACCGACTTCGCCTTCTCCGCCCTGGCCGAGGAATGGGGCTTTTTGGGGGCCTCCGTGATACTGGCCCTCTTCTACTGCCTCTTCTGCTCGGCGTTCGCCATAATCCGCCGCAGCAAGGACACCTTCGGGAAACTCCTGGCCCTGGGGCTCACCTCCCTCGTGTTCTGGCAGATGCTCATAAACGTCCTGATGGTGACCGGGCTCTTCCCGGTGGTGGGCATCCCGCTTCCCTTCGTGAGCTACGGGGGCACCTCCCTCCTTGTCACCATGGTGTCGGTCGCGCTCATCGCGAACGTGGGCATGCGCCGCTACCTCTTCCAGGACGACCCCGTCATAGAGAACCCCAACGTATGGCAGAAGGGCCAGGTTGTGACCGTGAGGGAGTGCATCCCGCTCACCCGCAAGCTCAAGCCCTTCGATCCCGCGGACCCCGACATCTTCCCCGAGTACCGCCTGCCCCACACGAAGCCTTGGCTCAAGTACATGCGCCGCAGCTCGATCCAGGACACCCATATCCCGGACCCTGAGCCCTTCCCGTTCGCCTCGGCGGAACGCAGGCGCGGCCACCTGCGCCCGGATGACTTCCACGGCTGAGCCAAAAGCCCCAATAATTCTAATTTTAGATATTTTACCTTGATTTTAGCCCTTGCCTGGCTCACAAAGGTCAAGCTAAACGTCTCTCGGTTGGCGGCTTTTTGCCGTTCTTTGCAGGCCTTTGCAGGCCTTTGCGGCCATTGCCCACCACGGTTTTTGGAGGCCACCCGCCCCGCAAGGGGCGGGTGGCCTCCTGCGCCTCAAGCATGCCCTTAAGCATGGCCTCAAGCTTGTCCTTGAAGCATGGCCTCAAGCTTGTCCTTGAAGCATGGCCTTGAAGCTTGGCCTTGAAACGCGCACCCAAGACAATCGCCCAAGCCGGCCTCTTGTGCGCCAAGGCCCCAGGAAGCCCCGAATTGGCTTGACAAGCAACCGGCCAAGGCACTATATTTCAATCTCCCCGGCCCCTTTGGGGGCCATTTTGGTCGGAACGGGACATAGCTCAGCCTGGTAGAGCACTGCGTTCGGGACGCAGGGGCCGCTGGTTCAAATCCAGTTGTCCCGACCATCGCCTCCTTTCGCCCTGTCTCAATAAGTTTGTCAAATGCCGAACCCCAGCCCCCAAGCCGACTTGGGGGCTTTTTTGTCGCTCTGGCCGGGGTTTTTTACCCTTGGGCCCTTATCACCACTAACAAAATTAGATATGGTTTATTAAGCACAAAAATTATATATGCTTTCTTCCAAGAGCAAGGCCGGCCTTGGCCCGTTTTGGGTAGCTTTCGGGCCCGTATTCAGCCCGCTTTTTGCATAAGGGTTATGGGCCGGGATGGCCAGCCGCCCCAAGGCCTATGGCAAAAATTGGCCTCTTGATTGCATGTTAGCCCTTGCGACAGCCCCTTGGCGCCTTTGGCCCAAGGCGATAAAGCAGATTGAAAATCCGGACGAGCCGTAACTATCCAAGGATTCACGATGAAAATAGACACCTTTAGCACGGATGCGGTTTTCCTACGCGCCAAAAACGAGTCAGTCGCCACCACCTCCCAGAAGGGCGGTCAGGAAGATTTTGCCGCCCTGGTGGAGAAGGCCGCTAAGGACGCCCAGGCCGGCTTGGTCCTCCCAGAGGGAGGGAGCGGCAAAAGCGAGCTCAACGGCTCGGCCCAGTTCCTCTCCGAGACAAGCCTTGCCCAACTCCAAATCAGCCGCCTCAAGCTGAACGAGACCGGGGCCGGGGATATCACCGCCCAGGACGCCGTCAAGCAGGTGGAGGAGACCCTTAGCCTGCTCGAGAACTACGCCATAGCCTTGGGCGACCCTGCCAACACCCTCAAGGATCTGGCCCCCATGGCCGAAGAGCTGTCCTTGGGCGCGGACAGCCTCAACAGCCTGAGCCAAGGGCTCTCCAAGGGCGACCCCTTAAAGGAGCTGAGCTCCGACACGGCAATACTGGCTGCGGTGGAGGCCCTGAAGTTCAAGAGGGGCGACTTCGTCTAGGCAAGTGGTCCCGGGGGGCTCGATTTAGGGCATGCAGCTGGACAACAGAAACACATATAACACCCTAGGGCGGGTGGGGCCTCTCTACCCGAGGCCCGAGTACCGGCCGCCGGTGAAGGATCCCTCAGGCGAGGGGGTGTCCAAGGACGGTTCCGTCAAGGACGGCCCGGGCGCTAAGAAGGCCCCCTCCGATAGCCTCATCCTTTCGGACAACCTCAAGCGAAAGAACCTTGCGCCCAAAGCCGACCCGCAGGCTAAGCTGAACCTACAGCTGGCCAAGGACTTGGTATCCGAGTCCGCCCAGGGGATCAAGAATCTCGAACCGTCCGCGACAGACGGCTGCCCCCATGGCGCAATCACGGGCGAAGGGCTCTTGTACCCAACCTATGCCTAAGTGAACCAACCCAAATAGCCGCGGCCCCTTCCCAAAGATATCGGGAAGGGGTTTTTTTTGTGCCCAATGGCAAAGGCCGTATTTTTCTTGATTGTTTGGATTGCGTGCAATTGGGGTACTTGGGACATTTTTTAAAAAATTTCATTGATTGCTACGCATTTTGCGCATGTTTTGAGTAATTTTTAGCGACTGCAGGTGTTTGCGCTTTAAACAAGTTTTGATGGGCTATTATTAATGATTGGGGCATTTGTGGCGTTATTAGGTGTTTTTGTAATTTGGGGTTTGTTAAGTGCAAAATGCGAGTATTGGAGGTGATTTCACAATGATGGGTATTGAATTGGATAAATGAAAGATGCTTTATTGTAAGGGATTTGGAATACTTTAGAGGAATACTTAGGGAAAATCAGGCCTTTGCAAATCTTAATGCGCAATAATTGAAAGCATGGGAATAATAGGCTGTTTGGGATGAATCAAAGGGTTAGACAGATATTTGCGTAAGACAAAGGGTGGTATTATTGAGATAAATAGCGCACAAAAAAATATTAATATTGATTTAAATCATTATGAAAAGAATGGGGAATGTCTATCATGATTAAATCAAAAAACTAAAATATCAAAACGCACCTCTTTGGTTTTGATTTTTTGGGGCATTAAGGTTTTTTGGGTATTGGAAACATGTGGCACTAGCTGGGTTAAGACGGTGTGTTGGAAATAAGCATTGATATTTAAGCCATTAGAGCGTTTTGAACTAGTGGCTAAGCTACGATTTTGCCCAAAAGTTGGCTATGGAAAGAGATTCCAAGGTATTTGGAAAAAATTGCAACAAAACAACGGACGGCTGGGCTAATGCCTTGGAGCGGCCGACCCAAGAAGGCCCGAGAAGGCTATAGCTTGGCAAATGGCAAAAAGAGCGCCCTAATCGGGAAATGCCAAAAAGCAAAGACAAGGACTCAAGAAATCATGTGGAAACGCATAGTTCATCGTGCCACATGCCAATAATACAGGGCGAAAGGTTTTGTGCAGGGCAAATATTTGATTGGGCGTGATTTTGCCTTGCATAAGGCAATGGTTCTGAATCACGATTCAGATCGCCTTTAATCCAACCTAGTATTCCGAAGCTATTGACAATGGAGGTAATAGGTCATGATATTCTCATTTGGTTTGTCAAAAACATTGAAGATATCGGTACTGTCCGTGGTGGTTATGATGTTCGTGCTCCTAGGGGCGGCTGGGAGTGCTTTTTCTCAGGTAAACTATGTGATTAACGCTGTATCTGACATTACAACATCAAATCGGTATGATGCGACACAGTCACCTTTTTTAATGGGTGCAGCAGATCCAGTGGGTAACACAACTAGTGGCATTGTGTCTGTCCTGAACATGGGTACAGCGGCACAAAACGGCAATACCATCACGATAACGCTTCCAGTGGCACCAATTGACTTTTCTGTTGTTGGCGGTGGGTACATCGTTAGTACAGCGCATACCACAAATGCCACAAACAACACGGTTATCCTAAATTCCGGGACGATTGGTACTTCAAATCAGGGTACCATCGTTGGCGGTATTAGTGCAACATCGGCAACGTCTAACCCAACATCAGGTGCTGCGACCCAGAATCGAGTGACCATAAATGGAGGCACGGTCAACCGCCATGCGATAGGCGGACTCAGCTCTCATGGGGGGGCATCAGAGAACGTGGTTGAGGTGAAAGGCGGACAAGTCTCATTTAGTGTGTTTGGCGGTATTTCAAGTGCTAACGGGGGAACGGCTGACTCCACGAATAATTTGGCCACAATCAGCGGCGGAAGGATATTGGGAAATATTGTAGGGGGTTCTAGCGTTAATGGGAGTGCCATGAACAATCTTGTGATCGTCCGGGATGGCACCATCGGCGGCGACATCGAGGGCGGAAGGACGGAAGCAGCTACCAAGAACGCAAGCGGCAACACCGTTTTGATATTGGGAGGAACCATAGGCGCAAACATAGTAGGCGGTCATATCGACAATACAGGGGTCAGCATTACGGGTGTTGCCAACAACAACACAGTCATCTTGGCAGGCGATCCAACAATTTCTGGCCCAGGGATTTACGGAGGCTTGCTCACGGGGTCAGCTACACCGAATCTTATCACTGGGAACAAATTGATTTTCGCAGCTTACAGCGGCACAGGCACGACCGCCGCAAACCCCTTAGGCACAATCGCGAATTTCGAGACTTACGAGTTTTATCTTGCGAAAAACGTCAAAGACAAGGATGTTGTGATTTATGCGAACACGTTGAATCTAGGAAGCGGTACCAACGCTGCCAAGGTGTTGGTTTTTCATACACCCGGGGGTGACGCAGCCGACCTTAAGGTGGGCGAATCCATTACGCTAATCAAAGCGACGACCGCTGTTACGGGAAGCGTGGATCCCGCAAACAGCACAATCCAGGGTAATCAGGGCGGGCTCCTAAATTATACGTTACTTGCGAGTGTGGTTAATACTCCCGGGGACTTAGGCCTGAAGCTAACCGTAACCGGGTCATCCCTTGACGAGCGCTCGAAGGTTCTTTCCGAGGCGTTCTACGGAAGCGTGGGCCTCCTTGTCGAAAGCTTCGACTTCGCTGTTTCCGAGGCTATATCCGGGCCTAACGCAGAACTGCGGGTAGCAAGGGCATTGGGGACGGATACGCCCACCAATGTCTTCGGTTCCATAAGCTACGGAAAGGTCCGCCACAAGACTGGGTCCCATGTGGACGTGAGCGGCCTCTCGGGCATCATAGGGATAACCCACATGGTCAAGAAGGATTCCTTCAACCTGACCCTCGGGGCCTTCGTCGAGGGCGGGAATGGCGACTATGACACCTACAACAGCTTCCCCCTCTCTGGGGAGTTCAACGGTACCGGCGACATCAACTACGGCGGCATTGGCTTTGCGGCGAGACTTGATTTTGCAGGCGGTCCAAGGGGAAACTTCCACTTGGAGTTGGCCGGACGCTTCGGCTCCGTCAAGAACACCTTCAAGTCCGTCAGCATAAACGGAATGCCGGTGGGCTTCGAGACCAAGGGTAACTACTACGGTTTCCACGCCGGTGCGGGCTACCTGTTCAACTTCAACGACAGCTACCTCTTGGACGTCTACGGCAAGTATTTCTGGACAAGGCAGGAGGGGGATAGGGTCAACCTCGAAAGCGGCGACGTCGTGGACTTCGACGATGTGAACTCCCATAGGTTCAGGGCCGGCCTGAGGCTCACCCTCAACAGCTCCGAGAAGATTAAGCCCTATATCGGCGCTGCCTACGAGCATGAGGTGGACGGCAAGGTAAGCGCGTCCGCCTACGGATTCAAAATCGCCGAGCCGGATTCTAGCGGCGGGAGCTTCGTGGGGGAGGTGGGCATAGCCTTGGTCCCAACCGAAAACATCTCCCTAAACCTTGGGGTCCAGGGCTACGCCGGGAAAAGGCAGGGCGTGACAGGCTCCCTCTTGTTTGTCGTTAGGTTCTAGCCTCCCTTTCAAAAAACGCGTCCTACGACCTTGGCCGCGCCCGTTCACAAAACGAGCGCGGCCTTTTTTGCCATCGGGCATTTGTGGGTATGGGGGTATTGGTGTGAAATACCGGGAAATCCGGGGAAATATGGGGAAATATCGAAAAGCCAATTAGGTGGGATTAGCGCAAAAAAACAGTTGCTTTCCCGGCAAGTTACCGGTAGGAATGCGTGATTATCGGAAATAATCGTGAATTAGGCAAAGTCAGGGAATCTTTCATGCATCCAGCTAGGCTCAGCCGGGCTTGGCCTTTCCCAAGGGATCCCTTTGCAAAAGGAGCTCGCCAAGGTTCTCCCTGAGCTTTGTGAGGCTTTCCTTGGGTATGGGGGCGAGCTTAAGGATTTCCTCGTCTGAGGCTTTCGCGAGGTTTTCGAGCGAGGGGAAGCCCTCGCGTATGGACCTCTCCCGCTTGGGGCCAAGGCCCTTAATGCCTGCGAAGACGTTTTTCAGCATGTCTTTCGACATAAGCTGGTGGTGGTAGGTTCGGGTGAAGCGGTGGGCCTCGTCCCGGAGTTTCGCGAGTATGAGAAGGCCGGCTGAGCCTGGCTTTAGGTCTGCCGGGTTCTTGCGGCCAGGGAGGAATATCCTGTCCGGGCCCCTGTTCTCCCGATCCTTGGCAATGCCAGCGATGGGAGGGGGCTCGCAGCCCAGGTCCCTGAATGCTGCCAAGGCTGAGCTTATCTGGCCGCGGCCCCCGTCAAGGAGCAGGAGATCCGGGGGTGGCCACTTGGACTGATCCTTCCCCGGCGCGAAGCGCCGGCCGATGACCTCCCGCATGCCCTCGTAGTCGTCGCCCCCCTTGGCCTCCTTTATCTTGAACTTGCGGTACTGGGACTTCCGCAGCTCCCCTTCCTCCATGACCACCATGCCGGCGACGGCCGCCTCCCCCTGCAGGTGGGCGAGGTCGAAGCACTCCACCCGCCTCGGGATCCTCGGGAGATGCAGCTTTGACTGGAGCTCGGCCATGGCGCCCTGGGTCTTGGTCAGACGCTCCAGCCGCTCGTCCAGGATGGCCTGGGCGTTGGCCTTGGCAAGGCCTATGAGCTTGTGCCGGTCGCCCTTTTTGGGCACCACGAGTTTGACCGTCCTGGAGGCTAGCCCGGCCAGGAAGGACCGGAGCATCGCAAGATCCTCCCTGTCCGGGAGCAGGGGGACGAGTATCTCGGCCGGGACCTGGGTCTTGGGCCCGTAGTACTGGCCTATGAGGCTCACCAGGGCCTGGGCCTCCCACTCCTTTTCATCGGCCAAGGCCTCCCCGCTGGCGAACAATGGCTGGCAGCCTGTGACCGCGCCCTGGCGCACGGTCAGAACCGCCCCGCAGGTGACCCCGGAGTTTCTCGCGAGGGCCCACACGTCAATGTCCTTTTCGTCGAAGGTCGCGACTATCTGCCTCTCCAGGGTCTTCTCCAGGTCGTAGAGCCTGTCCCTTAGGACGGCGGCGGCCTCGAAGTCGTATTCCTGGGCCCTGTGCCTCATCTCCGTCTCAAGGGCGCGGCGCAGGTCATGCCTTTTCCCCTGGAAGAAGAGCCTGACCTCGTCCGTGAGCAGCCGGTACTCCTCCGGGGTGACCCCAGGGCGGCAGGGACCCATGCAGATGCCCATCTGGTAGTTGAGGCAGGGCCGGTCGGTTTTCTTGACATCCTCCCTTCTGCAGCGGCGCAGTGGGAAGAGCCGGTTGACTATGCGCAAAGTCTCCTTGAGGGACCCCGACGAGGGGAAGGGCCCGTAGATGAGCGAGCCGTCCCGCTGGGGGCGCCTTACCACCTCAAGCCTTGGGAAGGGCTCGCTCACGGAGAGCCTCAGCGAGGGGTAGGTCTTGTCATCGGACAGTATGACGTTGTACTTGGGCCTGTGCTTCTTTATGAGGCTGTTCTCCAGAAGCAGGGCCTCCTTCTCCGTGGATGTCACCACGAAATCGAAATCCCGGATCTGGGCCACCATCAGGGCGATCCTCACGCTGGGCTGGGTCTTCTGGAAGTAGCTCACCACCCGTTTGGGAAGGAGCTTGGCCTTCCCGACGTAGAGGATTTTCCCGGCCTTGTCCTTCATCAGGTAGACCCCGGCCGATGCCGGAAGCGAGTGGGCCTTGGCCCTCAGGGTGGCAAGAAGCTTCGCCCCCAAGGGCGGGTCTTCCCCCCGCCCCGGGGGGTCCCCCCCCGGGGCGGGGGGGGGATCCGTCCCCTCTTCGGGCATCCCCCCAAGAACGGTGCCCGGATTTCCCTTTTGGGTATTTTGCCCTGTCAGCTCTTCTTCCGTCACTGCGGTTTTCCCTACGCAAGGTAGCGGGCGATTATTTCATCCCAGCGGCCCTGGCCCCTGAAAAGGTACTCTATGGCCTCCCTGGCGGCCCCCTGGCCGCCCTTGGAGGGGGTTACGTACAGGCATTCCCTCCTCACCTCAGGAACTGCGTCAGCCGGGCAGATGGGGAGCCCGCAGCGGACGAGGATGGGCAGATCCACTATGTCGTCGCCCATGAACGCGGTCTCCGAGGGGTCGAGCCCCTCCTCTTCGAGTATCTGCAGGTAGATGTCAAGCTTGTCCGGGTAGTTCTGGTAGAGCTCGGTGATGCCTACCTCCTTGGCCCTATGCTCCATGAGCCTGCTCCTGCGGCCGGTAATGACCGCGACCCTGATGCCCGAGCGGACCAGCATCTTGAGCCCGTGGCCGTCCCGGCTGTTGAAGCGCTTGGCCTCCACCCCGTCGTCCTGGAGGATGATGCCCCCGTCGGTCATGACCCCGTCCACGTCGAAGCCGAACCACTTGATGTTCTCGAAGGAAAGCTTGCCTCTTCCTTTTTTTGCGGCCTTTTCGGTCCTGTCGGCCCTTTCATTCCTGTCAGTCAAAACGTCCTTCCGATCCTTTCCCGGCTTCCCGGATTGCCAATAAATCACTGATTAGCCCTTTTACTTGGGCGAGCGGCCACTGGTTGGGCCCGTCGCAGAGGGCCTTGGAAGGCTCCGGGTGGGTCTCCAGGAAGATCCCGTCCACCCCCACGGCCACCGCCGCCCTCGCGAGGGCGGGCACGAAGTGGCGTTCCCCGCCCGAGCTCCCGCCTTGGGCGGCGGGGAGCTGCACCGAGTGGGTCGCGTCGAAAAGGACCGGCCAACCCAAGCCTCGCATTATCACAAGCGAGCGCATGTCCACCACCAGGTTGTGGTAGCCAAAGGAGCTTCCCCGCTCGCATAGGGAGAGCCCCGCGAATCCTGTCTGTTTCTCCATCTTGCCCACCGCGTGGGACATGTCGGAAGGGGCCATGAACTGCCCCTTCTTAACGTTCACGGGTTTGCCGGATTTGGCGGCGGCGACCAGGAGATCCGTCTGCCTCGCCAGAAAGGCCGGGATCTGCAGGCAGTCGAGCACCTCCGCTGCCGGGGCCACCTGGCAGGTCTCGTGCACGTCCGAGAGCACGGGGATCCCGAACTCCTCTTTGATGGCCCCAAGCATGGGGAGCCCCTTTATAAGGCCCGGGCCCCTGTAAGAGGAGAGGCTGGAACGGTTGGCCTTGTCAAAGCTTGACTTGAATACAAGCCCAATGCCAAGGTCCTGGGCCATCCCCTTTAGTCCCTGGGCGGTCTCCCTAAGATTGTCCTGGCTCTCTATGACGCAGGGGCCTGCCACCAGGAGGAAGGGGCCCCCCCCTCCTAGCCGGACCCCGCCTATGCTCACGCTATTGGTCATGCCACCCCCTTGCGGCTCAACGCGGGCGTGGGCGCATATGGTGTGGCCTTGCGCCCCGCCAATGGGATTGTATCACGGATGTGGGTGATTGGCCCTGGAAAGGCCTTCGGCCTTCCCAGGGCCTGCTTGGAAGCCGGTTCGGGAAATCAATCTTGGGAAATATGGGGAAATATCGAGGGATATGCCAAAATTGTGGCTTTTGTGGGCTTTTTGTGTGGTTCTTTTGTGGGTGTTTTGTGGTTTTTTGGGGTTTTTATGGGATCCCGTGTCGCGCCTGGGTTTTATGGGTTATAAAAAATGTCGGCCCTAACGGGTTCTTGGCATGTTTTCCGGGTTTGCCCGGGAAATTCCTGCCACTTCAGACCTCCCTGCGCCATTCCGGGATTAAAAGGTCTTCCGCGGTGCGCAGGAAGAAATCGTCTGTCATGCCGGCTATGAAGTCCCTTGCCATGTGGGCGGGCGAGTTTTGCTCCCGGTAGCCGCCTCCCATGCGCTCAAGGTATTTTCTGAGAATGGGTATGGACGGCCCGTCGTTTCTGGCGAAATCCTCCTCGAAGGTCTTGAAGAAGTAGGTGAAGAGGCTTTTAATCTTCGCCGTGTCCTTCTTGACCTTGGTGTTGTAGTAGATGTGCTGCCGGTTGAAGTTCTTGAGGGCGCGCAACGCCTCCCCCACCTGCTTGGAGAAGCCGTAGCTGCCCTTGGCCTTTTGGCTGTTCCGGATCAGATCTTCCACCAGGCGGTAGACTATGGTGCCGTTGGTGGTGCCCAAGGTGGAGGCGACGTTTTGTGGGACCCATGAGCGGTCGCAGACACCCAGGAGCACCGCATCCTCAAGATCCCTCCCCACGTAGCTTATGGAGTCGGACAATCGCACCACGCAGCCCTCGGCTGTCATGGGCATGACCGGGGCAGAGGGATCCTCTTCCCTTATGGCCAGCCTGCGGTCGAACTCCTCGAAGCTGGGGTCGCCTCCCGGGGTAAGGCTGGGCGCGTCGGACTCCCCGTCGTGGCAGAGGATGGCATCGAGCACCCCAAGGGTCAGGTTCAGGCCCAGGCCGTTTTTCTCCAGCCTCTCCAAAAACCTTACCCCCATCACCGCATGGGAGAAGCCGCTTTTGCCGCCTATCCCCCTTTCCAAGCAGAGACCCGCGAGGATGCGCTCCCCGTCGTGGCCGAAGGGGGTGTGCCCTATGTCGTGGCCAAGGGCCGCGGCCTCTATGAGGTCAAGGTCAAGGCCGAGCTTGAGGCCTATGGTGCGCGCAATCCTGGACACCAGCTGCACGTGCAGCACCCTGTGGGTGATGTGGTCGTTGCGCAGGAGGTAGAAGACCTGGGTCTTGTCTATGTAGCGGGTGTAGGCGAGCGAGTGGAGGATGCGGTCGCAGTCTATGGCGAAGGGGGGGCGCAGGTCGCTTATCTCCCGCTCGCTTGTGCCGTGGCGCCTCTGGGCGAAGGGGTCGCTCACCTTCAGGCTTCCCGGTTCAGGTTCTTGAATATCTTGCGTCCCGCCTCCACCGCCTCCGGGGAGTGGTCAAAGACCGCCTCGCCGAGCCTGTCGGACTCGGCCACGCTGTCGGCGTAGGGTATGAAGCCCAGGACCTCCATGTTTCCGACGTTTCCGGCTATGAAGGCCTCGTCCTTCTCGCCGTGGCACTTGTTGCCGACGACCGCCACCCGCTTGATCCTAAGATCGCCCGCGAGCTTCCTTACGGCCATGACGGTCTCAAGCGAGCGTTTCCCTGGCTCGGCTACCACGATGAGCGCGTCCACGCCCGTGCTCGTGGCCCTCCCCAGGTGCTCGAGCCCTGCCTCCATGTCCATGATGACGACCTCGTCGCGGGCGAGCACCAGGTTCATGATGATGCTCTTGAGCATAATGCTCTCGGGGCAGATGCAGCCGCCCCCGCCTTTCTTTACCCCTCCCAGGGTCATGAAGCGGATGCCGCTTATCTCCTTTGCGAGGGTGTCGGGGAGATCGTCCACCTTGGGGTTAATGGTGAAGAAGGTGCCGTAGGAGCCGGGTTCGGACCCGGTCCGCTCGGCCACCAGTTCCTTCATCTCGGAGATTGGGGTGAGCCCCTTGAGATCCTTGAAGCCCAGGGCCCCGGCGAGGTTGGCGTCCGGATCGGCGTCCACGGCCAGGACCTTCAGGCCCTTCTCCTTGAAAAGGTATGCGAGCACGGCGGCGAGGGTGGTCTTGCCTACCCCGCCTTTTCCGGATATGGCTATTTTCATTGTTTACTCCAAAGGGAAGGGCCCAAGAGGAACCCTCTCTTAGGAAAGATAAGCGCCGAACGGATCTTGTCAAGGGGGGGAGGGTTTTTTTTCAGAGCCCCTTGGATATGCCCATGAGCCTGTAGACCAGCCCCGAGCCAAGCCAGGATATATCCTCGCTGGAGAGGTACTGGCCGATGACCCTGTCGAAGAGCACCTGCCCGTGGGCCTCGAACTCCTCGTCCTGGTGGTAGAGCATCACCAGGATATCTATGTAAGGGAGCACCCTGAATATGGCGGCCTCGTCGCCAAAGCCCTCCTTGGGGGTCCCCCCTAGGACCGCCGCCGCCTTGGTGAGCACCCCTTTCCTGGTCCCGAAGACCGAGGCCAGGGGGATCTCGGCCCTGCGGTGGAAGGCATCGAAGTAGAACTCGCCTCCGGGTATCTGGCGGTATGCCACCAGGTCCCCGGTAAGGGGCAGCTCCTTGGCCCCCTGCAGGTAGTGCAGTATCAGCACCTGGTCCGTCAGTGGGATAGGGCCTTCCTTGGGCGGCTCAAAGACCGGCTCCCAAGAGGGCAGGTTGACCCTCACCGGGCTTCCAATGAACCCGAGCCCCAGGTGGGTTGGGGCGTAGCTGGCACCGGAGGCCTTCGCGACCAGCTCCGGGTCCCTCTTGGCAAGATCCCCGGCTGCCAACTTTATGGCGTTTTTATAGTCGTCCTCGCGCATTTGCTGACCTTGGTCCTTGGTTATTGGAAGCCAGCCCCGGGGGCCCGGGCTCCCGGGGAGGCTTCCTCCGCTGTGGGATTATAGCAGATACGGGGGCTTTAGGGGGTGCGAGCGTTTTTGAAACCTGTGTGCGTTAACGGATAATTTTATTTTGTCCGATCAACAATAGGCAATTTAATGAATTTACAGTTAATTTAATATTAATTTAATATTATATATGATAATAGTATAAATAAACGACTGCAAGTTGCTCGGGCGCGGGGATCTTGTGTCTTCCTTGCCGCAGCCCCTACCACACGGGACAGCGTAGAGGGCGACTTTTTGGTTGCCCCCGGCGCGCTTTGGCTTGGCTGTTACGGATTTTAAGGGACAAAGGACCCATGCCAGGACATGCGGCTTGGGTTCCGTCTTTCGCAAATAGCCGCCACAAATTGAAATCAGGTGCCTGCGCGGGATTGAAACCAGGTGCCTGCGTGAGTGGATTAATGAGAACATTTATGTTTACCCAAAAGCCAAAGGGCAATATGGGAACGTAAAATACCATATCGTAAATTATTTTGCTCGCCTTGAAATCGAGGCTTGCAAAAACATTCGCCATACTTCCGTTCATAAAACAATAAATGGCATGCTCGCTAATTTTGACATAATTGAAGAGCAGTCGCTTCTTGAAGCTTTAATCGATTATTGCTTTTTGATTGACTTAAGTTTCGGAAGTATTCGGCTCGAAGCAAAAAATCAGCTGCTCTTTGAATCCGTCAAAAAGAGGGCATTGGATTTTAATAGGCCAAGCTAAGGCGTATACCCAAGAATTACTTGCTGAACCAATGCATCAAGTAATGATAAATCCAACAAATGACTTTGGGTATGAAAATTCTTTGTAAAACAAACTTCCAAGTTTCCAATAAACTTCCAAATGGGCCAAAGTTACGGCAGGATGCCTGCCCGTATAAGATGTGCCGGGTAACATCAAAAAAGGTAATGAACTCTTGGGTGTCTCTTAGCCAAGCATCTCCACGCCAAGCGTCACCAAGCCAAGTATTTCCAAACCTTTTCCTGTTAACGGATACTGGCATGCCCAAGGTGCGGCATCCAGGCCCTGCGCGCTTGAAAACAGGTACCTTGAAAGGTGCAATAGGGCGATCCCCCCTATGGGCTAAGGTATTGGGTTTGAGGCTTGCAAGCCCGGGATCCTGCCCTGGGGGCACAATGCCCCGAAGGCCCGGAAGCGACCCCGGCCATTTCAGGGGCGGCCGGTCTGCCCCCCTGCGAGGGGGCCCCGCCTTGTGGCACTTCCCGCCTTTTTGCGCCCATCGTCGGGTAGAGTGAGGGGGGGATGCGGGGAAAAGTCGGAAAATTCGGGGAAATAACGGGCCAAGCAGGGCCAATCGGGTTAAACCCGGTGGGTCGCGCTTTTGCAAGGCCCCACAGGGGAAAGCCCTTTCCCCGGAAGGGCCCCTTCGGGGGTTCCGGGCCCGGGGCATCTCGCCCCGGGCCCGGCATGGGGCACGGTCCTTGGGGCGGTTCTGGCGTCCATTGGGCCGGGAATGCAGGGCCCTTTAAAAAAGAAGGGCGATCTTGCTAGAATAGGGGCAAGCCCGGGGCCCGGGGCGGCCTTCAAGCCCTTACGCAAGACAGCGCCGGCCGGAAAGGCGCCACAAGGGACGACGCATGACTTTTCCCACAGGACACAAGGGGCCCATGACCCCAAGGAAGGCCTTGATGGCCCAAAGAAGGGCGCGCGGCCTGGCCTTTGCCCTGGCCGTCGTCCTGACAACGGCCTTGGCCTTTGGCTTGGCCTCCGCGGCCGCCTGGGCCTCGCCCTCGCTGCTGTGGAGGGTGAGCGGCACGGAAGGTGGCGAACTCTACATCCTGGGGTCGATCCATGTGGGCAACCCCGAGATGTACCCCCTTGATCCTGCCATCTACGAGGCCTTCGGGAAGGCCGCGAGCCTGGTGGTGGAGCTGCAGGGCGACAGCCTGCAGAACAGCCCCGTGATGCTGAACAAGGTCATGGCCAAGGGCTTCTACCAGAACGGGGAGACCCTGCTCATGCACCTGGACGAGCGGCAGCGGGAATTGCTGGAGCCCTTCCTGGACCTCCTGCCCATGGGCGGGAAGACCAACATGAAGCCTTGGCTCGCCGCGGTCACCCTGGACATGATAATGCTCACCAAGCTGGGCTACTCCAGCAAGTACGGGGTGGACCACTACTTCCAGATGCTGGCAAAGGACAAGGGGCTGCCCGTGCACTCGCTGGAGACCGTCGAGGAGCAGCTGGGGCTCTTCCTGGGCTTGTCGGAGGAGGACTCCAAGCTGCTTTTGGAGTCCTCCCTCATAGAGTTCTCCGAGGTGGAGAACTTCATGGGCGAGGTCATGGCCGCCTGGAAGGACGGCGACGAGGCCGAGTTCGCCGACGCCTTCTTCGAGGCCTACGAGAGATGGCCCAAGCTGGTCCCGCTTTTGGACAAGATCATCTACGAGCGCAACGAGGTCATGTACCAGCGGCTGCTACCCTACCTGGAGGCCAAGGGCACCACCTTCGTGGTGATAGGCTCGGGCCACGTGGTGACCGAGCGGGGCATCCCCGGGCTCTTCAAGGCCAGGGGCTACCAGGTGGAGAAGTTCTAGGAAGGGCCTTTGGCCGGTTAGGCACCTTATGCCCGAATGACACCCGCTTGCGCCTGATTCCTTGTTAACCCAAAGTCAAAACCGCATAACCAACCCTAATCTGAGGTTTGCCACCATGACAGCGACCGACCCCCACAAGCCCAAATGGCTCCGCCTTGGAGCGATCCTCTTGCCCGCGGTGGCCTTGGCCCTGGTCCAGTGCCTCGCGGTGCTCGCGGGCCCTTCCCCGGCTGGGGCCCAGGCCAAGCTCTCCCGCGCGGACGAGACCCTGCTTAGCTCCTTCGCCCAGCGCTACAAGGGGCTCACCTCGCTTAAGGCCGAGTACATCAGGAGCACGGTCACGCCGTCCTCCGATCCGGTCTTCAAGAGCCAGGCCTCCCAGACGGCGGTGGGCTTCCTCTACTGGAAGAAGCCCTACAACCTGCGCCTGGAGCAGGTTTCCCCGGACAGGGAGGACATGGTGGTGGACGGGAAGACCGCCTGGTGGTACATCCCCAAGGAAAAGACGGCCCACGTCTACAGGAACCTGGAACTGGACTCCGAGTTCTTCGCCCTCATGTCCTTCTTCGACGGGGTTGACGAGCTGAAGAAGAACTTCACCATAAGCCCGCTCCCGGCAGCCGAGGCCCGTGGGGCCTTGAAGGGCTTCGTGCTCACGCCCACCTCGAAGGAAGGCGGCGGGACCGTCGTCATATTCTGCGACAACGTCCCCAAGCTCCAAGGCTTCAGGCTGGGGTCGGCCACAGGCGAGCGCACCGACTTCTATTTCACCTTCATAAGCCCCAACGCGACCTTCCCGCCCAACCACTTCGAGTTCGTGCCGCCCAAGGGCACAGAGATAGTGGAGGAAGCGACCGAGTGAGGGGAGAGACCAAGGCCCCCCGCGGGCGATAGGCTTTCGGGGCCGATTCGGCCAAAAAGGGCCGCAAGGAGAAGGCTTTTGCCGGAAAGTTTGAAACAACGCATAAGGGAGCTCGCAAAAGAACGCGATGCCATAATCATAGCCCACTACTACTGCGTGCCGGATATCCACGATGTCGCCGATTTCGTGGGGGACTCGCTCGGGCTCTCCCAGGAGGCCGCGAGGGCCCCCCAGCAGCTCATAGTCTTCTGCGGGGTGCACTTCATGGCGGAGACGGCATCCATCCTATGCCCGGACAAGACCGTGCTCCTTGCGAACATCGACGCGGGCTGCCCCATGGCCGACATGATAACGGCAAGGGAGCTCCAGAAGAAGAAAGACGAGATCCCTGGCGTCCCCGTGCTCACCTACGTGAACTCCCCGGCCGACGTCAAGGCCATATCGGACATCTGCTGCACCTCCGCAAACGTCGTGAAGGTATTGATGTCCCTTGATACCGAAAGGGTGCTCATGACCCCGGACAGGAACCTTGCGCTCCACACCCAGGCCCTTGTCCCGGACACGGAGATCATCCTCTGGCCAGGCTTCTGCCCCACCCACCACCGGATAAACCTCAAGGAACTCTTGGCCTTAAAGGAGGCCCACCCAGACGCGTTGGTCGCGGCCCACCCAGAGTGCCAGCCCAAGATACTCTACGAGGCTGACTTCATAGGTTCCACCAGCGGCATAATCAAGCGATGTACCGAGGGCCCGGAGAAGAAGTTCATAATACTCACGGAGGAAGGTGTCATCTACCCCATGAGGAAGGCCTGCCCGGACAAGACCTTCCTGACTTTGAAGACCCCCATGATCTGCCCCAACATGAAGAAGAACACACTGGAGAACGTCCTGGA
>JAITKK010000136.1 GCA_031278475.1 Deltaproteobacteria bacterium
GGCTCCGGCTTGGTAAGATCCGGCGGGTTCGCGGGATCTACCTTACGCCTTTCGCCGTAGAGGGGCTCGCCCCGGAGCTCGTGGAAGTACTCCCTGGTCTTCTGGAACATGGCGTAGACCAGCGGGATGATGATGAGCCCGATGGTGACGGCGGCTACCATCCCTCCGAAGACAGCTATGGAGACGTTCTTGCGGCTGGCGGCCCCTGGCCCCACCGCGAATATGAGCGGGAGGAGCCCTGCCAGGAAGGCCAGCGAGGTCATGATGACCGCCCGGAAGCGGATGAAGGAGCCCCTGGCCGCGGCCTCCTTGATGGTGTCCCCCTCCTCCCTCGCGACCTTCGCGAACTCCACTATGAGGATGGCGTTCTTGCTGGCAAGGGCTATCAGGGTGACTATGCCTATCTGGACATAGAGCCCCATGCTGAGGCCAGTGAGCATGATGGCCATGGCGGCTCCGTAGATGGCGGCCGATATGGACACTATGACCCCAAGGGGGATGGTCCAGCTCTCATAGAGGGCAACAAGGAAGAGGTAGGCGAAGAGGAAGGCCAGGACGAAGAGGTTCATGGTCTGGCCGGCGGACTCCTTTTCCTGGAAGGTGGAGCCGGTCCACTCGTAGCCCATGTTCTGGGGGAGCACCTTGGCGGCGGCGTTCTCCATGGCGGCTATGCCTACCCCGGTTCCCAGCCCCGGGAGGGTGGACCCCATTATGGTAACGGAATTGTTGTTGTTGTAGCGGGTTATGTTCTGCGGCCCGGTGGACATGGACACGTCCAGGACGGAGGACAATGGGACCATGGCCCCGCTCGACGATCTTATGTGGAAGCCCTCTATGTCCTCCACGGTCTGGCGGCTGAAGCTGTCGCCCATGAGCTTCACCTGCCAGGACTTGCCCAGGTAGTTGAAGTCGTTCACGTAGTAGCTTCCCAGGATGACCTGCAGGGCCTGGAACACGTCGCTCACCTGCAAGCCCAGGGACTGGGCCTTGTCTCGGTTGAGCTCGGCTTTCAGCATGGGGGTGTCCGTGTTGAAGAAGGTGAAGGCCATCAGCATGCCCGGCTCCCCCATGACGGCCCCTATGAACTTCCTGGCCTCCTGGGCGAGATCCTCTGGATCCCTTCCCGCGAAGTCCTCCAGGATGAACTGGAAGCCCCCCACCGAGTCAAGCCCGATTATGGCGGGAGGCGAGAACGTCTGGAAGGAGGCCTCGGTTATGGCCGAGAGCCTCTTGTTGGCCTCGGCCTGGATGGCCCCCAGCTGCTTTTCAGGGGTCTCCCTCTCGTCAAAGGGCTCAAGACCTATGAACATGAAGGCGGCGTTGTCCTGCATGGAGCTGTTTACGATGTTTATGCCCATGACCGCCATTATGTTCTGGACACCGGGGATGCCCTGGATGCCGTCCTGGGCCTTCTGGAGCACGGCCCTGGTCTTGTTTATCGAGGATCCCTCGGGAAGCCCCAGCTGCACTATGAACATGCCCGTGTCCTCGGCCGGGAGGAAGCCCGACGGGGTGAGCCTTAAGAGCCCGTAGGCGGTGGCTATGCAGAAGGCCGCGACCACCAGCCCGAAGGCGCTTATCCTCAAGAGGGTCACGACCAGCGTGCTGTAGCGGGTCCTGGTGTGCTCCACCAGGGCCTGGAACTTCCTCACCACGAAATTGGGTTCCTTCTCGAGTGGGCGGATGAAGAGGGCGCACAGGGAGGGCGACAGGGTGAGGGCGTTGAAGGCGGATATGAGCATGGCGACGGATATGGTCACCGCGAACTGCTGGTAGAGCTTCCCGGAAAGCCCAGGGATGAAGGCGACCGGCACGAAGACCGAGAGCAGGACCAGGCTTATCGCCACGATCGCCCCGGTTATCTGCTTCATGGCCTTGATGCTCGCCTCCTTGGGGCTCAGGCCCTCCTCCCTCATGACCCTCTCCACGTTCTCGACAACCACTATCGCGTCGTCCACCACGATGCCCACGGCAAGGACCAGCGCGAGCAGCGACACCGTGTTGGCCGAGTAGCCAAGGGCCGATATCACGGCGAAAGTGCCTATCAGGGAGACGGGCACCGCGAACATGGGTATGAGGGTGGTGCGCCAGGAGCCAAGGAACATGTAGACCACGGCTATCACGAGTATCATGGCTAGCCCGATGGCCTTGAAGACCTCCTCGATGGACGCCCTGATGAAGGCGGTCGCGTCGAAGACCTGGACGAATTCCACGTCCGGAGGGAAGCGCTCCCTCACCTCCCTTAGGACCGCGTCCACCTGGTTCGCGGCCTCCACGGCGTTGGAGCCGGTCTGCTGGCTGAGCATCATGCCGGTCATCCGCTGGCCCTTGTAGATGCCGGTGGGGGCGTAGTCCACGGAGTCAAGCTCGATTCTCGCTATGTCCCCGAGGCGGAGGATCCCGCCTTCCGGGTCGGTCCTTAGGATCACCTGCTCGAAATCCTTTACGGTGGAAAGCCTCCCCTGGGCGCTTATGTTGAAGTGCAGCTCCTGGCCGGGCGGGGCCGGGGCCCCGCCAATCTCACCCACGGCCGCCTGGATGTTCTGGGCGGCGAGGGCCGCCATCACGTCCGCGACCGTGAGGCCCAATGAGGCCATCCTCCCGGGGTCCAGCCACACCCTCATGGCGTAGGTCTCGCCGAAGTAGTTAATGCTCCCCACACCCGGTACCCTCGCGAGGGGATCCATCACGTTGCTGGTGACCCAGTCGGAGAGCTCCAGGGGATCAACCGTCCCTTTGGGGGAGTAGAAGATGAAGGCCTTCAAAAAGGATGCCGTGCTCTTGTCGACGGACACCCCCTGGCGGGTCACCTCCTGGGGGAGCAGGGGCTCGGCCTTCTTCAGCCTGTTCTGGACGTTCACCATGTTGAGATCGGGATCCGTCCCTATCGCGAAGGTCACGGTTAGCCTGTAGCTCCCGTTGTTGGAGGACTGGCTGGACATGTAGAGCATGTCCTCCACCCCGTTCATGGAGTCCTCTATGGGCTGGGCCACGGTGCTCATCACGGTCTCGGCGCTGGCACCGGGGTAGCTCGCCATCACGTTCACCTGGGGCGGCACGATGTCAGGGAACTGGGCGACCGGTATGCGCAGGAGGGCCATGAAGCCGGCTATGGTGATGACCAAGGCTATGACTATGGCGAAACGGGGCCTCTCTATGAATATCCTGGATATCATTGACTTACCCCGGGCTGCCTATCCCCGGAGGCCGCGCCACCGGGGGCGTTTTCCCCGGCCCCTCCCGGGGCCGCCCCCTGGGCGGCCCCGGGGGATGCCTGGGGCGCATCCTCCAAAAGCTCCACGGGCGTCCCCGGCTGTATGAGGGCTCCCCCGCTCATGAGCCCCAGGTTGATCACCTTGTCGCCCACCTTGAGCCCCTCCAATATCTCTATGCCCTCGGGGAACTCTATGCCGCGGGTGACCATCCTCTGCTCGGCCACGTAGGGGGCGGCAGAGCCCCCTTGGCCAGCGGCCGGCGGGGCCCCTCCCGGGGCCCCGCCCTCGGCCGCCTTGGGCTCGCCCAAAACGTATACGAAACTACCGGCCGCGGCGGTGTACATCACGCAGTTCTTGGGGACCAGGATGGCCTCCCTCGCCTTCCCGTCCTCCAACACCACGGTCACCACCTCGCCCGGGACGAGTTTCCCGTTCTTGTTGGGGAAGCTCGCCTTGATGCGGACCGTGTCGGTCTGGGCGTCGACAAGGGGGGCCACGTAGGTAATCTTCCCTGGCTCCTCGTAGAGGTGGGTGCCGTTAACCTTCACCCCGGCCCTGACCTCTGAGATCTCCCCCCTGGGGAGGCTCCCGGTGGCGGCCCCGAACCTAAGGTCCGCAAGCTGGGTGTCCGGCACGCCGAAACGCACCTTTATGGGATCGGGCGCGACCAGGGTCGCAAGCACCCCGCTGGTGGGGCCCACGTAGGAGCCTATGGAGAAGGGGGAGTCGCTAATCTCGCCGTCGAAGGGGGCCTTGACGTTGGCCCAGTCAAGGTTCAGCTCCGCCTGGGCGAGATTGCCCCTAGCGGACAGGACTGCGGCCTGGGCCACATCCAGCTGGGCCTTGGCGTTGTCGTAGTCGCTCTTGGGGGACGATCTCTTGGCGTAGAGGTCCGCCGTCCTGTTGAAGTTCAGCTGGGCCTGGGTTAGCTGGGCCTCGGCCGAGAGCAGGGCACCCTGGGCCGCGTCGTAGGCGGCCTGGTAGGCCTTGGGGTCTATCCTGAAGAGGACGTCCCCCTCCTTTACCTTGTCGCCCGCGTTGAAGCTCTTTTCCTCCAAGAATCCTGTGACCCTTGCCACCAAATCGACGCTCTTGTCCGCCTCCAGGACGCCTATGATCTCATAGGAGTTCCTGACCTCGCTGATTTTGGCCTCTATGATGGTCACCTTGGACGGCGGCCTCTGCATGGCGAACTGGGGCTTGAGCATCTCCTTGAGGAACACCAGCCCCGCCAGCAGGACGATTATCAGCGGGATTATCACGAATATGTATTTTTTTACCACGAGCTTTGGCGTCACTTTGACCTGCCTACGTATGGCAGCCCCGCCCGGCGGGCCCGGGAGGGCCTGGTGGGCGGGGTTGCCCGGGGATGCCGGTAAGTCCCGGCCTTGGCGGGGGCCTGGCCCCGCCAAGGCCGGATTGGGGCCCTTTTCCACGGGAGGGGAAGCCTCCCCTGGGAAAACGCCCGAAAACAAAAAAGCCCCCTCAGGGCCGGGGAAGACCTAACGGAGCCTCATTGTAAATAAAACGCTCCCAGCGGAGCGCGATCGGATGGTTTAACGCGGCCAGCGGGAAGCGGGGCCCACGGGATCCTTAAGGGGAGGACGCAGGTCCCCGTCGGTCGGGCTTTGCGGGCGCAAGGTCTTTCTGGGGAGGCTTCCGAGGTCTTCTCGTCTTGTGGAAAGGGCCGGGGGATCACGTATTCTCTTTAATGGTGCTGTTTCTGTATAAGGGCGATGCCCCGGGAGGGGAGCATAGCAGAGTTTACCCCATTTTGCGAGGCCAGGCAACATCGCCATTTTTGGAATGAAAGCCAGAAGGCCCCTCCCCCTTGGCGGTCGGCCTGCGGCCTTGCCTTCCCTCCCATTTTGGCCTGCCTTTGCGGGGCCCCCATGCGGCCCACTATTTGCGAAATCCATGGCGCAAGGGGCCAAGGGCAGCCCGGCAGGGCCTTTGCCCAGGGCAAAGGCCCTGCCAAGGCCCCTATGCCAGCCTTGGCTGTGCCCTTGCCATGGCCCTTCCCAAGGGCCTTGCCATAAGCCCGCAAGGGGCCTCGCCAGAGGGCTCTTAGGGTGCCAGCTTTAAAGGTATTTTGCTTTCTGCTAAAATGCGGTTTGCCCGCCCATAGGCCACAAACCAAAACCCAAGGCCAAAGCCCAAGGCCGATACCCAAGGCCGCATTCATGGCGCAAAGGCCGCATTCACGGTGCCAAGGCCGCACCCATGGCCCGGCCTCTGGCCTTGCCAATGGCCAAAGGCCATTCCAAGGACAATGCCAAGGCCCTTTTGCGGCCCCAAGGCTACCCGCACCCAAGGGCCCCCCGCCCCGGGCAAGGCCCGGGGCGGGGTTGGCCCTGGGCGGGTTCGGCCCCAGGGGCGGGTTTGGCCCCAAGCACTTCGGGCGGGACCCGTACGCTTAGGGGAACATCAACGGACAGAAAAGGCAGGAAAAGCCAATGCGAAAAGCCAACAGGACGATCACAGCCATCTTAGCCTTGCTGCTGGGCGCCCTCCTTCCAGGGGCGCTCCATGCCCAGCTTACGGTGACCCCGCCCGACATATTCGAGGCGGCCTTCACCTATCCCGGGCAGACCCTGGCCCCGGAGGACGGCCAGGTGGAGCTGGAGATAAACTTGCGCAACACGGGCCTCAAGGGCGACACCTTCATGGTGGAGGTGACCGAGGCCCCGGAGGGCTGGACAACCGAGCTCTCCCGCTACAACACGGTGCTTACTGGCATCTTCCTCCCTGGCGAGGAGAACACCATCCTGAACCTCACGGCCTCCCCGCCGGACGATGTTGAAAACATCCCGGAGGGGACCTATTCCTTCGGCATCAAGGTGACCAGCGACAAGACCGGGAAGGCGATAGAGAGCAAGACCGTGCTCACGGTGTCCTCCGGGAAGGCCGTGAAGGAGCCCCTGACGCTATCCACCAGTTATCCGGAGATAGGCGGCCCCAGCGACGGGAAGTTCGCCTTCTCGGTGGAGATAAAGAACAACGGCCCGGAGGAGGCCAAGGTGAGCCTGGCGGCGGAGACACCCGAGGGCTGGGAAAGCTCCTTCAAGCCCGGCTACGAGGACAAGCAGATAACCTCCATACAGGTGCCCAAGGGCCAGACAAGGAGCGTGAACCTGGATCTCACCCCGGCCTACCAAGCGGCCCCGGGAAGCTACCCCATCAAGGTCCTGGCCTCCACCCCGGAGGGTGAGGCCGATGTGGCCCTTACCGTGAACCTAACCGGCACCTTCAAGCTGAGGGCCGCGACGGACAACGACCTCTTGTCTACCTCGACCGAGGTGGGCGAGCCCGTGACGCTCACCCTATACGTCATCAACGAGGGCTCAGCCGCCCAAAGGGAGGTGAGCTTCATGGCGGTGAACCCGGACAACTGGGACGTGAAGTTCGATCCCGAGACGCTCCAGGACATCCAACCCAACACGGTGCCGTCCCAGGTGAAGATGACCATAACCCCGTCAGGGAACGCCCTGGTGGGCGACTACGGGGTGGGCATCAGGGTCATGGGCGAGAAAAGCCAGAGCAACCTGGACTTCCGGGTGACCGTTAAGGCGGGCTCGGGCTGGGCCTGGGCAGGGGCCATCATAATAATAGTGGTGGTGGCGGCCCTCGCCTGGACCTTCCGCTGGCTGGGCAGGCGCTAGGCCAGATCGTGCCCCACAGGCCCAGGGCCTTGTTCCCGAAAAGGCCAAAAACATTTGGCGGCCGGAAAGGGGCCCAAAACTAATTGACACCAATCAGCCAATATTTGCCCACAGATGGTATAATGGGAGGGACGGCCGCCTGGCCGTCCCTCCCTTTTTTCCAGGCACCACATGTTGGGCCCATATCCAGGCCCAAGCGCTACCGGCACACACCCACACCGCCATCAAGCAAGGCCAAGCAAGCCACCCTTCCGGGCTACCCGGCCGGGCTGAAAGCATCCTGGCTACCCAGCCGGGCTTAAAGCATCCTGGCTTACCAGCCGGGCCGGCCCCTCTGGGCCGGCCCCTCCGGGCCGACAACAGCCCAGACCCGAATGCCTGCCTTGGCCTTTTGGCGAAAGGAGAACGCCTTGAGCCGCGAAAACCCCGGCAAAGCCCGACCGGCCAACGGGACACCCGCCCGGATCGCCTACCTCCTCGCCAGCCTCGCCATCCTCGCTATCCTGGTCGGCCTGTTCCGGCCAGGGGAGCTTCATGCCATCAACCAAAAAGAGGAGCTGGAGCTGGGCAGGGCGGTCCACCTGCAGATTGCCAAGGACGACGCCCTCTTCTCGGACCCCTACGTGAACCAGTATTTCCAGAAGGTCGCGGGAAGGCTCGTAAGGGCCGCCCCCAAGCAGTCCTTCCCCTTCCACTTCTACTTGGTGAAGAGCAACACCCTGAATGCCTTCGCAGTCCCCGGCGGCTACATCTACTTCCACACGGAGACCATCAACAGCCTCGAGAACGAAGGCCAGATGGCGGCCATCCTCGCCCACGAGATAGCCCACATAACCTCCAGGCACTTCTCCAGGAGGGCCGAGAAGTCCTCGGCCATGACCATGGCAAGCCTCGCCGGGATCGTTGCCGGGGCCCTATTGGCAAGCTCCGGGGGGCACAACAGCGCGGCTTTGGGCCAGGCCGTGATGCTCGGCGCCACTGGCGCAACCATCCAGTCCATGCTCGCGAACTCCAGGGCGGACGAGTCCGAGGCTGACAGGAAGGGCCGGGACTACATGCTCAAGGCGGGGTACCACCCCAAGGACATGTACGGGGCCTTCCGGATAATGAACGAGAAAAGCTTCAGCCTATCCTCCAAGATACCCTCGTACCTTAGCACCCACCCGGGCATCAGCTCGAGGCTTGCCTCCACCTTCGCCGATCAGGAGAACGCGCCCAAGTCGCCCCCGGACCCGGCCTTTCTGGCGGTGAGGGACAGGGTGCTGGCACTCACGGCCGCCCCGGAGCGGGCCATCAACACCTTCCAGGCCCGGCTCAAGGAAAACCCGGCCGACGCATCGGCCCTTCACGGCCTGGGCTTGGTAGCCACCAGGTCCAACAGGTTCCAGCAGGCGGAAAAATACTTCAGGGACGCCTTGGCCGCCTCCCCCGGTAACGGGGAGTACCTATCGGACCTGGGCGCCCTCTACTTCCAGCTCAGGAAGCCCGAGCAGGCCCTCACCGAGTACCAGGCGGCCCTTAAGAGCGGGGACGGCACACCTCAGACCTGCCTCGGCTTGGCAAGGACCAGCGAGATCCTGGGCAAAACCGCCGAGGCGGCCTCCTACTACGACCGGGCGGTCTCAGCCGCCGGGGAGAACTTCCCGCCGGCCTTGGAGGCTGCCGGGACCTTCTTCATGAAGAGAGGCGAGAACGCCAAGGGCCACTTCATCCTGGGCAACTACTTCATCCAGATGGGGAAGATAAAGGAAGCTGTCTTCCACTACGAGGCGGCCCTTAAGACCCCGTCCCCCTACACAGCCCAGATAAACCAGATCATGAGGGACCTGGAGCCTTTCACGGACAAGAAGAAGAGCTAGGTCCGAACCCGGTGGGGCGCACCAACTCTCCCCCGCAACGGAAAGCCAAGAGGGTCCATCAACCACTGAACGCCAAACGGAAGGAAGGCCGACTTGTCGGCCTTCCTTCCGTTTTGGCCACTGGGAGCCCCTGTGGGGGCCTTTCCTCACATAGGCCACGATAGCCCCCCAGTACCCAAGAAACCCCCAAGGGGGAGCCAATACCTGCCAATAAGCCCTATATCCCACCAACAACCCCAATAGCACCTACCAAAACAAAGCGATATTGGCCCTGCCTTTTGGCATCCATTCCCTTGACAAGGGCTCTTGCGACAACCCAAAAGGCTTTTAGCCCCCTTCTCAGCAAAGTCGGGGCGGAACGCAAGGGACCCCCTGACAAAAGCAAGGGGGATCCAGCCAAGAAGCGCCAGGCCATGGGGCAAGGGGCAACAGGCAAGGCCTAACAGGCAAGGCCCAAGGACAAGGCCCAAGGGCAAGGGCAAGGGCAATAAGCAAGGAAGCGGAAAAAGCCCGTATAGCCGATGGAGGGGGAAGCCGAAGAGCGAATTGGCATCTTACAGGCTGCCAGACAGTTTGAACAGATAAGAACAGCAAATACTCTCTGACAACACCTAAGCACCCCAGGGGCTCCATCCCAAAATCACTGACGGGGCTTGTCAAGCGCCCTAAGAGAATTTGCCTGCAGGGGAAGAATAAGTATTAGGGAACGCAATCGTTTTACACAGCCTTCCTTGATTTAAATCACAATTTATAGCACTATGCATGGTGTAAACTACCATATATGCCAAAGATCTGCGAGCGATTAAGTATTTGCGCAAATAGCAAGCACAATCGCCAAGGAGTAATCGCTCTCACAATTAGCCTATGCATCTTGTGGAACAATATAGTGTATTAGTTAAAAGATACCATATACGGCGTAATGTGAGCTTAGAACAGGCCTTAAGGGGCATAAAGGAAGGGAGATTATGCAGGCGGGGTAAGGCAAAGGCAGACTATGGCAAAAGTTAATTTGATAGCCAAGAAAGAGGCTAATAATTCAAAGCCAAACCAGAGCTAAAATACGCCAACAATGCCAGCGCGGTGCTATTCCCTAATGAAACGAGCCGTTCAATTGATAACTTGCCATAATCTATATGTACTATGAAAAAAGTTACTTCGTAATTTTAAATTATTAGATAATACATAGTGACTCGGGACAATTTAGGAAATAATTCAAAAATATCAAGAGAATCGGACGTATTTACGCAAATGAGATGGCAAATCGCACAATGCAATCCATTGAAATCTGGGGCAACCCCGTATTTTTGGTCGGTTCCGATTAGGGATGTGGACAGAAGAAGGTGGGAAGATAAAGCCCTGATTTTCTAAAAAAGCCAATGATTTACGTATGTTGCGCTGATAAGCTCATCATTTGCCTAGGACTTAGTGGGCCAGCTCGGGAACGTGCTTTGACACTACACGGGGCTTGTCAAGCGCTCAGAGAATTTGCCT
Organism: Deltaproteobacteria bacterium; assembly: GCA_031278475.1. GTDB lineage: Bacteria > Desulfobacterota > Desulfarculia > Adiutricales > Adiutricaceae > JAISMF01. Next base: position 10,228 of record JAITKK010000136.1, read on the forward strand.
GCAGGGAAAGAGTAAGTCTTGGGGAACGCAATCGTTTTATCCTGGCTTCATTGATTTAAATCACAATTTATAGTACTCTATATGATGTAAACTACTATATGTGCAAAAGATCTGCAAGCGAGTAAGTATTTGCGCAAGTAGCAAGACCAATCGCAGAGGAGGAATCGCTCTCACCATTACGGTATGTATCTTGTGGAATAATATAGATTATTCGTGAAAATATACCATATACAGCGTAATGGGTGCCTTAGAAAAGGCCTTAAGAGGCAAAACGGAAGGGAGATTATGCAGGCGAGGCAAGGCAAAGGCGGACTGGGGCAAAAGTTAATTTGATAGCCAGGAAAGCGGCTAACAATTCAATGCCAGACCAGAGCTAAAATACGCCCACAATGCCAGCATGCCGCTCTTTGCCTAATGAAACGACCCGTTCAATTGAAAACTTTCCATAATCATTAAATACTATAGGAAAAATTTAGTTCGTATTTCATAATTATTACATAATACATTGTGACTCAGGAAAATTTAGGAAATAATTCAAAAATAACAGGAAACTCGGACGTATTTGCGCAATGAGATGCAAATCGCCCACCGCAATCCATTGAAATCTGGGGCAATCTCGTGTTTTTTTGGCGATACCGATTAGCGATGTTGACAGAAGAAGGCGGGAAGAGCAAGCCCTGATTTTTTAAAAAACCCAATGATTTAGGCATGTTGGGCCGATGGGCTCAACATTTGCCTAGGGCTTTAAAGGGCAGCACGGGAATGCGCTTTAATGCTAGAGGCTCAGAGTGTCACGTTGGCATTGGTCATTAACTAATGACGTGCGGAGAGTCTATTCCCGCAATATATGGAAATTATTGAAATTCATGCTCTGTATGTGTATATTAGGGTTCTTGAAAAATCAGAAATGGTTAGCGGCGGGATCCGTGGTACAAAGCAAGAATAAGAGAAAACAAAATACCAATACATAATTGTTACTTACAATAAAACATATAATAAGCCAACATAAACCTGTACAAATCTTGGGGCTCAAAATTTTTTTTTAAAAAAATTTTTGCCTAAATTCTCTTTTTGTTAATTGCCCCGATTTTTGCCGTAAGTACCGGAAATCATTGGGTTTTTTCTGTTTTCGCACGGGAAAACGAATCCCAAATGAATCCCAAATGAATACTAAATGAACATTGATGGAGAATTTTTCGCAACTTTTGGCTAAAAACGGTGATTTTAGGAAGCTTTCTGACAACAAATGATTGTTTTTTGAAAAAAGTCCTCGAGTGGCTGGTCGACTGATAAAGACGCTAAAAACATATAATTTAAGCACACTTTGAGCTGCAAACAATAAGAAGTTCTTAGGCTGCATTAAAAATACAACCTTGATAATCCAGCTGTTTTTGTGTCATTTGGGCTTTTCGCCCACACCAAAATAACATGATTCTCGGAGCTCGCGCAAGGCCCTTGGCGGGCCAAAGGCCAATCTTGGGTGCCAACAAAAAAGTGACCCCAAACCCAATTTTTTTTGAATTTGGGACTTGCCAAACACCGAAGGAATGATTATCTTATTAGTAACAGAGGATGGAGGCCTTCAGAGCTAGCTCCGAGGCAATTTCAACTCTGGTCCAAGATTACATTCTTTCTCGAGTACTGCTCCCGAGGCATAGGTGCCTCCCACTTACGAACCAAGAGTTTACGGGCCGTCCATACATCGATTGCCCAACAATTACCCGTCTAAGGCCCCGCCAGACCCTTGTATTGCCCGACCCGGGCTTGAGAGCCAAAAAAGCGAGTCTTGGCATTATTTGGAGGTGCAACACCCGAAGCCATACCAGTTTGAAGAAAGTGGCTTTAACATTGAACGATCCTAAATTCACCTTGCGTATGAGGCTCCGCCAGGGGGGCTGAAAACACTGTGCAGCCCAGAAAATGAAGTCACTATGAATTTTTTTGGTAGCATGTGTGGCTTTCCAAGCTCACAATACCGCAACAGCATGCTGGGCTTCATTATTCGTTATGAGATTTAATTATGCGCCTATGATATGCATTTGTGAATAATTGTTTCGTAATATCATAGAAAACGCATAACGTTCTTGGCTGTTCTATCCGACAAAAAGGCAGCAATATTCCAGGTGGCATAGCTACTGGAAAAAAAATTCTTCGCATTTCCAAAAATCGCTTGCCTTTTCAATTGTGAAGAGTTATAATTTGACAATTTTAGGGGGGAACGGGTTCCTCCGATTCCCCTGGTCAGAGGATACGCCTTCCGACCAACTAAATGATTCTGTAGAACGCCTTACCCAGTTCATTAACACCGTTCGCCTGCCGTACGGACCCAAGGCTACCATGCTAACCCATGGCCTTCTTCAAGCGGCACTATTTAAAAGTCCAACAAAAGCTCCCTGGGACATTCGGGGAGACCAGCAAAGACCCATGGCTTCCATGGGCAAACCACAAGGCGGTAATGTCGCAGCCCCATGACCCATGTCGTGGTAACCGCCTAGAGCAAAAGGGGCTGGCTTTATCTTGGTAACAATCAAACGGCATTGACACCACGATACAGCTTGTTGCACCGTAATTTTTACCGAATACACTATGTGGGGGATTTAACAGCTCAAGCACAGGAGGCACTCTCTCGAAATGCCTCCCTAAGCCGTATCCGCCTCATTGGCATATTCGGCAGAGGACGCAATAAAATTCCATTCCCCGGGTTGGGGAAGTCAATGAAAGTGGTGAAAAATTGAGGGAGTTGGAAGTAGTTATAGGCAAAAATGCATTAATTAAAGTTAATGCATGTTTAGTGATAAATTATGATTCTATTTCATTTTCAGGGTTGGTTTAATGGAATCCAGGCGGTTCATGATCATTCACGAACCTTAAACATAGGTTCTTCCATTATACGGGTTCCAAACTATTGATGTGGGTATTCCCACAAGAACCTTAAAAAGCCAGGCAAGGGAGAGGTGACTGTAGCCGATACCTCGGCCTGGCAACCAATCAAACAAGGTAACAACCAAAATGTTGTTAACCTAACCGAATCAACCACAATCCCTAGTTATTGCTGGCGACCCTTGCCACAATATCACTGGGGCGAAGTAACCCTGCTGCTTAACCGCAGTATTTGCAAGTAACCCTCAGGACCACTGTAGGAGCCTTCCAGGCTCCCCCAACTTAAACTGCAAACCTTTGACTTAGCTTCGGTCATGGCGCAAACCATGCCACCCTGGACGATAAGGCTTGTCAGTTATAGCCCTTGGAATAGGGCTAGGGGTATTCCATGATTACAATTTCTTTCTCAAAAGGCCTTGCGCCACTGTTTAGACCCATATTCAAACAAACACCGCCAATACTTGGCACTACTAGGTAACAAGACTACATCATATGGTGTTGTTTTTTATCTACATGCTTTTGTTCTTTTCCTAGGATCCCAAAAGCTTAGTAAGACCCGTGGTCACTTTGGAGGGCAAATCCAGGCACATCCGAGAGGAGGTTACACTGACATAAGCCACTGCCCGCTTGAAGGGTCCACTTGTCTAACAAGTACCTTTGGATCACGCATGGGGAACCTCCAGGCCCCATGCCCTAGTTCTCAGCCAGCCTGGACTGGCAAAGCCCTACAGTAAAGGTGACCATCGTAAAACAGTAAATTTGTTTGAGTATGAGCCCCATGATCCGCAAATTTAACCTGATTTGCGTTCAATCGTGGACATTTTCCGTAACTAATGGCGATAAGGTCCTTTTCTAGTTACTAGTTAAAAGCCTCATCCTGCCAATCTTCCGCCGACTAACCTCGCGCCACAGGGAGCCTACTAACCCTGATTTCACCTAATCGAGTATATTCTTGAAGCACCTGTGTTCCGGGATCCCATGCGGCATAGCTGGATCTGTCATGCTCAGGGCGACAGTTGCACCCAAAGCTCGGCGACATATGTATCGTCTTGATGCCTAGGGAGTAATTCATAGCCCACACAGCTGGGTGATTCGATAACATACGACCATAAATTTGTGGCCGAGTATGCTTATCGCTCACTCAGCAAATCATGACAGGTTTAATGGGTTACCCAATACCCTTGCAAAACCCGCCAAAAATCCCAAAAAACACAGGGGGCATGCGATAGCTTTAACCAAAATCCGGGATTTCCGGTCTTGGTTAACCTAAGCAGCGACAAGGAAACACTCGATGCCACTAAGCGGAGACTTTTCCGGCCTACTAGGATCATACCCTAGGCTTAGGAGAATGACTCAGGCTTATGATTCGGATTAGCGGATCGTAAGGAGAATGCTAAAACTTTATCGGTTTGAGTAATGCGAGCAGCATGGAGCATAAGTTATCACATGCTCCTTTAGCCCCAAAGGACTTTCTGAATTTCTTTGGTGTTGGCACTCCAGATGCTGCAAACGTTTTTACTTTCTGTTGTTAAAGCAGTCGCAATCTTAAGGATCATAGGGGAGGTATAATTTACCTCCATTGGGAAAACCCTAACCTGGATACCATTAAGATGTGCGAGACGGGAGAGTCTTACCCAAATCTTTCCCGAATGCCCCTAAGCGATGCTTGGGTTCCGACATTTCCAAAGGAATGGCCTAAAGGCTTGGAGCCCAAACATTATTATAGGGAAGCTGACTGCGCACCATCGCGCAAACGACCTTGGCGGTTGCCGCCTAAGGTTTGGCTCAAAGGAATTTTTTAATGTTTTTTTTGATTTACCCCTTGACAAGTCCCTTAGCGTGCTTACTTATTGCTTTGATAGGGGAAACGGCAAAGTCATAACCCCGCATGGAAGCCTAAAAAGTGCTCTTGAGTACGCCTTCGGGCATTCCATAGAGGCTAAGCGGAAAGCCCATACCATTGGCATTTGCAAATGCATGGGTTGGTTCATGGGTTGGTTCATGGGTTGGTTCTTGGGTTGGTTCTTGGGTAGGTTCATGGGTTGGCTCTTGGTTAGGCTTTGGGCGGCTTCCTAGGGAGCCAAACTTGGACAAAGGATTAACCCATGGGTGCCTCACCAACATTATTATAAGGAGCGTGCTCAAAAAGCAAAAATATCCCTTTACGGCAACTTACCAAGGCTCACAAAACTTTTTTTTCAGTTTTTGGTGATTTGCCCCTTGACAAACTCAACTGTCGTTCTTACTTATTCTTTCGAAAGGGACAATGGCAAAGTAGGCAGCCGTGGATGCAGTTCTTGGAAACACTCAGGATATGTCCAAAAAGATGCCTCTGGATCCGACCCTACAACCCAAAATGCCCATGGCATCTTATAAAGGCTTAACCTCATCCGAACTCATGGTTTTACAATGACCCCTACAAGCGACCCGTTAGCTCTGGCATCCCTTCATTCTTATATGGTCCCACCCATGGCCCATCTCATGGCCCAAGCCATGGTCCAAGCCATGTCCCCTGCCATGGCCCAACCCTTGGCCCAACCCATGCCCCAACTCATCAGGATGCCCAGTAAGATGGATCCCTTGGCAACCCAAAAACTTTTTTTTACTTTTTTTCCGATTTACCCCTTGACAAGATCCGATCCCGTCCTTACTTATTCTTTGAAAGAGGAAAACCAAAATAACCGTCAAACAGCCGGGATCCCGCAAGGCAACATAGGCTTTCCCAAAAGGACGCCTTCCGGGACTAAACCAAACGCCCCAAGCTTGCCCTGGATACTTTCACATGGGCCGATTCGGCTCTTGGGCCTCTTGCTGGCCCAATCAACAAGACCTCTGTTTTGCTCACGACTCGGTCGTCCAACTTGTCAGGAGAAATCATGACACCCACCACCTTAACGGATGCCACCCGGTTGGCCTCACCTTTACGGGCCCGGAAAAGCGCATGCACAAGCCTTTCCAAGCTTTGTTTGCTGCTCCTTTTGGTTTGGGCCTTTACAAGCTCCCTTTCCGGCGTTGCTTATTCTTCTGATAGCGGCCGCGGCACTAGGAAGTCCCGGGAGGTTGGCCCCTTCGTGGCACCTTCGGCAGTGCTCAACAAGGATGTCCAGGTGCCTCTATCGGACTATCCCAGCATCGAGGAGGAGCTTGTCACCTTGGGCTATCCACCCGAAGGATCATCCCTGCCGCCCGAACCTGCTTCCGGGCCAACATCCGCTCTCGCTTCCGGGCCAGCGGATGCCACGCCGCCCGGGCAAGGAAAGGAAGGCTACCAAGCCCCCTTGACAACGCCCTCAGACGGGCCAAGGCAATCCGACCAAGTGGATGCCCAAGCGAACGCTGACCCTGTTGCCACGGCCATGGAAGCCCAAGTGAGCGTCCCCAAGGATCCCAAGCTTATTAATGTGGTGCCAAGAGGCGCGGAAAAGTCAGGGCAAAAGGCAGCCGAG
>JAITKK010000171.1 GCA_031278475.1 Deltaproteobacteria bacterium
CCTGGAAAGCCCGGCGGCTGCGGCGGCGTGTGCCGCGGCCCTGGCCTTGGGCCGGAGCGGCCCGAGGGCTTCGTGCTGGGGCTGGTCGAGGCCCTGTCGGACTGCCACGGGGTGGTGGCCACCCGCATCGGGGAATCCCCCAAGGGGCTTTTCGCGAAGAAGGGCATCCTTTGCAAGGCAAGCCATGGGTCCGTCGAGGGCGCGGTTCTGGGCTTCGCCCTGGAGCTCGCGGCCAACGCCGCAAGCCCAGCTCCCGCTTTGGCCATGCCATAGCTTCAGGAATCCATCCTTTCGGCCTTCAGCCAATCCATCATTTCGGCCTTTGGCCAATCCATCCTTTCGGCCTTTCGCGTTCATCCTTTCGTCGTTCATCCTTTCGTGTATTTTCCGTTTTATCGTTTTAACGTTTTTACCGGATTTGTTGGGGTTTTAGAGGAAACGTTGCCGGATCGGGCAAAATTTGGGGGATGCCCCCAAGGCGTTTCCGGGCAAACACCAACCCGCGCCCAAGGGAGGGCCTGCCATGCCTCTCCAAGAGACGGCTTTCACCCGCGAGGAGCCCCTGGGGGATCCCCCGACCGTGACCCAAGGGAGTGACTGGTCTTTAGACGAGCCGGACGGGGATTTCGAGGATTATCAGGGCGTCCCGCTTCTGATAGACGTGACCCTTCCCGTGTACCATCCCAAGGCCCCCGGGCTGGTCGCCAGAAACGCCCAGAGATGGCGGGATCTCCTCTTGGGCATTGGGGTCACCAAGGTAAAGACCCCGTCTTCCAACATACGTTCGACCGACTGCGTTGCCGGGCTCGACAGCGCCCTTCTGGGGGATTTCCCGGGGATTTTCAGGGACCTTATCGCCCTGGAGCCCCCGGAGATGCTCTTCGGGAACCGCTATGGCTGCGCGACGGCCTTGGCGGCCGCCTGGCTAGAGGCGGGCGGCCGCGGGGTGGTCTGCGCCATGGGCGGGGCCGGCGGGCTCCCGGCCCTGGAGGAGCTGCGCATGGCACTTCACACCTCGGGGCGGCTCCCCCTAAGTGGCGGGGAAGGCAACCTCGCGAAGCTAAGGGAGCTCTCCGAGCTCTTCTCGGGCGAGCGCACCAAGGGCAACAAGCCTGTGACGGGCTTTGCCATCTTCGCCGTGGAGTCCGGCGTGCACGTGGACGGGCTCCTTAAGGACCCCTGCCTCTACGAGCCATACCCGCCCAATCTCGTGGGAGGCAGGCGCCTGCTCTCGGTGGGGCTGCACTCCGGGAGGAACTCCCTGAGGCTCAAATGCGAGGGCCTGGGCCTGCCCCACGACGGGGAACTGCTAAAGGCGATGGCGACCGAGGTGCGCGCCCTGTCCTTGGGCTTGGGAAGGGGCCTGACGGACACTGAGTTCGTATCCCTCCACGGGAGGCTCTCGGCCAAGGGCGACAAGGGCAAGGCCCATAATACGGCCCATGACAAGGCCCATGACAAGGCCCATGGCAAGGCGGCCGCAAGGGCCGCGGATGGCTTTCCCGGGCTCGGCCCAGGGGCGGGACGCAGCCATGCCTAGGAGGATAAGGATCGTGGACAGCACCCTGCGGGACGGCCATCAGTCACCAGGGCTCGCCATCCCCTTGGGCGCGAGGCTGTCGCTCGCGAAGGCCCTGGAAGCGGCCGGGGTGGACAGGGTGGAGGCGGGCTTTCCCGGTATGGGGGAGTGCGAGACCGAGGCCGTAAGGGCCATCAAGGGGGTCCTCGTAAAGGCGGAGGTCTCGGCCTGGAACAGGCTGAACCTGGCCGACGTAAGCGCCTCCATAAGCGCGGGCGTTGATCTTGTCCACATCTGCTTCCCGCTCTCGGAGCGGCAGATGGGGGCCAAGCTGGGGATGGGCTTCGCCCGCGCGGCGTCCCTCCTGGGGGACGCCGTGGGGCTCTCAAGGGATGCCGGGATCCCCTGCTCGGTGGGCTTGGAGGATGTCTCAAGGTCGGACGAGGGGAGGATCCGGAAGGCGATGGGGCTTCTCGCCTCCCTGGGCGTGGAAGAGGTGAGGCTCGCCGACACCGTGGGGGTGCTTGCCCCGCTCTCGGTCAGGTGGCTGGTGGGGCTCTTCGCGGGCGAGGGTTTCAAGGTGGGCTTCCACGCCCACAACGATCTGGGGCTCGCTTGCGCCAACTCGCTTGTGGCGGCTTTGTCCGGGGCGGGGCTTGTGGACACGACCCTTGGGGGCATCGGCGAGCGGGCCGGGAACGCCCCGCTCGCGGGCTTCCTGAAACTAGCGTCCCACGCCCCGGGGCTATCCTTCGGGGTGAGCCTGGAGGCGGCCCAGGAAATCGAGCGCGGGTTCCTGCCCCTTTTGGGGAGGGAGGACTTCCTCATGGGGCTTTCGAGGTCCAGGGCCTCGGACATAACGGACATGGACACCAGCGAGGCCGGATTATGGAAGAAGGCACTGTGAGCGTCGCGGCGCTGTTCGCCGCGGACGGGTCTCTCGCAGAGGTCCCGCAATGCCGGAAAGTGGCCTTCTACGAGGGGGACCAGGGGGTCTGGCTGTCAACGGGGGGCCTTGATTTCGGCTTCGAGGGCGCCTCTGGCCTCTGCGGCATGCGCAAGAGGCTCTCGGAGTTCATGGGGGCTATAGGGAAGAGATCGGCCATACTGGCCGCGGGTTTCCCCGGGGTGTGCCGTGACGTCCTCAGCCGCAACGGCTACGTGCTCTATGAGACCGGGATCTTCGAGGAGGGTGTCCTGGACGGCATAGCCGAGCACCTGAGGGAAGGTGACCAGGAGGGGGAGGGGGTGCCCATCGCCCCCTTCGAGGAGGAGCCGGGCTCGGGGATATTCTTCCTTGACCTAAGGCTTGCCTTGAACGCCAACCCGGACCTGACCACCAAGATGATCCTGAGGCCCTTCCTGCAGGGCGCTAAATTTCTGGAGCTTGGCTTCATATACGACCATTTCCCGCCGTGGCTCCCCTCGGAGCTGAGGGGCCTGGGATACAAGTACGAGTGCTCGGACTGCAAGGGCGGGGTGAGTGTCCGGGTTTACGGGGGTGCCTCATGCGACCGGCAAGAATCCTAAAGGACACGTTGATAACCCCCCTGGGCCCCATGGAGGGGGCCCAGGGGGTTGAGTGGTACCCGGACGGCTCCCTGAGGGGGCTCATGCTCCACAGGGAGAACCTGGTGCACCTCCCCTGCGGGGACTACGTCCCCAACTACCACCACGACAGCGCGAGGGCCAAGCACGTCCCCTCGCTGGGCTTTTACCCCTCGGGGAGCGTGAGGACGGCAAGGTTCGACCGGCCGGAATCGGTCCCGCTGCCTGGAGGGGGCCGGCTCATGGCCGAGAAGGCGGTGTTCCACGAGTCGGGAAGGCTCAAGAGGGTCTTCCCCCTGGACGGGAGGATATCCGGCTTCTGGTCCGAGAAGGACGAGAGATCCCTCTTGGAGCCCGTATCCCTGGACCTCCCGTTCGGGAGGCGCAGGCTCTTCGTGTCCGCCGTATCCTTCCACGAGACAGGCGGCATCCGCTCGGTCACCCTGTGGCCCGGGGAGGTCATAGGCATCCCGGTGGGGGGCGACGAGCTGCCCTGCCGCATAGGCTTCTCTCTGGACGTCTTCGGGAACCTGGAGTCCCTTGAGCCCGCGGTGAGCATCAGGATCGAAACGCCCATCGGCGACATCGAGGCCTACGACCCGGACGCGATAGGGGTCAACGCCGACCGCAACTCCCTTGGCTTCGACCGCGAGGGGAAGGTGCGCTCGCTCAAGTCTATGTCCGTCCTTGAGCACGGGACGGACCGCACAATCACCATAGTCCCCAGATCCAACCCGCACCCCTTCGACTGCGAGAGGCGCCAGTACCACCCGCTGTGGTTCATCTTCGGGGACAAGACGCTGAGGGTCATGAGGACTGGCGCCACCAGGACCATAGGCTACGAGTTCAGCCTGAGGGATCCGCTAAGGGCGCGACCGTTGCTCATACCCACATTCGCGAATGTCATCATCCCCAATGGCGAGCCCGAGGGGCTGATGGGAGGCGCCCTTGCGAACTAGGCAAGGCGGTTCCCAAAAAGCCTTTGCCTGAGGCTCCGCATTGGCCGCATTGGCTCACAGCTTCCACAATCCACCATAGGCCACTATAATCCACCATAGGCCACTATAATTCGCCCTATCCGAGCATAAGGATTTTTGTAGGTTTTTTTTTGATTCTCCGCCATGTCGCACGACCAGGCTTTGGTTCCCCTGCGATAAATCCTAAATAAAGCGCAATAAACCATAAATTGGCATGCGATTGGTTTTCCGTGGCCGATACGCCCGGACTTTGTGCCAAGTCATATGGATTAGTGCCAAGTTATATTCGTGCCAAGCCAAAGCGCCAATAGACTATCCAGCCGTATTTGTTAGCCCGCCAAAACAACAAACCCCACAAAAGCGTTTCCTACCAAAAGCCAATACCCCTAGGCCTGCGCCCTAATCCTCGTTGGGTTGTGCGAACCTCGCATAGGCCACGGGCTCGGTACCGGGGGCTTTCATGCGAATGATGGTGCCTGCGAGGCTTTCGATTTCTTCCTTGGAGTGGCTTATGTAAATGATTGGGATGTCAAGGGATTTCAGGCTTTTGAGGAAGGGGAGGATCTCATCCTTCCTCTCCTGGTCCAGGGCGCTTAGCGGCTCGTCCAGGAACAATATGTCCGGGGCGGAGCCCACGGCCCTTGCGAGGGCGGCCCTCTGGCGCTCCCCGCCTGAGAGGGTGGCAGGGAGCCTGTCCAATAGGTGGTCTATGCCCAAGATCTGGAGGAACTCCTCCATGTCCACCAGCGGTTTGTAGGCATCACCCTTTCTGCGCTTGGTCCTCTTGAGCCCGTAGGCGATATTGCGCCGGACGGTCATGTTGGGGAACAGGGCCCCTTCCTGGAAGACGTAGCCGAGGGATCTCTTGTAGGTGGGGAGGAAAAAGTCCTCGTCCTGCCACAGGACGTCGTTCACCGAGACCAG
>JAITKK010000196.1 GCA_031278475.1 Deltaproteobacteria bacterium
CTTTACGAGAGGGGTTTTGCTTGCGGATGAATCTTTCCCACCTTGAGCCCAAAGGCTCAAGGTGGAAAAGGTTAATACGTGATACTTTAGCTAAACTCTTCTAAAAAGAGGCGAAAGACTAATCTTCTCAGGCGGCCTTGTCCTCCACGAGGGTCTTCTGGAAGATGTCTAAGGCGGCCTTTACGGCCGGTGAATCCTTAAGAAAGGAGGTGGGCTCGCCGTTCTGGTCGGTATCATAGATGACCGAGTCATCCGGGATGACGCCCGCGAGTTCCATGTTCTCCTTTTGGATGATGCCCTTGACCTCGTCGGACAGGTCGCCCCTGACCCTGTTCACTATCAGGTACTTGTGCTTGATGCGGATCTTCAGCTCGTCCACCAGCTTCCAGATGCGCAACGCCGCGGTGAGGCCGCGCCTGGAGGCGTCGGATATCACGAAGAAGATGTCCATGTAGCGGGCCGTGAGCCTGGAGATGTGCTCCATGCCGGCCTCGTTGTCTATCACCTGGTAGGGGTAGTTGTCGAGTGTCTTCTCCAGGACCGCCGCGAGTATGGAATTGGCGGCGCAGTAGCAGCCAGAGCCCTCGGGCTGGCCCATGACGACCAGATCGAAGTCGTCGCCCTCCACTATGGCCTCCTGGGTCCTCATCTCTATGAGTGTGTCCTTGGTGATGGACACGTTCCCCACCGAGGATTTCATCTCCTCCCGGGCCTCGGACAGGGTGTGGTCGTAGGTCATGCCCAGGACGTCCGCGAGGTTGGCGTTTGAGTCGGCGTCCACCGCAAGTATCGGCACCTTGCCAATCTTTGCCAGATACCGCACGGCGAGGCCCGCGAGGGTGGTCTTGCCGGTCCCCCCCTTGCCCGCCATGCCTATTATCATTGACATCTTTTTGTCTCCATTGTGTTTGTTTGAAAACGGGCCGCGGCGCGGCCCGTTATGGCCGTCGGGGCCAGAGGCCCATTGGCCTCAGAACTCCAGGGACCCAGGGGTCCTGGGGAATGGTATCACGTCCCTGATGTTCGAGACCCCGGTAAGGAGCATCAGGAGCCGCTCGAAGCCCAGGCCGAAGCCCGAATGGGGCACGGTCCCGTAGCGGCGGGTGTCGAGGTACCACCAGTAGGCGGAAGGGTCCATCCCCAGCTCGCCGATGCGGGAGAGGAGCGGCCCGGGCCTTTCCTCCCTCTGGCTCCCGCCTATGAGCTCCCCCACCTTGGGGACAAGGAGATCCATCGCCCGGACCCTCTCCCCGTCGTCGGTGAGGCGCATGTAGAAGGGCTTGATGCCCTTGGGGTAGTCGAAGACGAAGACCGGGCCATTGAAATGGGACTCCGTGAGGAACCGCTCGTGCTCGGTCTGAATGTCCGCGCCTATGGCCGGTTCGTACTCGAATTCCCGGCCGCTTTTTTTGAGTATGCCCACCGCCTCGTCGTAGCTCACCCTGTGGTACGGCGCGCCCGTGAGCCTTTCCAGCCTCCCCTCGAGGCCTGCGTCCACGAAGCGGGAGAAGAGCCCCAGATCCTCCGCCCTGGAAGAGAGGACGCCCGACGCCACGTGCCTCACCAGGCCCTCGGCCAGGGCCATGTCGTCCTCCAGGTCGAAGAAGGCGGCCTCGGGCTCGACCATCCAGAACTCCGCGGCGTGCCGCGGGGTGTTGGAGCGCTCCGCGCGGAAGGTGGGCCCGAAGGTGTAGACCCTCCCCAGGCCCATGGCCAGTAGCTCGGCCTCCAGCTGCCCGGAGACCGTGAGGGAGGCCGGCCTTCCGAAAAACGCGTCGCCCTGGCCGGCGCTTTCCCCCGCCCCGGGGGCCGCCGGGGTGGAGACCCTGAACAGCTCGCCCGCTCCCTCCGCGTCGGAGCCCGTGATTATGGGTGTGTGGACGTAGAAGAAGCCAAGGTCCCTGAAATACCCGTGGATAAGGTGCGCCGCCTCGGATCGTAGCCGGAACATGGCCCCGTACTTGTTGGCGCGCGGCCGCAGGTGGGCGATGCCACGCAGGAACTCGTCCGTGTGCCGCTTCTTCTGGAGCGGGTAGCTGGGATCGCATTTCCCCAGCACGGTAACCCTGGAGGCCCTCAGCTCCCACCTCTGCCCCTTGCCGGGGCTCTCGACCAGGGCCCCCTCGCACTCAATGGACGCGCCCGTGGAAACGTCGGCCAGGGCCTCCTTTCCGAGCGCGTCCCAGTCGAGGATCACCTGGAGCCCCGCGAGGGAGCTCCCGTCGCACAGCTCCACGAAGGACAGGCCCTTGGAGTCCCTGCGGGTGCGCACCCAGCCCCTGGCCAAGGCCCTTTCCATGGGCTCGCCCGACGCCAGGAGCCCCCTGATCTGTGTGTGCTGGGCCATATCGTTCATTGTCTGCGGTCCCGGCGGGGCCCCCCTCTCGCGCTGCGGGGGGCCGACGCCCCCCACAAATCGTACCCATTTTGCCTTGGGATTTCAAGGGGCGGCGGGTTCATGGCCTAAGCCCGCCGCGCCCGCCTTGACTTCCAGGGCTTTCCCGGGTTATTTTCCCTTGGGTCCCGGGCAACCGGGCCCTATAACCACACGTAACAAGGAAGCTTCGCCCAAGCGAGCCACGGGTGCCCTCTTGATAGTTCCCTGGGGACCGATAATAAACGCAGCGGCCGTGGCCGTGGGCGCCACCATAGGGCTCTACCTGGGCGGGCTCATCCCCGAGAGGGTGCGCACCCTGGTCTTCCAGCTCTTCGGGCTCTGCCTCGTGGGCATAGCCTTGGACATGGCCATGGGCGGGGGCGACTTCATCCTGGTGGTGCTCTCCTGCGCCCTGGGCGCCCTCACCGGGGAGCTCCTGAAACTCCCCGAGAGGCTGGACGCCCTGGGGGACTGGCTGAAGAGGCTCATAGGCTCCAATAACCCCGACTTCACGGAAGGGCTGGTCACAAGCTCCCTTCTGGTGTGCGTGGGTGCCATGTCCATAGTGGGCGCCTTCGAGGAGGGCCTCGGGAAGGGGAGGACCACCGTCCTCACCAAGACCATGATAGACTTCTTCGCCGTGATGATCCTTGCCTCCCGCTCGGGCTCGGGCGTGATATTCTGTTTCGTGCCGGTGCTTGTCTACCAGGGGGCACTCACGATGCTGGCGGCCTACCTTAAGCCCTTCGTGACCCCTGAGATAGAGGCGACCCTGACGTCTACCGGCGGTGTGCTGGTCCTTGGCATCGCGTTCAACATGATAGGCCTTAAGACCCCGGTAAACATATCCTGCGCCCTCCCCGCCCTTGTCTGGGCGGTGATACTGCCTGCGGTTCTCGCGTTGTTCGTGTGAGCTGGGTGGAAACAGTTGCGGGGTTTTAGTTTTAACGGGGGCAGATGCCAGAAAAACTGGGCGAGGCTTGGCAAACGCACCCGCAACAAAACTCTGGATCCGTTGGTCTAGTCCATGCGGGAAGCCCGGAAGCCCTTGGAGACTTCCAAACGTGAGGGCTTTGTGGTGAGATGTCAAAAAAGCCTATAGCACGCAAAACACCACCTGTTGCATCATCAAGTAAGGAGGGTCGAATATGGATAATGAATCATTGGAGTCAGAAATCAATGAGTTGCTATCTAATCAAACCGAAGGGGAATATTGGGATTTTAAGCTAAAATGGCAAGAGAACAATGCGGATTTATTGCATGATATTATTTGTATGGCTAACAATCAAACTGATCATGATGGATATATTATCTTTGGAATTGAAGATCAAACATACGATGTTAAAGGTGTTCCAGATACAGATCGTAAAACACAACAAATGGTTATTGATGTTTTAAAAAGTATAAAATTTGCTGGAGGAATAAGACCAACAGTCTATGTTAAAAAAATTAAGATTGACGATAAACCAATTGATGTTTTGATTATAAAGAATACACGTGATGTGCCGTATTATCTGACAGAAAATTACCAAAAAGTTTCGCTAGGCAACACTTATGTGCGTGTAGGAGATACAAACACTCCAAAAGATAAGACTGCAGATATAGATAAAGTTGAATATCTTTGGAAAAAACGTTTTGGTTTGAATTTGTTACCCAAAGAAAGAGCCAAACAATTGCTTTCTAATCTTGAAGATTGGGAAGAATCGTCAGCAATTCCTGGATTTCCTAAGAAATATTTTAATAAATTTGCATCTGAATATACCGTAACGATTAATGATACTGAAAATGATAAGAAACTAAAAAAACCTTCA
>JAITKK010000204.1 GCA_031278475.1 Deltaproteobacteria bacterium
TATTACGAGGCCGGGGCCGACGAGATAGTCTTCTACGACATCACAGCCTCCGCCGAGGGGAGATCCGTCTTCCTGAACGTGGTGGAGAGGGTGGCCGAGGCCATCTTCATACCCTTCTCCGTGGGGGGCGGGGTCTCCAGCGTGGGGAGGATGCGGGACGTGCTTCTGGCAGGGGCGGAGAAGGTGTCGCTGAACTCGGCCGCGGTGAGGGATCCCTCCCTCATAGCCCAGGGGGCGCTCGCCTTCGGCTCCCAGGCGATTGTCCTGGGCCTTGACGCCAAGGCGGTGCCCGAGAGCGACCTCGTCCCCTCCGGCTACGAGGTGGTCATCGACGGCGGCAGGACCCCCACGGGCATCGACGCCCTGTGGTGGGCCAAGAAGGCCGAGTCCCTGGGGATAGGCGAGATCTGCCTCAACTCCATCGACGCGGACGGCACCAAGGACGGCTACGAGCTGGCGCTCACCAGGCTCATAGCCACGAACGTCGAGGTCCCGGTCATAGCCTCCGGCGGGGCCGGCAACCCTAGGCATCTCCTGGACGCCCTCACCAAGGGGCTCGCATCGGCTGTCCTGTTCGCGAGCATCGTCCACTACGATGAGTACAGCATAGGGGGGCTCAAGGGCTTCCTTTCCTCCCATGGCTGCCAGGTGAGGGGGTGCCAAGGGTCATGACGCATGGCGGACACGGCAGGGGCCCCAGGCCCCTTCTGATACTCTCGGCCGGGAACGTCCCCGCCCGCTACGGCCTTAACGAGGGTTTCGCCGGGATGTTCCTGCGCCTCGGGGGCATCGACCCGTCCCACTGCCTGGTCCTTGACGTGACCCGGAGGGTCCCGCCAAGGGACCCCCTGGCCTATTCCGGGCTGATCGTGACCGGCTCGCTCTCCATGGTCACCGACCGGCCCCGCTGGTCCGTCAGGCTGGGCGACTTCATGCTGAAGGCCTTGGAATCGGGCGCGCCCCTCCTGGGCGTATGCTACGGGCACCAGCTTCTGGCCCACGCCCTGGGCGGCGAGGTGGGCTACCACCCCCTGGGGATGGAGCAAGGAACCCACCGCATAAGGCTGTCCCCGGGGGCGATGGGGCATCCCTTCCTCGCGGGGCTTCCGGAAAGCTTCCCGGCCAACCTCTCCCACAGCCAGTCGGTGCTCTCCCCTCCCAAGGGGGCCCAAGTGCTGGGGTCGTCCGGCCATGACCCCCACCAGCTCCTGGGCTACGGGGACAAATGCCTCACCGTCCAGTTCCACCCGGAGTTCGACAGGGGCGTGATGGAGGCCTTCGTGGGCCCGCTCCCCAAAAAGCGGCCAAAGGGGGGGCCCGCCCCAAACCTTGGCCTTCCGCTCAAGGACACCCCAGAGTCCGCGTCCGTACTCCAAAACTTCGTGGCGCTGCATGGGGAAAGGGCCCGAAAGCACAGCCAGGAAGGCCCTGGGGCGGCCCTGGCCAAAGGCCCCTGAGGGCCTAAAAAACGCCCGATCGTTTTTTTTTCTTGCATTTCTTTTTTTTAAGGTGTAATAATTGGCCATCTGTCCAAAAAGCGCCAGGCCCGTAACGACAGGTTTCCTAGGAAATAACGCCATACACATGGCTTTATGCAACAAAAGGACGGTATGGCCTAAACAGTAGTGAAGAATGAGTCTCTTTCAAGGCAATCGATCTATCGGGCACGTGGCTAACAAAAACCTCCGCAAGTCCCCAGTGTATCCCCTTGCCTTAGCTCATCCCCCCTCACCCCAAAGAGAGAACGGACAAGGATCACCCACCTTTTCCCGCGCCCCCGGGGCGGGAATTGCTATTCATATTTATTTCCAGACACCGGCCAGAGGCATTGGCCGGGAAGCACTACCTTTCAGCACCCATCCCCGCCACACTCGGGCTTGGGCACATCACGGAGATGTGTACAAATGAAAACTACGATTTATGTCGGCAACCTACCCTTCAGCTCCACCCAGGCAGAGATCAGCGACCTTTTCGGCAAGTACGGGACGGTCAACTCGGTTAACGTCATCAGCGACAAGGAGACCGGCCGCCCCAGGGGCTTCGCCTTCGTCGAGATGGCGGACCCGGACGCAGCCGTCAAGGCCATCGAGTCGCTAAACGGCACCGAGCTGGGCGGCCGCTCGCTCAGGGTGAACGAGGCCAGAAACCGCGAGGACCGCGGCGGCGGCAGGGGTGCGTCCGGCGGCTACAGGCGCAACGAGTAAGGGCCAGCATCCCCGGGCCCGGCTTGCCGGGCCCGGGGAACCCGGCCCAGGATGCGGCTATGGGCCCCTTGGCCCACGGTTCGCAGCTTCCCATTTGTCCAACGGGGCGCCCCAGGGCGCCCGCTTCCCAGGGTCTGCAAGCCTTAGGTTTTTTCTCTCGAGGTGTCCACAGGAAGGTCTCTAGAACACTCTCTCCCATAACTGAATCTTTGCTTTGATGGAACACGGAAGGACTTTCCCCAAGGGGATTCGCTTGGCCTGAACCCCAGGCCCGCCCCAGGACCAGCGCGCACGTCTCGGCCTTGCCCCGCACAGCCCGCCTCTAGTCCCCCTTCCGGCACAGGGTACAATGCCTTGTGACCAGAAGGACACGGCATCCCTCCCCAGCCGATTTTCCTCATACCTCAGCCCAATCATGTAAGAATTCAAGGGAAGAGCCTGTCGCGAGGCCAAACCAAAGGATCCCCCGCCCTTTGGCCCCCATGGGCCTGGGCAATCCCGCCACAGCGGCGAACGGGCCACAACACGCCATAGGCACGGGTCCCCGGAGGCGTCCCGGGGCCCCCGAACCCATGGCGCCACATATGCGGGGAAGCCAAAGCTACCCCGAAGCACTTGGCCAATCAGGCCAGACGCCACCCCGGTCCCGGCCGGGCAAACACAAACTGGGGCGACTTTGCCCCTCTGGGGCCACATGGCCCCTAACGTCGGCGCGGTCCAGGGCGCGAGCCCGGGGCCGCATGTTCTCGCTTTCCCACTGCGGGCGGTTAGAGGCCTTTGAAGGCAGCCCGCGGGCCCCTGGACGAACACCATTCGGCAGAAACCCGAGCCGTCCAGGGAGGAACGTCCGCCGGACCATCTCTTGCTCAGGCACGGCGGAGAAGGATTTATTCGCTTTGAAAACGCTATTCGTCGGAAATCTTCCATTTTCATCCACCCAGGCCGAAATCACGGAGCTCTTCGCGCAGTTCGGCACTGTCAATTCAGTCACCATGATAGCCCACAGGGAGTCCGGAAGGCCTCGGGGCTTCTGCTTCGTCGAGATGGACGACCAGGGCGCCCTCGACGCCATCAAAGGGCTCAACGAGACCGAATTCGGGGGACGCAAGCTCAAGGTCGAGCTGCGCTACCGCGACCTCGACCCGAGCGAGCCCCGCTACCAGGCCAGGCAGGGAAGCCAGGACTAGGCGAGGTGACCGCCCCCTGCCTTAGGGCAAGGGAATGACCCATGGCCCCCGGCCGGAGCATCCGACCGGGGGCTTTTTTTGACCTCGGCACCCTACCCCGGAAAGGCTTTTGCCAACAAAACCGCCATGATGCCAACCTTGGAACCACCCGTCACAGGCCTTGGGCTTTCTAGCCCCTGATAATGCAAGCACACTGAAACCCAAATGGCTTAAGGGCATTTTATGGGTTAATCGGGGTTAATCGGGGTATGTTGGGATATACTGGGGTATATCGGGGTATATCGGGGTATGTTGGGGTATATCGGGGTTTATCGGGGTATATCGGGGTATATCGGGATATATCGGGGTATATTGGGGTATATCGGGGCATGTTTGCCAATTTGCAATGCGGCTGGCCTTCAGTTACGCCCTAAATCCCGTGGGCATTGCGTCACATGCCTGACGCGCATGCTTTTGCAACATAACTGACCCTGCCCGGATAAGGGGCGGAGTCGTTGGCGATAAAAATCCCGGCTCCGGTTGGCCCAAGGCGGCCGCGTCTTTGATCCTAGCGATAAGCCTGTGCCCTTTTGCAGGCATCGGGATAAATCCGGGCCAAAAGGGCCCCTTACGTGGATTGTGGCTGCCCTGGGGCAGCCCATGCGAAAATGAGAACCGTGCTTAAGCCCGTGAACGATTTCCCTTAAGCCTTTTTGGCTTTTGGGAAAATATGAATGCCTCATTATAAATATAGAATATTGTAGTTAACTTCTCAAAACTTTTTAAACTCGGATTATCGCCTTTCCGTTCTTGAATGCCTGTCGGCAAAGATGCAAGACCTTGACTTATGACATGTCAGTGCATATATTTCATGGACAGGGGCAAATTAAAG
>JAITKK010000236.1 GCA_031278475.1 Deltaproteobacteria bacterium
GCGGCGTTAGGCGGCCTTAGGCGGCCTTAGGCGCAACTTTTGGACACTCTCGAGGTTTTCCCCATGAAACTGGCCGTCATAGGCTGCGGGCTCATAGGGCACAAGAGGGCCGAGGCCTGGCTTAAGCTTGGCCATGGGATAGCCGCGGCCTTCGACCTGGACTTCCACAAGGCAGAGGCACTTTCCGCCCGTTACGGCGGCAAGGCCGTCCGCTCCCTGGAAGAGGCCCTGCAATCGGAGGCGCCTGTCGCGAACGTCGCCGTGACCCACGACAGGCTTGCCGCCTGCGCCTATGAGGCCTTGATTGCTGGCAAACACCTGATACTCGAAAAACCCGGGGCAAGGAATCTCGCGGAGCTTGCGCCTGTTGCCGAGGAGGCCGCTAAAAGGGGGCTCAGGGTCAAGGTGGGCTACAACCACCGCTTCCACCCATCGCTCATAAAGGCGAGGGAGCTATGCGACGCAGGGGCCCTGGGGCCGCTCCACTACGTCCGTGGCCGCTACGGCCACGGGGGGAGGCCCGGCTACGAGAAGGAGTGGCGCATGGACCCCGCCGTAAGCGGCGGGGGCGAGCTCCTGGACCAGGGCTCGCATCTGATTGATCTGGCATCATGGTTCCTGGGGGATTTCAGCGAGGTAAGCGGGAGGCTCCCCAGCTACTTCTGGAAGGCCCCGGTGGAGGACAACGCCTTCATGCTGCTCGCGACCGAGAAAGGCCCATGCGCCATGCTCCACGCCACCTGGACGGAGTGGAAGAACATGTTCTCTTTCGAGATAAGCGGCAGGGACGGGAAGATCGCCATAGACGGGCTGGGGGGGAGCTACGGCACCGAGCGGCTGGCCTTCTACAGGATGCTCCCAGCCATGGGCCCGCCAGAAACCACCATCTGGGAGTACCCGTTCCCGGACAGCTCCTGGGAGCTGGAGGCCAGGGAGTTGGTTGCGGCCGTGGAAGAGGGCCGCGAGCCCCTGGGGGGGCTCGCGGAGGCCAAGGCCGTGCTGGGGGTCATAGACAGGCTCTACGCCCTCAAGGCGGGAGGCAAGGCCTAGAAGCCCAAGGCCTGGAATCCAGGCCTGGAATCCCAGGGCTATAATCCCAA
The DNA here is from genome assembly GCA_031278475.1 of Deltaproteobacteria bacterium. GTDB lineage: Bacteria > Desulfobacterota > Desulfarculia > Adiutricales > Adiutricaceae > JAISMF01. The sequence continues at coordinate 1,101 of JAITKK010000236.1, forward strand.
TGACAAATACCTAGGGAAGGGAGGAAAGGATTCATGATAATAGCCAGGTCGCCCTTGCGCATAAGCCTGGGAGGAGGTGGAACGGACCTCCCTTCCTACTACAGGGAGCACGGGGGCGGCTTCCTCATAGCCGGGGCCATAGACAAGTACGTTTACGTGACGGTCCTAAGGCCCTTCACCGAGGGCATCTTCCTCAAGTACTCGGAGCTTGAGCGGGTAAAGACCGTCCCCGAGGTGAAGCACAGGATAATCCGGGAGGCACTCTCCATACTTGAGTTCAAGACCCCCCAGATTGAGATAACGACGCTTGCGGACATCCCCTCTGGAACGGGGCTGGGCTCGTCCGGGTCATTCACCACGGCCCTTCTGAAGGCCCTTTACGCCCACCGCAGGCACCTGCTTCTGCCGCAAGAGCTAGCCGAGATGGCCTGCCACATAGAGATAGAGCGTCTGGGGGAGCCCATAGGCAAGCAGGACCAGTACATAGCCGCCTACGGGGGGCTCACCTGCTTCACCTTCAACCAGGACGACTCGGTGGACGCCGTCCCTCTGAACATCCCCATAGAGGATCTCTTCGAGCTCGAGGACAGGCTGGTGCTCTTCTTCACTGGCTACACGAGGAGCGCGGGCGAGCTTCTGAAGGATCAGAACGTGAAGACCAAGGAGAGCAACTCCGAGATGCTAGAGAACCTCCACTTCGTTAAAGACCTGGGCTTCCGCAGCAAGGAGGCCCTTGAAAGGGGCGACATCCACCGCTTCGGGCTGCTCCTCCACGAGCACTGGGAGAACAAGAAGAAGCGAAGCGGCGGCATGTCCAACCCGCTCATCGACAAATACTACGACAAGGCCATGAAGAACGGGGCTATAGGCGGGAAACTGGTGGGCGCGGGCGGCGGGGGCTTCCTCATGTTCCTGACGGACGACAAGACGAGGCTCAGGAAGGCCATGCGGGAGGAAGGGCTTGAGGAACTGCGCTTCAAGTTCGACTTCGACGGCTCGAAGGTGGTTCTTAGCTAAAGTGGGGGGAAATAGTTTCCAACTGGGCTAAAATCAAAGGCTTTTTAGGATATCGAAGGCCCTGTCCTGGTCCCTTTCCGTCATGCCTATCCACAGCGGCAGGCGGATGAGGCTCTCGGAGGTGGCGTCGGTCACGGTCATCTCGCCGGAGCAGCGGCCGTATTTGAGCCCGGCTGGTGACGAGTGGAGCGGGACGTAGTGGAACACGGCCTGGATGCCCTTGCTCTTGAGTTTTGCGAGCACGATGTCCCTGTCAAGCCTTTTGTCCAACAGCACATAGTACATGTGCGCATTGTGGTTGCAGTAGTCGGGGATTATGGGCCGCCTTAGTAGCCCGCTTTTTTCCAAGGGCTCAAGTATTTGGTGGTAATAGTCCCAGATTTTCCTCCTTTTCCCGATAATCGAATCAGCCTCCTCCAGCTGGGCCCACAAAAAGGCCGCGACCAACTCGCCGGGCAGGAAAGAGGAACCAATCGACTGCCAGGAGTATTTGTCCACCTCGCCTCGGAAGAACCTTGACCTGTCGGTGCCCTTCTCCCTGAAGATCTCGGCATTTTGGACAAAACCCGGCTCGTTTACCAGCAAAGCCCCGCCCTCGCCGCAGATTACGTTCTTGGTCTCATGGAAGCTCAAGGTCCCTAAGTGCCCTATGGTTCCCAAGAATTTGCCCTTATACGTGGAAATAATGCCTTGTGCGGCATCCTCCACCACGTGGATGCCCCGCTCCTTTGCCAAGGCCATGATAGGGTCCATGTCGCAGCTGACACCGGCGTAGTGGACAGGAACTATGGCCTTGGTCCGCTCGGTGAGGGCAAAGGGTAGGTATTTTTCGTCAAGATTAAGGGTGTCCGGGCGTATGTCGACGAACACCGGGACCGCGCCTCTAAGGACGAAGGCGTTGGCGGTCGAAACGAAGGTAAAGGATGGGAGGATTACCTCGTCACCAGGGCTAATGTCAAGTAAGAGTGCCGACATCTCCAAGGCGGCCGTGCAGGAGTTGGTAAGGAATGCCCTATCGCAGTTAAGGTTCTTCTGAAGCCAAGCGTGGCAGCGTTTGGTGAAAGGGCCGTCTCCCGCGAGTTTACCCATGAAATGGGCCTCGGCTATGTAGTAGAGCTCTTTTCCGGTCATGTACGGACGGTTGAAATCTATGAAACGCTCTTGCTCTGACACGGACAACCCCCTAATATTTGCTAATTATAGCTAAAAGTAAAGCTTGGTAGAAAGCGAAACAAACAAATGCATTTAAACAAAGGCTATAATTAATTTGAGGTAAATTTTTGTGAGACGGAGTGAAAAAGCATTTGGAAATACCAAATATTCATGAATAAAATTGATTCATCTTGCAATAAGAACAACCCCTACGACTATTACAAGGCTTCCGATGACTTTCTTGGTCGTGATAATATCGCCGAACAGGAAGTATCCTGCGAGCAGCATGTACAGATAGAGAATGCTAGTCCAAGGATAAGCGTAACTCAGCTCGAATTTCATTAGCGTTATCATCCAACATATGGCTGACAAAATGGTTATACATGCAGCAAGCAGTATCCAAGGTTTAAAGAGAATAGAAAGTAAAAATAGAAGCTTTTGAAATAATGGCTCCGGGAATTCGCCGACTTTAGTCATCTGCCAGCGAACAATGATTTGGCTCAATCCAGCAAGGATTATGCCTATGAATAAAGTAATATGGTTAGTAAGCGATTTCATCATGATTCCCGTCGTTTTTATAGAAGATTATACGAAATTTGCGATAAATTCATATGGCTTTAAGATTAAGGATGCCTATGGCTTTTTTGTGTAGCTCATCAAGTTTTTGTCGGTTTTCAGCAATTAAAAGCAATTCTCCAAGACGGCCGCGGCCGTTTATGAAAGGGCCAATTTCGTCCCCCTGCATTATATCCATGGTGAAGGAGAGGACTCCAGGTAATTTTGAAAGCGCATGCTCGGCGCGTTCATCCCACACAGCCCTGCCTGCTGTCATCACCCCTAGGAGAACGACAGCTACGGGTTTAGGCTCTGGTAGGGCAGTGATTTCCCAATTTTTTACGCCCAAGGCGTAAGAAACCGCATAGCTCAGAAGGTCGCCTTCCAATGCCGTATCAAAGAGGGTAGAGAGTGAATTCCCGCCGATTCTAGGGGAGATTTCGAGTATATAAACCTCCCCGTGGGAAGTTACTACAAAATCGCAATCAAAGGGACCGTCTTTTAGCCGAAGCAGTGCCAATAGGCGGTTAAGAAAACCTATTATGTTAGCTTGCTCGTTTTTTGCCAAGAAAGTTGGCACCTTATGGGCCCATGTGGCAACATATGGAGATGGTGCGGTAAAACGATCGGTTATTAGCAGGGTTTTGACTACCCCGTTTTTAATGATGCCCTCGCCAGTGTGCTGGCTTCCCGATATGTATTGTTCTAGAACAGCTGATTTGTCCAGACTGTAGCCAAGGGAATCCAGCGCATGCAGGTTGAACTCTTCAGTGTTGGATATCCTGAAAACCCCCTTTGAGCCCGAGGAGCGGTTAGGCTTGATAATCCAAGGGCCTGAATCCATTGGGCATTGGCCAGGAAAGATTGGCTCCCAGAACGGGTAAGAGCGAGGCGTGGGAAGATTGTTTTTGTCAAGAAAATCTCTGAATTTGGCCTTGTCGGTCATTATGAGGGCGGAGGCAAGGGGTGGGCCAGGGAGATTAAGGGATTCGGAGACCGATGCAGCAGTTGGCACCGAAACATCAGTTGCAGGGGATATCGCCCCGTCAACTTTTTCTTTTATGGCAATTTCTGTGATTGCCCTGATATCGGTTGTGTCTACATTGTAACTAATTGAGGCCAATTTATGGCCAGGGTTGTCCGGGACATTATCAGAGGTTATGACAGTGTGGCCCAGGGATTTTGCCTTGAGTATTGTCGGCACTTGGTAATTGGATGCCCCAAGGGCTAGGAGTATCATTGTTACGTAATTGGTTATGCCTACTCGGGCAATTTGGCGAAAATGACATGGTAGTCTGCGAGTTTGTTCAAAAGCGGCAGTTTCATGAGACCCTGCCCAATATAATACACAATCGCAGTTATGAATTT
>JAITKK010000015.1 GCA_031278475.1 Deltaproteobacteria bacterium
CCAGAGCGTACTCGTGAGAGTCTGCTTTTAGTTTATTCCCTTGGATTAACGAGTCACTGGGTCGCTCGACCTGCAACCTTGGTCTCAACTAACCCCGTCGAAGCCATATCGCCCCCATACCGTAGCTAGCAGACCAAACATGAAGACCTCCTCCCTAGAGCCTTGAATCCACGGTTCTAAGGATTCCCTGGGATTGGCCAAAGGCCGAAGACGGTCAAGCCCTGGGATTGCGGGACCCGCACCATGCCAGGCCGGAAGGCGGCCTTGCGCCACACGGGCTCTTGCGGCGAGTCATTCCGCAAGAAAGGGATACCCCCCGCACCCATTAACCGGCAGTAGGCACCGCCAACGGGAATGAGGTATATCCCCAACAGTGATAAGTATAAGCATTATTGATGCCGAAGTAAAGGGGCATGAAACAAAAATGGAATTGAATATTGAATTAAAATAGGTCATATGTAGCACTAAAGATATAAAATAATATATAAATTATATTATTTAATAGTATAAAGTAGCATATCAGAACAATAAAATTAGAATTCACTATTTATGAAAAATTTCCGCTATAGCTTTATACAAGAAAAAGGATCCGGAATTCACATACCACGAACAAGGTATCGGACTTTTATGCAACCGGCTCCCGGCAGTGGCCGATATTTTCATCATAAGGATGAGCGATTAAATCAACAAACAACACAAGATGTAGTGGTCAAAAATCTATTAATGGATTTATATGGCTGATTGTTCGCATAACGCTCATTCCATAATGCTTAAATTCACGGCACAACATTGACATGGGGCCAATTGCTAGTAGATTAAATAAGAAGATCCATAGGATCTTGGAAAAGGATCCTTTGATAATCAAGGAAAATGAGTGGAAGGCCCGTAAACTTTGGCAACGCTTGCGAAAAGAGCGGTCATTGTCTCAAGGCAGCGCAAATATCAGGCAACAGCGATGCGCGGGCTTCCATTGCGGCCCTATCATATGCCAAAAATTGGCATCATAACTCTCTGCGGCACGGGCTCCATCATCAAGACTGGAATAAGCGTATTTGGCGTATTTGACTGGGGAATAGCAACAAAGCGATAAAAGACGAACATTTTCTAAAGTTGATTGATTGGGATTTTACCAAAAATTTTGACTTTGAATTGGGCAAGTTTTTATTAGTTGTTTAAAAAACAAAAAAATTTAAAGATTTACATACAATAGAATATAAGCTAAGAACCAGATCAAGGAGCGACAGATATTATGAAAAAGCTACCTTATCCTAAGATAATTGCGTTAATTGTCAGTTCCTTTCTCATAATATTCCCTCAAGTTGCGGGTTTCGCGCAAGACGATCAAGACCAAGATCAGGGTCAGCCGCAGGCCCAGCCGCAAGCTCAGGATCAGGGTCAGGATCAGGGTCAGGATCAGGGTCAGGCTCAGGGCCAGGCTCAGGGCCAATCCCAGGATCAAACCGGCGATACAGGCGAACAGGCCACTTTGGATACAATCGTGGTAGGGGCGACACGCGTCGCATCCAAGGTAATGGAAACGCCTGCGAGCGTGAACATAGTAAACGGCGACGATGTCAGAAAGGAAAACTATTCATCCATCAATGATGCCTTAAAGAAACAGGCAGGATTCTATTACGACGAGGCAAGGGGAAACTTGCAAGTAAGAGGCCAAGACACCTCCAACGTGCAGGTACTGGTGGACGGGGTTCCGAGTTTCAGCCCCTTTGACAATGACGGGCTTTTGGACTCGATACCTTTGTTCAACATCGATAAAGTCGAGGTGTTGAAAGGCGCATCCTCTTCCTTGTTCGGAGGGAACGCCGTGGCAGGCGTCATCAACGTAACGACCAGGGAGCCCGAATCGAACCAGTTCAAGGTAAAGGTGGGATATGGCAGTGAAAACACAAGGTACGGGGCCTTCGACGCATACGTCCGCGGCGACAAAATCGGGTTCGGCTTTGGCTACGAATTCAAGAAGACCGACGGCTACAGGCAGAGGTACGCCGTAGGGACCGTAGGGACAACCGCACCTCACACAATCGGTTACGGTGCCATACCCGCGAAGGGCGAACATGGCGATCAGTACTTTGTAGGGAACCGTGGCGAGAAAGGCTACGAGAAGCACAATATCTGGTTCAATGTAAAATACGACTTCACGGACTCCCTGTCCGTCAAATACAATCTAAGCTATTACCTATATGAGGCAACCTCGCAGAAACCCGAGACCTACATCCGCGATGCGAACGGGAACCCGCTGTTCATCGGCTCTGTCGCGGTTCCCGGCGGGTGGGCCAATTTCACAGAAAGTGCCTTCACCGAGTACCTCAACAGATCCGAGGTGATGAGAAACGGATTGCAAATCATCGATACCGATCATAACATAACCGCAAACCTTGGGCTCTCCCTCGTCATGGACGACGGTTACATCTCCGGGTCATCGCTTGGGCCGGGCGTGGGCACAAAGGTCGCGTACCCCGGCAAAACCTTCAACATAGACTTCCAGAAGGAGTGGGACAATCTGGGAAGGCATCGCATAGTTGCCGGTTTCACCCTGCGCCAGGATCAGATGAAATACGATAGCTACGTGCTACGTGACTGGCACGACATAAACACACAGGATCGTCTTAATCTGCATTCCCAAGGCAAAGATCAGATTGCGGCCGTCTTCGTCCAAGACGAGATTGACATTACCGACAAGCTTAAACTGTTCGCGGGACTGCGCTTCGACTACTACAGGAACTTTGACGGAAGGGCCGACTATTACCAGCATGGGGAAGATCTCCACCTGCAGTTCCCGGCGCAGACCTACTCCCAGCTCAGCCCGAAGGTTTCCCTTCAGTACAACCCGACCGACCAATTGTCCATCTATGTCTCCTACGGCCATGCCTTCCGCCCGCCCGAGTTGTACCAGCTTTTCAGGATGACCGACTACAACCCAACCTCCGGGCCCACCAGCCACTATTACGTGGGGAACCCTTGGCTTAAGCCCGAAAAAAGCGACACAATCGAGTTCGGCGTCAAAAGCCAGTATTTCGACACGGACTTCGAGCTCTCGGTGTTCCAGACCACCACCAGCGATGCCATCGTCGCCGTCGACTACCCGCCCGGCACCTTCCCCTACGCGTTCGACCAGAAACAGCTGGCCAGGGCCTACACCAACGTGTACAAGGAGAAAAGGTACGGGCTGGAAGTGAGCGTCAGCAGGGATTTGGGCGAGTACTTCGACGCCTTCGCCAACTACACCTGGCAGAAGGGCGAGTACACCGGCGGGCCCGTCTCGGGCCAGATAATAGACGACATACCGCGGCACATGTTCAATTTCGGGGTGGATTTCCAGTACAAAAACCTCGAGCTGTCCTTCGTCGGCAGGTATTCCTCCCGCCTGGGGGCCTCGGACACGCCCACGGGCATATTCGACTATTCCTACGACCCGCATTTCCTGGCCGACGTGACCGCGAACCTCACCCTTTACGACAACTACCAGCTGACGCTCTCGGTGACGAACCTCTTTGACGAGCACTACTACCAATACTACGTCGCCCCCGGGCGCAGGATCATGCTCTCGCTTACCGCGACCTTCGAGTGAGCCGGGCCCCGTCGCCTCGAGGCCGTTTGCGGAAAAGGGCCCTGAAGACTTTCGGCGGCCGCCCGCCTGTCAGGAAAGGCCCCTTGCCCGATACATCGGGCAAGGGGCCTTTCCCTTGGATCCTTGGGGTTTTCGTTACGAAAGGGGGCAGGCCGGAAGGGGGGGCGTGCCCGGGCAATCGCCAGGGGGGACGGGCTCAGGCGATGTCCCCGTAGCCGAATTCCCTGATGGTCTTCCTGTTCTTGGTCCAGTCCTTGCTTATGCGCACGAATATCTTCAGGAACACGGGTCCGCCCAGGAGCCGTTCGATGTTGCGCCTCGCCATGGTCCCGATGGCCTGGAGCCGGGCGCCCCCCTTCCCGATCATTATGGCCTTCTGGTTCTCCTTTTCCACGTGGATGGTGACGGATATGTAGGTTTTCCCGGGAAGCCCCCCGCCCTCGGAAGGCACGGGCTCCAAATACTCGTCGACGGTCACCGCCGTGGAGTAGGGAAGCTCCTCCCGGGTGCACTCGAACACCGCCTCCCTCACGAACTCGGAGGCTATCAGGCGCATGGGCTGGTCGGTCAGGGCATCCCCCGGGTACAGGGCGGGGCCCCGCGGCAGGAGCCTCGTTATCCCCTTCTTGAGGAGGCCCACCCCCTTTCCGGTCCTGGCCGATATGGCCAAAACCCTTGTCCCGGGAAAGGCCCCGGAAAGCGCCCCCTTGAGGGAGCGGAGCTCGTCCGGGGCCATGACGTCGGCCTTGTTGATGGCTATGAGGAGGCCCTTGCCCTTGGGGAGCCCGGCCACAAGCCCCCTCGTCTCCAGGTGCTCTTGCCCCATGCGCTTGCCGTCCACCAGCCAGAGGCAGACGTCCGAGTCGTGCAGGGCGGAAAGGGTCCTTGAGACCATCTCCTGGTTCAAGGCCTTGGCGTTGCTGTGGTAGCCCGGGGTGTCCCAGAACACCATCTGGGCCTCCTTGCCTGTCAGGATCCCCAGAATCCGGTGGCGGGTGGTCTGCGGCTTGCGGGAGACAATCGCGACCTTCTCGTCCAGGAGGAAGTTCAATAGCGTGGACTTCCCCGCGTTGGGGGCCCCCACGATGGCGACAAAACCCGACCTGTGCCGGTCGGGCCCATGCCCTCCTTCCTTTGTGTCCGCTTTCATCGCCATCCTTGCATGATGCCTCGCGGCCTAGTGTCCCTTGGCCCTGGGCTCCTTGGCCCTGGGCTCCCTCGCCTTCCCGCCGTCCTTGCCGTCGCAGGGGGCCAAGGCCTTGGCGGCCTCGTCCTCCAGGTCCTTCAGGAGCTCCCTTGCCGCCTGCTGGGCGGCCTCCTTCTTGGAGTGGGCCATGGCGGTGCGGGGCACGAAGTCGCCCACCTTCACGCTCATGGAGAAGACGGGCTGGTGGGCGGGCCCCCTGGTGTTGCACAGGGTGTAGACCGGCAGGCCCAGGCCGTTCCTTTGGGTGAACTCCTGGAGGGCCGTCTTGTAGTCGTTGATGTCCGGTTGCCCCTCCTTGGCGCAGCCCAGGTAGGGGGCCCAGAGCCTCATAAAAATCTCCCGCGTGGCCTCGTGGCCGCCGTCCAGGAACACGGCCCCCAGCAGGGCCTCCATGGCGTCGGCCAGAAGGGAGGTCTTTTCGCGGCCGCCGGAGCTCTCCTCCGGGTCGGAAAGGGTCAGGAACCTGCCAAGCGAGATGTCCCTGGCAATGGTCGCGAGCTTGCTCTCGCAGACCAGGCAGGCCCTCACCCTGGACATGGCCCCCTCCGAGAGGTGGGGCCGCAGGGCGAAGAGGTAGTCGCTCACCACAAGGTCCAGCACCGCGTCGCCCAGGAACTCAAGCCGCTGGTTGTCCAGCTCGCCCTTCTCACCGTTGCGTTGGGGCTCGCCTTGGCAGCAGCAGGAGCAGTGTGTCAGCGCCGCCTCGAGGAGCCTCTCGTTTTTGAAGGTGTAGGCTATGGGTGGGAACAATCTGGGCATGGCGCCCTTATTATAGCGATTTTGTGCAAGTATGCAAAGGTTTCGTTATAGTAAAATACCTATAATAATGCATAAAACACAATAATGCTTATTATTACAGCTAAAAATATGAATATGATTTATTTTGTTTGATAATAGATGATATAGAAGGTAGGATTTAAGGTAAGTTGATTATTGAGGAGTTTTAACTATTATTTAAATATATTTTACTCTAATTAACAATAAATATATATGTTTAGTACCAATGAAATTAATCACCGGTAATTAATTAACTTGGCATATAGTCGCCGGGGGGCCGGCATCAAAAAGCCCGGAAGCCCTGGAAGGCCTGGCCCTTGCCGCCCCCCCTCACTTGCTCCAGAACTCCGGGACGAATATTATCAGCACGCTGTAGAGCTCCAGGCGGCCCAGCAGCATGTCCAGGCTCAGGACGGCCTTGGCCGGGCCGGGTATCCACCAGTAGGTGGAGGCCGGCCCTAGGTTACCAAGGGCCGGGCCCACGTTCCCCATGGCGCTGGCGGTGGCCGATATGGAGTCGAAGACGTTGAGGCCCATGGCGGTGAGCAGAACAGAGGATATCGCGAATATGACGAAGTAGAGGAGGAAGAAAAGCCACACCCCCTCAAGGACTGGCTCGGGGATGGGCTTGCCGTTGATGCGGACCGGGAACACCCCCCTCGGGTGGATGTAGCGGCGGAAGTTCCTGTGTATGGACTTGATGAGTATGAGCCAGCGCATGCACTTGAGGCCCCCGCTGGTGGACCCGGAGCAGCCGCCCACGAAGAAGAGCAGGAACATGACGCCTACCGCGAGGTTGGGCCACTTGGACCAGTCAGTGAGCGCGTGCCCGGTGGTGCTGGCTATGCTTGTGGCGTGGAAGACGGCGTAGTAGAAGGACTTGTAGACCGACTGGTAGGTGCCGGTGAGAAACAGGGTGAGCCCTATGACGATGGTGGACGCGAGTATCACGCCCCCGAAGAAGAGCACCTCGGGGTTCCCGAAGAGGGCCCTTATGTTCCCCGTGAGCAGCTGGTAGTGCAAGGCGAAGCTCACGCTCCCCAGAAACATCACGACTATGGAGAGGACCGGCAGGTACGAGCCCGAGTAGTGGCCCATGGAATCGTTCCAGTTGGAGAACCCGCCGGTGGAAAGCGTGGTGAAGGTGAGGCAGACGGAGTCCAGGACGCCCTGGCCGCCCAGGTAGTAGAGCAGGAAGAAGCCCACCGTGAAGGCGAGGTACACCATCCACAGGATCTTGGCTATCTGGGCGACCCGGGGCTTGAGCTTCTCGTTGGACACGCCCGAGGAGAGCTCGTTTTTCATGAGCAGCTGCCCGCCCACGCCCAGAAAGGGCAGGACGGCCACCATCAGCACGATTATCCCGAGCCCCCCCACGTACTGGGTGAGGGACCTCCAAAAGAGGAGCCCCTTGGGGTAGCCGGAGAGATCGTTTATGTTGGTGGCCCCTGTCGAGGAAAGCCCCGAGAAGGACTCGAATATCGCGCCCCACACGTCCAGGCGGCCCGAGAACCAGTAAGGGAGCGCCCCGAACAGGCTCAGGAGGAACCAGGCGATGGCCACCACCGCGAGCGAGTCCCTGGAGCGCATCTCCTGGGACCTGCGCCTGGACCTGAGGCCCAGGGCCACCAGGACGGACCCGGCGCACAGCGATATGACCCAGGACTTGACGTACCAGGACAAGGGCTCGCCGTAGACGGCCGCTGGTATCAGCGGCAGCAGCAACCCCAGCCCGGCTATGAGCAGGACCCAGCCGACGACGTAGGCGATAAGGAGCGGGTTGGCCATTACTTCTCCGAGAGGGCCTTCTCGAGAAGGCCTATGGACTCGGAGCGGGAGACCACCGCGAGTATGTCCCCGGGCTCCACCACCGTGTCGCCCCTGGGTATTATGACCCGCTGGTCCCGCAGGAGGGCCGCTATTATGGCGTTGCGGGGGAACTTGGCCTCGAAGATGCGTTTCCCTGCCATCCTGGAGCCCTCCGGCACCTCCAGCTCTATGATCTCGGCCTCCTCGTTCTGAAGCGTCGAGACGGACACTATCAGCCCCTTCCTCACGTGCTTGAGAATCGCCGAGACCGCCGCCACCCTCGCGGACACCAGGGCCTCCAGGCCTATGGCGGATACCAGGGGCACGTAGCTCACCCGGTTGACCCTGGTTATGGTGTTCCTCGCCCCCAGCCTTCTCGCGAGCAGGCAGGATATCATGTTCTTCTCGTCGTCGGTGCCGAGGGCTATGAATATGTCGCAGTCGGAGATGCCCTCGTCTTCCAGTATGGTCTGGTCGGTCGCGTCCCCCTTGATGACTATGGTGCGCTTGAGCGTCTCCGACAGGTAGTCGCAGCGCTCCTGGGAAAGCTCTATGAGCTTGATCACCAGATCCTTGTCCTCCAGGCGCCTCGCGAGAAGCAGCCCCACCTCGCCCCCGCCCATGATGAAGACCACCTTGGGCTCGGCCCAGTTGAGGTTGAAGAAGTGGCTCAGGTCATGGAGGTGGTCCGGGGTGGCGGCGAGGTACAGCAGGTCCTTCCCCCTCAGGACCGAGTTCCCGTTGGGTATGAGAAGCTCGTGGTGGCGGTATATGGCGGCTATCAGGAGCTGGTTGTTGCCGTCCCTGGGGAGCGACTCGGACAGTTTCTTCCCCACTATGGGGTGGTGGCGGTCCAGGCGCAGGCCCACCAGCTTGAGCCTGCCGCCCGAGACGTCTATGACGTCGCCGGCGCCAGGGATGGCCATGAAGTCCAGGATGGTGTCGACCACCAGGGCCGTTGGGTCGATTATGTGGTTTATCCCCAGGCCCTCCTGGATCTCCGCCTCGGAGAGGCCCTTGTAGACATCCTGATCCCTCAGCCTCGCGAGCCTCAGCACCTTGGGGGCGAGCACCTGGACGTAGCGGCAGGCCAGTATGTTGTCCGTGTCGCTTCCGGTGACCGCGACGAAAATGGAGGACTCCCTGATGCCCGCCTGCATGAGCACCTCGGGGCGGATTATGGGCGAGACCACCGTCTGCACGTCCAAGGCGTCGGCCACGGCCGAGAGGCGGGCCGGGTCGCGGTCTATGAGCACCACGTCTATCCGCTCCTTGGAGAGCTTGTTGGAGATGTTGTAGCCCACCTCCCCGGCCCCGGCCACGATGACCTTCATCTTACCACCACGCCTAATGTCGAATGATGACGGACGCCGCAACCCGCCCGCGCCCCCGGGCGATCAAAGCCCCCCGCCCCTGCCGGGGGCGGGGGGCCCTGTCAGGTGACCGGGCTCCCGGGCGGCATCTCCCGGCTGGGGACCAGGAGGGCCAGGGTGTCGTTGCCCGAGGCGCAGAGCACCATGCCCTGGGATTTCACGCCCATGAGCTTCACCGGGGCGAGGTTCGCGACCACCACCACGGTCTTCCCCACCAATTCGGAGGCCTCGAAGTATTTTTGGATCCCCGCGACTATCACCCGCTCCTCGCCGCCCATGGTCACCGTGAGCTTAAGGAGCTTCTGGCTCTTGGGCAAGGGCTCGGCCGCGGTTATCAGGGCTGTCCTTAGATCCGCCCTCTTGAACTCGGAGATGGATAGCTCGGCCGAGGGCGCGGGGCTTTCCTCGGGGGCCGCGGCCGCCTGGGCCCGGGCCGCCTTTTTGGGGGATTCCTCCCGCTCGGCCCTCGCGAACAGGGCCTCCCCCACGGATATCCTGCGCCCGTGGGACAGCGCCTCGGATATGGCCCCGGAATCGAGGCTCATGGTGTCCGGGTCGAGCCCCAGCCTGCGCCAGAGCTCGGCGGACTTCCCCGGCATGACCGGGGACACCAGGGCCCCCAGGAGGGCCAGGCCCTTCACCAGCATGGTCATGACCCTCTCGAGCCTTGGGAGCGTCTCGACGGACCTCGCCAGCACCCAGGGCGCCTCGGTCACAATCAGCTTGTTCAGGTGCCCAACGAAGTCCCAGGCCTTCCTGAGGGCCTCGCTCGGGCGCATGTTCCTGAAATCGTCGGAGTAGCCGTCCACCAGCTCCCTTAGGAGCCTCTCCCAGTCGGAGTCCTGGGAGAGCTCGGCCAGGGCCGCGGGTGGGAGTGTCCCGCCCAGGTACTTGTCGAGCATGGTGACCGAGCGCTGCCAGAGGTTCCCGAAGTCGTTCGCCAGATCGGAGTTGTAGCGCTCCAGCACCCTCTGGTAGGAAAACTCGCTGTCAAGCCCGAAGGTCATCTCCCGCAAGAGGAAGTAGCGCAAGGCGTCCGTCCCGAACTCGTCCCGCAGGGTGAAGATGTCGACCACGTTCCCCACGCTCTTGCTCATCTTGGCCTCGTCCATCTGCCAGTAGCCGTGGACGTTCAGGTGCCTGTAGACGGGGAGCCCCGCGCTCTTCAGCATCGTCGGCCAGAAGATGGCGTGGGGTTTCAGGATGTCCTTGGCCACGCAGTGCTCGGCCACCGGCCAGAACCTGTGGTAAAGCCCCCCCTCCGGCCAGCCCAGCCCGGTGATGTAGTTGATGAGGGCGTCGAACCAGACGTAGGTCACGTAGTGCCTGTCGAAGGGTATGTCTATGCCCCACTCGAGCCTGCTCTTGGGCCTGCTTATGCAGAGATCCTCCAGGGGCTCGGACAGGAAGGACAACACCTCGTTGCGGTAGCGCTCCGGCCGTATGAAGGACGGGTCGGACCTTATCAGGTCTATCAGCCAGTCCTGGTAGTTCCCCATCCTGAAGAAGTAGTTCTGCTCGGCTATGTAGGCGGGCTTGGTCTTATGGTCCGGGCAGAGGCCGCCGACCAGCTCCCTCTCGGTGTAGAAGCGCTCGCAGCCCACGCAGTAGAGCCCCCCGTACTCCCCGAAATAGATGTCCCCCTTCCGGTTCACGAGATCCAGGAACCGGGACACCGTGTCCTTGTGCCTCTGCTCGGTGGTGCGGATGAAGTCGTCGTAGCGGATCCCGAACTTGGGCCAGGTGACCTTGAAGTGGGAGGATACGTAGTCGACGTAGTCCTGGGGCCTGACCCCCTCCTTGGCCGCGGCGAGGGCTATCTTGTCGCCGTGCTCGTCCGTGCCGGTCAGGAAGTAGGACTCGTCCCCCACCAGCCTGTGGAAGCGGGTCAGGGTGTCGCAGACTATGGTCGTGTAGGCGTGCCCCAGGTGGGGCTTTGCGTTGACGTAGTAGATGGGTGTGGTTATGTAGTATGTCATCTGCCTCGGGCCTTGGGGCGCGGGTCCCGCCCCCCCGCGGGCGGCAAAACGCCGGGACCGCGGGATGTCTTTCGTTCCGGGGCCAAAGCCCCAAGCAAACTTACAATACGCAAGCCCTGAAAGTCAACGTCCTACCGAGCTTCCGGGCGCGGCCGCCCGGCCATCCCCAAGGACGCCCGGCCCCGCGGGCCCTACCGCGGGGCCGGGCCGGCAATAGCCCGCGAAAGGTCCCTGGCAACGCCGCCTGCGGCCGCCAGGGCGGGGAGCTTGGCAAGGAAATGGCCGTCAAATGGCATTCAAAAGACAAACAAGGGGAAGAAAAGAGGCAGGAAAGAGGAAGAAAAGGGGCAAAAAAGGGGCAAAAAGGGAACAAAGAAGGCACAAACAAGCGACAAACAAGGGACAAACAAGGGATTAAAGAAGGGGGGCAACAATCCGTTGACGCAGGCAAGGGCGGGGTTGGCGCCGAAGGCGAAGGCGAGGCCCTTCTTGGCCTGCGCCCAAGGGAAGCCCGCAATCCCCCGCAAATCCCATTCTGGTGCCTGAAAGGGCCGCCTTGCCTTATGTCCGAGGCAAGGGGAGCCGCGAGCGCAAAAAATACAATGCCTGGTTTATACCATAAAATTAATCCGCATACCGACTCTCGGCCTGCTTATCCGCCGGGGTTCCGAGCCTCGATGCCCCGAGGCAACCATCCGTTGACGCAGGCACTTCACCGGGAACCCAGGCTGTCCGCCGCAATGCCGTGCTTGCGACGGGGTTTGGCGATAAGCATATGACGGCGAAGGGCGCATGCCGCAACCGGCAGGTCCCGGACCCCGCCTCGCAGCGACAGATCCCGAGCTGCCGCCTGAACCCGCGGAGGCACCGCTCAACGGACCGGCGCGGGGGGGCCGGGATCCGGACCCCTTCCAGGGCGGCGGCCATGGACT
>JAITKK010000027.1 GCA_031278475.1 Deltaproteobacteria bacterium
ACGACGTCGCCCAGGACGTCGTAGAACACGTAGTCGAGGTCCTCGGTGTAGGCCCCCAGCCTCTCCAGAAGGCCGATGGAGGTGATGATGCCCCTCCCGGCGCAGCCCACCCCGGGCTCGGGACCCCCGGACTCGACGCAGCGTATGCTGTGGAAGCCCTCCCGCAGGACGAAGTCGAGCTCTATGTCGTCGCCCTCCTCCCTCAAGGTGTCGAGCACGGTCTTCTGGGCCAGACCCCCAAGTATCAGCCTCGTGGAGTCCGCCTTGGGGTCGCAGCCCACTATCATTATTTTCTTGCCCATCTCGCCGAGCCCGGCGTTTAGGTTCTGGGTGGTGGTGGACTTGCCTATGCCGCCCTTCCCGTAAATGGCAACCTGTCGCATCTTTGTCTCCTTGTCTTTGTTTTACGATGGCCTGTGCAAGGCCTTGGGACCCGCCCCTTGGGAAAAAACAATGCCTCGGCGCCTTGCGGCGGGGCCTTGGGGCCCTGCCGGGGGCGCGAAGGCGGGGTTGTCGGCGTCCGCCCCGCCCTGGGGCGAAACGGCATCGCCCGCCAAGGTGACGGGCTCTGGTATGCCTAGAGCATATTCCATACCAAGCCCAGGATTTCGGCGTAAGTGCCGGTAATCATTGGCTTTTTTGGAATAACAACGCCAAGTGGGCTTTTTTATGGTCACATAAATGTCGAAAATAACGCAAAAACATATTTTTAGGATCCACAAAACCAACATAAACGTAGTATCAAAGACAACCCATAGCGATAATCAGCCATTTATTTAAAGACATTGCCGAAAAGCGGCCTCAAATGCCGGGATAGGCCGCGAAGGGGAAAGCCAACCGCATCACCCGCCCCCAGGCTTAAGGGAATGGGGGAAGTCGGGTGGAATCGAGTGAAACCGCGGGCAATCGGGGGGGAGGGGCTAGTAAAATGGGGGATTGGGGGTACTGGGGAGGATGTGGGGATATTAGAGAGAAAGAGAGGAAGTCGCCAAAAAAGTAAGGAACTTGGGGAGAAAATGAGCGCGACAGGGAGTGAGAGAAAGCTACCAAGAAGTGGGAAACCCGGGATGCGCCGGGAAGAAGGGAAGGGCGGCGATAATAATGTAGGCGGCGAGGCCTTTTAGGAATTCGCTCGCAAGGGGGCCGGAAACCAATAGCTGCCCGGAACCCGCCAAAGCCTAAGCCGGACCCCACTCCTGAGCCGATTCCCCTTAGGAAAACAGGTTCCCCGCAAATTACCCTGAAATCCGCCGCATTTTTTTTGTCTGCCGCATTATCAATAGGTTAATTGCGGCGCAATGCCGCTTCACGCGAAAGCCCTTGACATATGCCAAGGCGCGGGAAGGAGCACCCGGGGGATACTGGGGACGCTTGAAAGGAGGCCAAAATGACAGCCAACACCCAAGGCCAGACGGCCAAAGACATCCACAGGGACATAATAGAAATAAACGAGGCTCTCTGCGACGGCTGCGGCGATTGCGCAAGCGCCTGCGCCGAGGGCGCGATAGCGATTGTCGACGGCAAGGCAAAGCTCGTATCGGAGACCTACTGCGACGGGCTGGGGGCCTGCCTTTCCAGCTGCCCCACGGGCGCGCTCAAGGTGGTGAGGAAGGCGTCCCCCGCCTTCGATCCCGCACAGGTCGCATCGCACCTGAAGCTTAAAGGGAAAACCCCGGCCCCAGGCTGCCCTGGGGCGGCAGGCATGCGCATTTCCCCTAAAGCCCCGCAAGGGGACCATAAGGGGGACACTGGCCCGGTAGGCCTTGTGAACTGGCCCATCCAACTGGGGCTGGTAAACCCAGGGGCCGCCTTCCTGGACGCCCCGGCACTCATTGTCGCTGCCGACTGCACGGCGTTCGCGGCCCCCTCCTTCCATGGGCGCTTCTTGGGCGAGGGGCTCCCGCTGGTCATGGGATGCCCCAAGCTGGGGGACATCGACGAGCTGATTGAAAAGATTGCGCAAATCCTTGCGGCCCACCCAAGGATAGGGGAAATCCGGGTACCCATAATGGAGGTGCCCTGCTGCCGCGGGCTTATCTACGCGGTCGCGAAGGCCATAGCAAGGGAAGGGAGTGGGGCAAAGGCGAGGTTGTTCGTGGTGGCGAGGGACGGGTCCGTCGAAGAGGAGTTGCCCCAAGGGGCCTGACAAATAAGCACCCTGCTCAGGTAGGTGCTTTCAAACAGGTGCTGCAAAAACGTCCGGGCATTGGGTCTTCCAAACGCAAAGGCCCAATGGCCCAAGAACCAAAATTTATTCAAATCCATAAAGCAAGTGGGGCTATTTTAAATATCTTGTGGATCCCAGATTGTTTTTTTGTTATTTCACTATGACGAACATCAGCGTTTGGGTAAATGCATTTACGTATTATATTTAATTTACCTAACATTTCTTCCATAGCAAGCTTTTTGTAAAGGTTGTTTTCATCCACTATTTTATGGATTGCCAATCTTAAAATAAGAACAAATTTTAAAAATATGTGCCCCTCAATGCTCTCCGCACTATACAGCTGAGTAGTTTTTTTGCTGTTGAGGCTACCTATCATGATACGAAAAGCTTTATCTATCCCCTTATTTCTATATACCCTAACAACTTCATTTGTTTCTTGAGAAGTATCAGACACCAAACAAAAATACCCCATAAGAAAAGAAAATCCTGATTTTCCATTATTTTGTGGCGGTTATCCCAATAATTTTGCTACAAAATCATAAAGGATGGCTGCCCAAGCATAATCAATAGTTATAATCAATAGTTATAATCAATAGTTATAATCAATAGTCATAATCAATAGTTACAATCAATAGTTATAATCAATAGGCATAATCAATAGGCATAATCAATAGGCACACTTATTAGGTATGAATTAGGGGATTTTAGGTAAGGTAGTTAGATAGTTAGATGGCTCGATAATTCGATGGCTCGATAATTCGATGGCTCGATAATTCGATCTCGGCATTAAGATCTGGCTTGCCCAAGGCTATGGGTGCAATGCCACCTAGAACTCAACCTCGCCTGTCGCCTCATAGAGCACGCTGAAGACCTCGTCCTTGCGCTCCCAGAGGTATGGGAACTTCTGCTCCAGGTCGGATACCAGGTGGAAGTAGGACTTGGCCTCGTCCACCTTCCCAACTTTCACGCAGATCCTTGCCATTATCACGCAGGCGCCCGCACAGGCTATGGAGACATCCTCGGAGTCCCCCACGCCCATGGAGCCCAGGGAGTCGAAGATATCCTTGGCTGACCCGTAGTCGCCCAAGGCCTCGTATGCCTCGAGCAGGAAGTTGGCAGCGGTCGCCCTTATGGTGTTTAGCTCCTCGGATTTCCCGATTGTAGCCATCTCCTCGTAGGCCGCCCTGGCGCCGCCCGCGTCGCCCTTGGCCGACAAGGACTCCACTAGGTTCACGGCCGCCATGGCCCTCAATAGCTTTATGTCGTCGCTCTGGAGGAGCTTGGCCATGGTGGAGAGTATCTCCGCCGCCCTCCCAAGCTCGTCCGACTTGCGGTAGGACTCGAAGAGGTTGAAGGCCGCGCGGGCCCTGGTGCTGGCCACCTCCTCGGAGTTCCCCAGCCCCTCCATGGAGCGGTACAGCGCGTCCGCTTGCTCGAAGTTCCCCTTGTTGCGGAAGGCTACCGAGAGCCTGAGGGCGGACCGGGCCCTAGCATCCTCCGGGATGTTGAGATCTTGCGACAATGGCTGATAGATCCTGAGGGCGACGTCCAGGTCGCCCGTCTCAATGGCCCTGTTCAGTTCGGCAATCGACATGTAGGCAGCCTCCAAGGGTCGGGGGGGATCCCCCCGGTCAACTGGTGAGCAAATGGGCGAGGCTTTGGGAAAATGATCCTAGACCGCCCCGCCCTGGCCCGCTAAGGCGGGCCAGGCGGGGCGGTCCTTGTCTTTTTCAATAAGGGCTTGGGTTAGGGCTTGGTGAGGATTTGGCGGCCAAGGGGGCGGGCAAGGGGGGAGCGGCCTCTCAGCCGGTGCCCTTGGGCCCAGGCCCCGGCTCGAACCCGTTCACCCTGCGGACCAGCTGCGGGCTAGGGTGGAAAAGCATGCCCAGCTTCTTGGTGTTGCTGTGTTTGTAGAAGCGGGGTATCAGCCTCCCGAAGCCCCGCAGCGAGACGACGCGGCCCGTGGAGAGGGAGTCCGCTATCTTCTCCAGGACAAGCTCGCCCCCCAGGCGGGTCACCTGGGGCGGCAGCTGCGGGTTGCAGTGAACCAGAAGGTTCAAGAGGCCTGATTTGGTTAGGGGCTCTTCAGACATGGGGCGACCCTCAGAGACCGGGGTGGTAGATGTATTTCATGGTGAGCCCCGGGGCCACCACGGCCTCCCCCATTGGCCTGAGGAAGCCAAAGGAGTTGCCGATGAGGCTGCCCAAGAGGCCGGTCTGGCCGTCCTCGTAGAGTATCTCGGGATCCTTGTCCTTGGGTAGCCCGCCCAACTGCTTGGCGAGGGCCAACGCCTCGTCGTAGCCGCCCAGGGAGTCCACCAGGCCCAGGGCCTGGGCCTCCTCGCCGCTGAAGACCCTGCCGTCGGCAAGGGCCCTGACGGCCTCCTCGGTCATCTTTTTGCGGCCGGCCATGACGTCGCGGACGAACTGCTCGTAGACGTTCATGACCATGGACTCAAGGGTTTCCCGCTCGTCCGGGCGCATGGCCCTGAAGGGGGAGCCGGTGTCCTTGTACTTGCCGGACTTGATGACCTCGCTTTTGACGCCCAGCTTCTCCATGGCGCCCGTGAACTCTATGGCCTCCATTATGACGCCGATGGAACCCGTTATGGTGCCCGGGTTGGCGAAGATGTGATCGCCCGTCACCGCGATGTAGTAGCCGCCCGAGGCCGCGAGCGATCCCATGGTCACGATCTTCGGCCTGTCGAAGCGCTTGAGCGTCTGGTAGAGCTCCTGGCAGGGGGCCACCAGCCCGCCCGGGGAGTCCACCCGGATGATGAGCGCCTTCACGTTGGGGTCCGCGTGGAAGCGCTTGACCGCCTCCACGGCCCATTCCGTGTCGTAGATCTCGCCCTTTATGGCAAGGACGGCAAGCCCGGGCTGGCTAAGGGGCTTGTCATCGGACATGGTCCCCAGCCGTTGCAGGAAGCCGCCCACGGTGAAGTGGCAGGACGCTATGCCCAGAAGCCCCAGGATGAGGATCACCATGGGGTAGCCGCCCGGGAAAAAGGAGCCCCGCTTCTTGGGGGGCGAGGGCTCGACGAACCTGCGGATGGGGCGCGGCTTCCCGTTGGCGCCTACCAAGGGTTTCCCGTCGGGGCCCATGGGCGGGCCGATTGGCTGGCCTTGGGGCTGGCCTTGGGGCTGGCCTTGGGGCGGGGCCATTGGCTGGCCTTGGGGCGGGCCTTGGGCGGATGGGCCCTGGGCCGCCGTCTGGGAATCCCCTTCCATGGGCACCACGGGTACCACGGGTACGGGGGGTACGTCGGATACGGGGGGACCCCCGTCCTCGGGGGTCCCGCCTTGGCCGCCAGGGCCCTCTGGCCTGTTTGGATCGTCGGGCACCTGGTCCATCTAGCCTACCTCTGCTTTAGGGATTTGCAAGCTGTCCTTCTTCCTTGCCGGCCTGACATGTCAGGACTCGGCGCCCTCGTCCGGCGCGGCCTCCGCCGTGGGGGGCGCGTCATCGTCTCCCGCCTCCGTGGCGGCGGCCTCCGGCTCCGGGCCGGGCCCGGGCTCGGCCTCGGGTTCGGCCTCGGGCTCGGAGGCTTTCTCGGCCGCCTTCTTGTCGGCTTTCCTGTCGGCCTTCTTGTCCGCCGGCTTGGCCTCAGTGGCCTCCTGGCCCTTCCTGCCGCCTATCAGGGCGCCTAGCTTGTCGAAGGCGTCGGTGCGGAAGGCGGAGTCCTTGGCGCCTGCCAGCTCGGAGAAGTCGGCCGACGCCCCGTCCTCGCGCTCCTTCGACTGGGTCTTGAGGGAGAGCCCGATCTTGTGGTCGGCGGCCGAGATGGAGATCACCTTGGCGCTTATCTCGTCGCCCACGGCGTAGCACTCCGCAAGCGACTTGCCCTTCGGGGTGGAGGCCTGGGAGTAGTGGACAAGCCCGTCGATGCCGTCCTGGAGCGTGACGAATATGCCGAACTCCGTGATGCTGTTGATGCGGCCGGTCACGACCTTCCCCACGGGGTAGCTCGCGGCGGCGGAGGCCCAAGGGTCGTCCTCCAGCTGCTTGATGCCAAGCGAGAAACGCTCGTGCTCCACGTCTATGGCAAGGATGACCGCCCTGACCGAGTCGCCCTTCTTGAAGATCTCCGAAGGATGGCGGGTGCGGCGGTTCCAGGAGATGTCGGAGACGTGCACAAGGCCGTCTATCCCCTCGTCTATGCCTATGAAGATGCCGAAATCCGTGATGCTCTTGATCTTGCCCTCGATGATGGTGTCGATGGGGTAGCGCTCCGCGACGGTGGACCAGGGGTTGGGCTCCACCTGCTTCATGCTGAGCGATATGCGCTTGGAGTCGTAGTCTATGTTGTGTATGACGACCTCGACTATGTCGTCCACCTTCAGGACCGTGGAGGGGTTGCGGACCTTGCGGGTCCAGCTCATCTCTGACACGTGGATGAGCCCCTCCATGCCCGGGGCTATCTCGACGAAGGCCCCGTACTCTGTGAGGGATACCACCCTCCCCTGGATGCGGTCGCCCACGCTGAACTTCTTGATGCCCGAGGCCCAGGGGTCGTCCTGGAGCTGCTTCAGGCCCAGGGACACCTTGCCCTTGTCCCTGTCGAAGGACAGCACCTTGGTCCTTAGCTTCTGGCCAGGCTTTAGGTGATCCTCCAGCCTGCCCGTGCGGCCCCAGCTCACATCGGTTATGTGGAGCAGGCCGTCGAGGCCGCCAAGGTCCACGAATGCCCCGTAGGCGGTGAGGTTCTTCACCACCCCGTCCACGATCGCGCCCTCCTTCAGGGTCTCCAGGACGTGGGTGCGCTTGGCCTCGGCCTCCTTTAGGAGGAAGGCCCTGCGGCTGAGCACGACGTTCCCGCGGCGGCGGTTTATCTTCAGTATGAGGAACTTGTAGGTGTTGCCTATGTAGGGATCCGAGCTCTTGACCGTCCTCACGTCCAGCTGGGAGCCGGGCAGGAAAGCGGGGACGCCGCTTATGTCCACGTTCATGCCCCCCTTGACCTTGCCGGTGACCACGCCCTCGACGGCGGTCTCGTCGTTGAAGTTGCGCACCAGGTCGTCCCAGAGCTTCTGCTTGGCGGCCTTGTCCTTGGACAGGATCATGTCGCCGTCGTCGTCGCCCCGCCTTATCAGCTGGGCCTCGACCTTGTCGCCCCTCTTGACGGTGAGCTTCCCGCCCTCCATGAACTCGGCCACGGGGATGCGGCCCTCGCACTTGGAGCCCACGTCCACCATCACGTAGTCCTTGTTGATGAGCACGACGATGCCGCTTAGGACCTCCCCCTCGGAGAAGCTCTTGAAGCTCTCCTCGTAGAGGAGTTCCATGGGTATGTCCTGTTCGTCCTGCCCCGAGGCGTTACCGCCCCCATCTTCGCCGTCCTTGTCGGACGGGTCGTCCAGTTGGTCGGAGCCCAAGGCGCCGTCCATGTCCCCTGGGGCGTCGGCCCCGTCATCGATTGCCTTGGCCTTGGCCCCGGCGGCTGTCACGCTACCGTCCCGACCTCCGTCCCCCGTGGGGGGCCCCGCCGCCTGGCCCTCGCCGCCGGAAAGGGCGGGGGCCACGCCCTCTGCGGGCCCCTCCTGTTTGGTAAATGAACTGGTATCGTGGTTGTTAGAGCTGTTTTCCATGTTATCCCCGAGCTTTGAAATTCCTCGCAGGCAGCCTCAAGGCGCCTACGGCCGCGTCAAAATGCTAGGCCATGGGAGGCCCACAGGCGATTCAGCGCAACTTTGGGATTATAGCACACGCATAAGGGCCTTTGCCACAAACTTAAGGATTTTTCCCGCATTGGCGCCCCTTTCAGGGTCCCCGGCCAAGCCCGCGGCCACCGCGGGTCCCACCCATACTTATAATCGGGCACGGGTTGGCCAAGCGAAGCGGCCCCCCGGAAGGCCTGGAAGGCCAATAAGGCCATGCGCAAGGCCGGCCGCGATGTTCCCAGGGCTCGGGCCTTTCGGGGCTTGGGCCTTTCGGGGCTCGGGCCATGGCTTCTTGGCTAGCCGATATCGGTTTTTTGGAAAATACGTAAAAAAGCCGCAGGATTGGCGGGATGAGAGGTGAAAGCTCGCGAAATTGAGGGGAATTGGGGGTGAATATGGGGAAATGTATGCGGATAATCGGCTGAAAGCCGGAAAGCCCTGGGATGCCGCCTGGTCGCGGGGATTTGCGGCCAAGGGGGGCCTATGGGGGTTTACACGCTGTTATCGGTCGTTATACGGAGTTATACGGAATTATATTTTTTGCGTTTTCAAAGCCCGTATCGGGCAATTGGGGATATCGGTGGGATAATTGGGGGATTATAAGGTATGCCATGGGCCGCCAAAGGCGACTAACGGCCCGGCAGCGGGGCGCCACGCTCAGCCAAGGAGCGGCAGGAACCCCCCGTAACCCTCGGCCTCCATGTCATCCTTGCGCACGAACCTCAGGGACGCGCTGTTTATGCAATAGCGCAGGCCGCCCAGGTCCCCGGGCCCGTCCGGGAAGACGTGCCCCAGGTGGGAGCCGCTTGCGGCCGCCCGCACCTCGACCCTGTCAAGGCCGTGGGACCTGTCAGGGAGGTCCCTTACCCTCGCCTGGTCTATGGGCCTCGAAAAGCTGGGCCAGCCGCAGCCGGACTGGAACTTGTCCGTCGAGAGGAACAAAGGGGTGCCGTCCACCACGTCCACGTAAATGCCGGGCTCGAACTTGTCGTGGAAGGCGTTGCGGAAGGGTGGCTCGGTCGCGCCGTTCTGGGTCACCTCGTACTGGATGGGGGAAAGCCTCTCCCTGAGCGAGGGGTCCCGCGCGGCGGGCCCCGGGCCCCCGCCCTGGGGCACGGCCTTGGCGCCGGGCCTGAAATCCCTGGCCTCTTGGAAGCGTCCCTCCGGGATGTGGCAGTAGCCCCCGGGGTTCTTCTCCAGGTACTTCTGGTGGTAGCCCTCGGCGGGATAGAAGTTGGCAAGCGGCAGGCACTCGACGGCGATGGGCTTTGAAAGCCGCCCCCCAAGCCCGGAGAGCGATTCCTCTATGACCGGGAGATCCGCCGGATCCCGGTAGTAGACCCCGGTCCTGTACTGCACGCCCACGTCGTTGCCCTGGCGGTTCAGCGAGGTGGGATCTATGATATTCCAGAACAGGCCCAGTATCTCCCTGAGGGACACGACGGTCGGGTCGTATCCCACCAGGACCGCCTCGGCGAAGCCCCGGGTCCCCGAGCAGACCTCCTCGTAGCCCGGGTCCTCGCCCTTGCCGTTGGCGTAGCCGGAGACGGCCGAGAGCACCCCCGGGATGAGCGACAGATAATGCTCCACCCCCCAGAAGCAACCACCGGCCAAGACTATCTCCCTTTGCGCGCCCATGCGCCTGGCCCCCTTCCCCGCTAGTCGCGGGCTTGGGTTGGGGCCCCCCTGCGGGGGGTCTTTGGATCCTTGGAAGCCGCCCGCGCCCGGGGGGCGCGGGGCTTGGTAAAGGGGCCCCCCTGGGCTTGGCCCGAGGGGGCCCCGGAACGGCCCTTTCCCCTCAATCGTAGAAGGGGCGCAGGTGCCTGCTGCGGCTGGGGTGCTTCAGCTTGCGTATGGCCTTGGACTCGATCTGGCGGATGCGCTCGCGGGTCACGTTGAACTCCTGGCCCACCTCCTCCAGGGTGTGGTCGGTCTTCTCCCCTATGCCGAAACGCATGCAGAGGACCTTGGCCTCCCTGGTGGTTAGGGTCGAGAGCACCTTCTTGGCCTGCTCGGACAGGTTCAGCTTGATGACCGCCTCGGAGGCGCTCAGGTTGTTCTGGTCCTCCACGAAGTCGCCCAGGTAGCTGTCCCCGTCGTCGCCGATGGGGGTCTCGAGGGATATGGGCTCCTTGGCTATCTTCATGACCCTGCGCACCTTCTCCACCGGGAGCTCCATGGAGGCGGCTATCTCCTCCGGGGTGGGCTCGCGGCCCAGGGTCTGCAGCAGGCTGCGGGTGACCCTCAGGAGGCGGTTGATGGTCTCTATCATGTGGACCGGTATGCGTATGGTCCTGGCCTGGTCGGCTATGGCCCTGGTTATGGCCTGGCGGATCCACCAGGTGGCGTAGGTGGAGAACTTGAAGCCCCGGCGGTGGTCGAACTTGTCGACCGCCCTCATGAGCCCGATGTTCCCCTCCTGGATGAGATCCAGGAACTGAAGCCCCCTGTTGGTGTACTTCTTGGCGATGGACACCACAAGCCTCAGGTTGGCCTCTATTAGGTGGCTCTTGGCGTTGGAGGCGTCCTCCTCCGCGCTCCTTATGCTGTTGAGGATGTTCGCGAGCTCCTCGGGGCTCATGCCGCTTTCCTCCCGCAGTGACCCGAGCCTTTCCAAGGCACGCGCGCTTTCGAGAAGCAGGTCGTCAAGGTCTGGGTGGGAGCGCCTGAGCGAGCGCAGCTTCCTGTCCCGGGCCTTGTCGGCGACCCCGGGCTCGGGGAAGAGGGCCCTTAGCTCGTCCTGGCCCTTGAGCCTCAGGAGCGAGAGGTTCTTGTCGACAAGCTTGCCGTTCTCCCTGAACTCCTCCTGCCAGCCCCTTAGCCTGCTCACTATCAGGTCGAACTGGCGCCTGTCCAGGCCCAGGGAGTGGAACAGGGCGCCCATCTCGGCCTGGTACCTCTGCTTCTGCTGGGCGATCCTCCTGAGGCGCTCCGGGGTGGCGCTTTCAAGCTCAGGGAGCACCTTGCGGGCGTAGGCCTCCCGCTTCCTGAAGACGCCGGCGATCCTTTCGACAACGCCCAGGAACTGCTCCCTCTTGCTGAGATCGGAGCCGGGGTTCTCCTCCTCCTCCGCGCCCTTGAGGATGTCCTTCAGCCTGAGATCCCCCTCCCTGAGCCTGTCGGCTATCTCCAGGAGGCCTTCGAGGCCCGCCGGGGTCTTCATTATGAGGGATATTATCTCCATCTCGCCGGCCTCGATCTTCTTGGCGAGCTCGATCTCCTCCTCCTTGGTGAGCAGGTTCACCAACCCCATCTCCTTGAGGTACATCTTGACCGGGTCGGTCACCTTGGACTGCGGGGCCTGGACGAACGCGTGCTCCGGCTCCCTCTCGTCGGGCTTGTAGCCCTGGAAGCCCTTGGGCGCGTCGCCTAGCATCTTGGACTCCAACGCCGGGTAGTCGCCGTCGCCGTAGCGGTCGACCAAATCGTCGAACTTGTCGGTCTCGTCCAGGCCCGAGGCAATGGACTCGTCCAAGCCGTCGAACTCGAACTGCTCCCCCTGGCCCTTCTTGGGAACCACCTTCTTGCGGAACATTTCCCTGGTCACCTTAAAACCTCCCATCGTCGCCGCGCGCCGCGCGGCCATGAACGGAAAAAAACAATGCTGGATCCCGCCTTGGCCGGACACGGGCGGGGGCCTGCGTCCGGCGCGCGATGACGCGCGGGCGGTGGGCCCGGCCGTCCTCTTGACGGCCGGGCCCTTGGTCGCGGGAAGCCACCCGCGGGTACCTGGCCATGCCCGGTTCGCCCGGGCCGGGCTTATGCGCGGGGGCCCCCCCGCGGGGCGGCCTTGGGGCCGCCCTTGAAGCTTGGCCGAAGGCTCTCTCGTTCGGCCGCTGGTATGGTTGTGCGCCGCGGGCCAAGGCCCGCGGCTTGCGCGGGCGGGGGCCCGCGGGGAAAGCCCCTCCCGGGTGTCGCGCCGGGGCGGGGCGGGGGTCATTCGCGGGGCTTTCCGGATCCCCCCTTGGAATCCTTGGCGCTTTTTAGGAGCTTGCGCAGCCTCCCAAGCGGGAGCCCCACGGCCTCGGATATCTCGGCCGGGGTGGGCTCGCGGCCCAGGCTCTTCAGGAGGGCGTGGGCCACCTTGCGCACTTGGTTTATTCTGTCCGCCATGTCGAGATGGACGCGCTCGGGTTTTTGCGCGTCGGCCACGGCCCTGGTCAGGGCCTGGCGGATCCACCAAACGGCGAAGCCGGAAAAGCCCAAACCCTTGGCGCGTTCGAAGTTGTCGACCGCCTGCCCGAGCCCGAAGACCCCCGCCCGCATGAGATCGTCCAGGGGGACCCCCCTGTCGAGGTACTTCTTGGCGATTGGCTCCACAAGCCCCGCCTTGCCCTCGACCACGATCCTCTTCAGGCCGTTGAGCTGTTTCTTCCGCGCCCTGATCTGTTTCAGGACGTTTTTGAGGTAGCCCGGGCTCATGCCGCTTTCCTCTTGGATGTACGCAATCCTTTCCAGTGCGTGACGGGCGTCGGAAAGCATGAGGTCGAGGTCCGGGAACGCGCGCCTGAGCGGGCGGAGCTTCGCCTCCTTGGCCTTGTCGGCGGCCCCGGGCCTGGGCATCAGCCCCCTCAGCTCCTCTTGGTCCCTGAGGCCCAGCCTGTCGATTATGCCCTCGATCGCGTTGCCGTTATCCGCGTACTCCTTCGACCAGGCCCTGAACTTGCGCACCATCCGGTGAAGCTGGTTCCTGTCGAGGCCCAGGGTGGGTATCAGGGCCCCCAACTCGCTGATGTATTCCCGCTTTCTCTCTAACATCTCCTTCATGAGCTGGGGGCTCGCGTCCTTTATCTCCGGTATGGCCTTGCGGGCGTAGGCCTCCTGCTTCCTGAAGCCTAGGGCTATGGCTTCCGCCACGCGAAGGAAGCGCGCGACCTTTTCGGGGTCCTTGTCCACCTCCCAGTCCTTGATTATGCCCTTGGGATCCAGCTCGCCCGAGCGGAGCCCTTCGGCCCACTCCATGAGGCCCTTGACCCCTGCCGGGGTCTGAAGTACCAGGGACGCTATATCCAGCTTGCCCTCGTCGATCCTCTTGAAGTACCTGTTTTCATCTTCCTTGGTAAACGGTTTCACGGGTCCCATCTCCTTGTGGGTTGCGCGCCGCAGGGCGGCCGTAGGAATCGTCTGGCAAAAGGCCCCGTCCGGGGCCGGGTTCGTGTGCGCTGGAAGGCCCTTAAGCCGCCCTAGGCTTCCTCGGCCGGGAGCCCGTTGGGCTTTTCCGCCGTGAGCCCCATGTGGCCGGCCATCTCCACCGATGTGGGCTTGCGGCCCCGGGTCTTCATGAGGGCGAGCAACGCCTCGGCCTTGCCGCAGGCGTTCTTTTGCCTGCGGGAAAACGGGTATTCGGGGCTTATCGCCTTGGCGGAGGCCTTGGACAGCACCAGGCCCACCCAAATCTTGGCGTAGTCGGAAAAGCCGAGGCCCCTGGTGAAATCGAAGCTGTCGGCCGCCTTCGCGAGCTCTTCGGCCCCTACCCGCATGAGATCCTCGAAGGGAAACCACTTAGTGGAGTACTCCCTGGCGATTGGCCCCACAAGCCCCAGGTTGGCCTCGACTAAGCCCCTCTTCGCCTCATCGATCCCCATCCTCGCATCCCTGATTAGCCTCAGGACGGACCTGATGTCCTCCGGGTACATGCCGGATTCCTCATGGATGCGCTCAAGCCTTTCAAAGCACCGCCGGCACTCTAAAAGCATGTCGAGATCGGGGAGCCAGCGGCTGAGCGTGTTTAGCTTGTCCTCCCTGTAATCGTCGGCGGAATCGGGCCTGGGCAAAAGCCAGCTTAGCTCCCCTAGGTCCTTTTGCCACAACTTTCCGAGTATGCCTTCGATTATATCGCCGTTCTCCCTGGACTCCCCCCACCAGTCCCCGAGCCTGCGCTCCATCCGGTGAAGCTGGCCCCTGTCCAGCCGAAGGTAGGGGAGCTGGGCCACCAGCTCGTCCCTGTAGTTGCGAGAGAACCCGTAGAGGGTCCAATCACTCTTGGGGGGTGCCCACTTGAACCCGAGCTCTAAACTGCGAACGAAGGCGTCCCGACAACGTATGACGTAGGCTATCTCGTCCGCGGCGTCCAGGAAGAGCTTCACCAGGCCTTGGTCCTGGAACACGTCCCAGTCCTTGATTATGCCCTTGGGATCCAGCTCGCCCGAGCGGAGCCCTTCGGCCAACTCCCGGAGGCCCTTGTACCCTGCCGGGGTCTGCAGTACGAGAAACGCTATATCCTGCTCGCCCGCCTCGATCTTCCTGAAGAGATCGATATCCACTTCATTGGCAAGCGGGTCCACGGGTCCATCTCCTTATAAGTTGCGCGCCGTTTGGCGGCCGTGGGAATCGTAAGGGCGAAAGGCCCCGCCCGGGGCCGGGTTCGTATGCGCGGGAAGGCCCTTGGGGGCACCGCGGGGCGGCCTTGGGCCGCCCTGAAAGCCAAGCCGGGGGCAATCCCTTGCGGCAGCTGGTTGAATGGGGCGTGGCTGGCGTGTGCCTGTTTTGGCGACGGCGGAAGCCTCTGGAAGAACCCGGCCCGGGGCTTGCCCCGGGAAGGGCCATGGCAGGTGTCGTGCGCGGGGCCGGGAAGGCCGCCCTGGGGGCGCCCTTCGCGGCCTGCGGGGCGCGGCCCCCGTGGCCGGGTGGGGCCGATAGGGGGCGCAAAAGCCAGATTAGGGTTATAACTAAAAACTTGACAATAAGCCACAGAAAAAAAGCTCCGTGGGCAAAAAAAACACAAAAAACTAACGGACGCGCCCATGGTGGGGCGGGGCCTTGGGCCTGGCCTTTGGGGCCTGGCCTTTGGGGCCGGGCCCATTGGGCTGACCCATTGGGCTGACCCATGGGGCCGGCGGTTCGGCCCTCGGGTCATGCCCCGGGGCGGCCGTCGGCCGCCCCGGGGAGGCTCTTTTGGTGGTTTGGATCCCGTGAGCATACCAAATACAGGATCCGCCACCGAAACTCAAGGCAAAAATCGCACTTAAGTGCATAATCAAGGGATTTTTCAATCCTTTGGCCCGGTTGGCCAAGCCGGAAGGCCGTTTGGGGCGGCCTTGGGGCTGCTTGGTGCGGCTTGGGGCTGGTTGGAAGGCCTGCCAGCCTCAAAGGATAAACCCCATTGCGATTTTTTTTATGCCATCTTACCGCTCATTATCCCCCATTTTACGGCAGCCGCAAAACCGGCGGCCATTCGATGGGGCTTTGGCCGTCTTTCGGGTGGCTTTTGGCCCATACACACCTATCGTCACTTTCCATGGAATCCTCCAGCGGCGGCGCAAGCCATGCTCGAGCCGCCTCTCATGGCATCGTGCGGGGCCTTAAGCTGGCCCATGGCCTTCGCTGGCCCAAGGCCTTCGCTAGCCCATGGTCATGCCCGGGGACGGGGAGTCCAGCCTCTTCTTTTCCTCCCGGAGCCTCCTTTGCTCCTCCATTATCCTGGCCATGCCCTGGTGGTCGCCCCTGGCCTCGGCTTCGGCCATGCCCGAGGACAGGCGCATAAGGGCGGTGTTGACGCCCCTTTGCCTCAGCCTCTGGGCGTACTCCCGGAAGACCTGGGCGGCCGACTCGGGATCGAGCGACCTGGGCGTGAGGGCGGCGGCCGAGACAAGCCCCAGGAGCCCGTCGTGCCCCCGCAGCATGAGCTTCCCGGGCTCAACCCTCCCCACCGCGTCAAGCTGGGCCAGCATCTCCCTTTGAAGGAAGAGGCTCGGGTCCTCCGGCCAGTAGAGGGCCAGTTCCCTCAGCCTCCCGGCGGTCTCCGGGTAGACTATGACGTGCCGCAGGATGCTTCCCGCGACCGGGTCGAAGGGGAGCTGCGCCCCGTCGTGGTCCGCCTCGTCCGCGGGGCCCTGCCTGCCCGGGGCGGGGGCTTCTTTGGCCTTGTCCTCCAGGAGGCTGAAGAGCTTGGGGTCCACCCCCAGCTTTTCCGCGAACATGCGACGCAACAGCTGGCCCTTGGCCCCGTCCGGGACCTCGGCTATGAGCTCCCTGACCTCCCGCATGGCCTGGGCCTGCCCTATGAGCGTGGACGGGTGGGCCTCCATCACCCGGGCCACCGCGTAGTCGAGAATGTCCCTCGCGCCTTCGGCCAGTGCCAGGACCGCGTCCGGCCCCTCCCTTCTCGCGAAGGTGTCCGGGTCGTCCCCGTCGGGAAGGGTCAGGACCCTTCCCTCTATCTCCGCGTTCAAAAGCTTGGGGAGCGACTTCTTGGCGGCCTCCCGGCCGGCCGTGTCCCCGTCGAAGAGAAGGTAGAGCTCCTTGGCCTTCCCCTTCAGAAGGTTCACCTGCGCCTGGGTGAAGGCGGTCCCGAGCGCCGCCACCACGTTCCTTATGCCCACCGAGGCGAGGGCTATGAGGTCGAAGTAGCCCTCCACCACGTAGGCCGCGCCCAAGGCCTTGAGGTACGGCCTCGCCTGGGGGAGCCCGAAGAGAAGCCTCCCCTTCTTGTATATGGGCGTGACAGGCGAGTTCACGTACTTGGGGGCGTCCTGGTGTATGGTCCTGCCCTCGCCGGCCAGCCTCCCGCCGAAGGCCACCACCTTGCCGTCCTGGTCGATCACGGGGATCATGAGCCTCCCCCTGAAGGCGTCGTAGCAGCCCTTGCCGGCGCCCTCCCTCGCCTTGGAGAGGCCCGACTCCAGGAGGATCCCCCTTTCGAAGCCCTCGGATACAAGGGTCCTTGTAAGGTGGTCCCAGTCGTCGAGGCTGTAGCCGAGCCCGAAGGTCCTCGCCACCTCGTCGTCCACGCCCCGCTTGCGCAAATAGTTGCGCACGCCGGTCGCGGCGGGCCGCCAGAGGTTGTCCTGGAATATCTCGGACGCCCTGCGCATGGCGTCCAGCAGCCTCTGCTTCCTTCTCTGGGCCTCCCTGTCGGCAAGGGCCGAGCGGCCGTCGGGCTCGGGCACGCTTATGCCCGCCCTCTTGGCGAGCTCCCGGACCGCCTCGGGGAAGCTGAGCCCGGCCGCGAGCCCCAGGAACTTGTAGACGTCGCCCCCCGTGTTGCAGCCGAAGCAATGGAAGAACTTGTCCTGGGGGTTCACGTGGAAGGAGGGGGTCCTCTCGGCATGGAAGGGGCAGAGCCCCTTGTAGCTGTTGGAACCGGCCCGCTTGAGATCGACGTACTGCCCGATGACGGCCAGTATGTCCGTGGCCTCGCGTACCTCCGCTATGAATGCGTCGCTGAAAGGCAATTGGATCCCCCCGCCGCTTCCGCGGCCGTCCGGCCATGGTTTCGCGCATGGCGGACGAGGTTCTGGGCAACACGGGGCCGGCCATGGAAACGCGCATGGCCAAACGATGGGCACGGGGCGGCCGGATTGGGCCACCCTGGCCCGCGGGCCCCGGAAATGACGTATATGCCAAAGTGATGAATAAATGATAAGGCAAAAGCGGGCAAAATCAAGGGCGTTAAGGTATTTTTTTCAAACGACCGATAAGATAAGGGACGGGCCTTGCCCAAGGCCTGCGAAAGGACCCCCGATGGAGCCCGGGAAAAAGGAAAGCCGGCGCTTGCGCGCCCTTGCGGCGGCCGTCGCCGCCCTGGCCGCGTGCGTACTGGCCTGGGTGATGGCCGACGGCGCGACCGCCATGACCAACCACCACGAGTACTACCCCTACGGCTGGATGACCCCCCCGCTTTACGGGGCCCTCAGGGTATCCGACGAGATGATGGACTTCGACATAACGGTCGAAGGCGAGGAGACGAGGCGCGAGGAGTTCGTCCTCCCCGACCAGGAAGGAAGGGCCCTTAGGCTAAGCCACAACGGGAGGGTCTTCTGCTACGTGGCCGACCACGACCTGGTGGATCCATGGGACTACCAGGTGGTGGACTACGACGGCTCGGGCGCCTTCGAGAGCAAGGAGCCGCCATTCTCCGAGTTCCCGCTTCCAAGATGGACATTCATACATTATCCTTTCATGTACGTGAACGACAGGAGGCTCACGGACCTGACCGCGGTGCGGGACCCCTCGGTGGACGACATGATAAAGGCCCTTACGCCCAGGCCCGGCGAGAGGCGCGCCGCCTACACCCCGGAGGAGAGGGCCGCGCTGACCTTGGCGAGGGGCGGGAGCCCGCCTCCCGAGAAGTGGTTGAACGAACCGGACATCGACAACTCCCCCAGGCTCGCGCTGAACATACTGTTCGACTTCGACAGGGACACCCTCACCCCGCAGGCGGTAAGGACGGTGAACACCCTGGGGAGGGCCCTTGGCTCCCAGGAGCTGAGGGGCAAGACCTTCCGGCTGGAAGGGCACACCGACTCAAGGGGCACGTTCGAGTACAACATGGACCTGTCCCAAAGAAGGGCCAACAGGGTCCAGGCCTACCTGATAGACAACTTCGACATAGCCCCGGCCTTGCTTCCCACCGAGGCCTTCGGCGAGTCCAGGCCGCTTCCCAACCTGGACCCCGAGAACGGCCGCAACAGGCGGGTGGAGATTGTGAACCTCACCGACTCCAACTACCTCACGGCAAGAGGCAGGCCCACGAACTAACGCCTTGCCAAGGGCTTGCCGGGCCTTGGCTTCTTTCGGGGGGACAGGGAAGCGGGGCCTGAGGGCCCCCGGGGTGGGCGACTGGGCCTTCCCCCCCCGCAAAGAGAAAGATAAGCACGATCTCCGATTTGACAAGGGGGGTCAAAGAAAAAAATTTTGACCACCGCCCCTGCCTTGCGTTAATAATTAATTATAATATGCAATAGAATTGCATGTTTTTATATGATTAACTAGTCATAAACTATAATAAAAGGGCTTTTTTGGCCCTATTTGGCCCGGAAAAAAAGCTTGACAGAAAAAAATTTCCTAGGTATTTTAAGAAATTAAT
Organism: Deltaproteobacteria bacterium; assembly: GCA_031278475.1. Lineage (GTDB taxonomy): Bacteria > Desulfobacterota > Desulfarculia > Adiutricales > Adiutricaceae > JAISMF01. The sequence goes on from JAITKK010000027.1 coordinate 18,636, forward strand.
TTTGCGTAGGCCCCTCCCTTGGCGTTAAAAAGGGTCCGCCAAGCGGAATTCCAAGGGTTTACTCTTATATTCTAATTATGACAGCACCTTGCCAAACCCCTGATACCGGGACCAAGACAAGGGCCGCGGCGCCTGCCGCGGGCTCTGGCTACCCCTACGTCGCCACCTGGCAAGGCTTTGCCTTTGGTGGCTTTTTTTATTTTTACGGGCCCAAGGGGGGTTTCGCCTGAGATTGCCTAAAAAGCGGATCCGACAAAGGATCGCAAGGGCCGCAGGCGAAACCGCCTGCGGCCCTTTTTTATTGCCTTTTGGTTGCCTTCTTGTTTATTGCCTTTTGGTTGCCTTCTTGTTGCCTTTTAATTGCCTTCTCTTAAAAGCTGTCGCCAACCTGCCCCTGTTTGCCGTGATTTTGGCGTTTTCCCAAAAAGATCGTCCCGTCCAAGCCGTCCGCTTGCGCCCATCTCCGCCTGCGGCCATTATGGGGTAAGCGCGAGGGACAATACGGGACAATAAGGCACAATAAGGCACAATAAGGCACAAGGCCGCATCCCTTGAGACTTGACCTGATTGGCCGACATCAACCTATTTTTTAAAATCCCGTTTTGGGGCATACGCCACCAAAGGCGCGTATCAAGACCCAATACGCAAACATCGACTTACAACAACAAGCCGCAGCCTTTGGCGCGGCCACCGGGGCCTGGGCCCCGGAATACCACAACCCGGAGTTAGCCATGACCGAACCCCAAGCCGCGCAGGCGGCACCAGAGCCCCCGAAGAAGCTCCCGCCCTACAAGCTTACCAGCCGCATCACCCACCCGGAGGACAGCCTCGTCAGGGTGGGCGATCTTACCGTGGGCGGCCCCGAGTTCATAGTGATGGCGGGGCCCTGCTCCGTCGAGCACGACCCCCAGATGCTGGGCACGGCCTGGGACGTGAAGCTATCCGGGGCCCACATCATCAGGGGCGGCGCCTTCAAGCCCCGCTCGTCCCCCTACAGCTTCCAGGGGTTGGCTGAGGAGGGGCTCAAGATGCTCTCCAAGGCGAGGGAGCTTACCGGGCTCCCGGTGGTGACCGAGGTCATGGACTCGACGGACATAGACCTGGTCGAGTCCTACGCGGACATCCTCCAGGTCGGGGCCAGGAACTCCCAGAACTTCTCGCTGCTGAAGCGGCTATCCAAGTGCAGGAAGCCGGTGCTCCTAAAGCGCGGGCTCATGAACACGGTTGACGAGCTGCTCTGCTCGGCCGAGTACCTCTTGGCCGGCGGAAACGATCAGGTAATCCTCTGCGAGCGGGGGATCCGCACCTTCGAGCCCTCCACCCGCAACACCCTGGACATCTCGGCGGTCCCGGCCATAAAGGAGAGGTCGCACCTCCCGGTGATAATCGACCCGAGCCACGCGAGCGGCAAGCGCCACTACGTGGCGCCGCTCGCGAAGGCCGCGCTCGCGGTGGGCGCGGACGGGCTGATGATAGAGGTGCACTGCGCGCCCGAGCTCGCGCTCTGCGACGGCGAGGAGTCGCTCACCCCGCAGTCATTCAGGGAACTGATGGCGCAGCTGGCCGACATCGCCCCCCACTTCGGGAGGAGGATATCGACCCTTTCCCAGCACGAAGAGTCCAAGGGACTCTAGGAGGGACAACATGCAATCGCGAAGCAAGGAAGCCCAGGCCATACTCGCGCCTCTCCGCAAGGAGATTGACGACATAGACATAAAGATCCTCGACCTCGTCCAGAGGCGCGCAAGGGCGGCCATAGAGCTTGGGAAGCTCAAGAAGACGAACTCCCTGCCCATAATGGATCTCATCCGGGAAAAGCAGGTGCTGGGGCACCTCGCGAACTCCATAAAGCCCGGGGACGGCCTGAGCCTTGAGGCCGCATCCTCCGTCTTCAACGAGATAATCAAGGCCTGCAGGGCGGCCCAGGCGCCCACCAAGGTAACCTTCCTGGGGCCGGCCGGGACTTTCAGCCATGCGGCGGCTCTGCACCAGTTCGGGAAACTCGCCTTCTTCATGCCGGCGGACGACCTGCCCCAGGTCTTCGAGATGGCAGACAGCGGCGAGGCGGACTTCGCCCTGGTGCCCTTCGAGAACAGCACCGAGGGGATAGTGGGCCAAACGCTCGACCTTCTGACGAAGACCAGCCTCAGGGCCCAGGCCATGCTGAACCTCAAGGTGCACCTATCGCTCATGAGCACCCACGGGGATCTCTCCCTCATAAAGGCCATCAGCTCGCACCCGCAGGCACTGGCCCAGTGCCGCAACTGGCTGGCCCTGAACCTCCCCGGGGTGGAGCTGAGGCCCACCGTGTCGACCGCCGCGGGCGTCCACATGGCCCAGAACGACGACAGCTGCGCTGTCATCGGCCACCCGACGCTTGCCACCTACTACAACCTGACCGTCATGTCCGGGGACATCCAGGACCTGCAGCACAACCAGACCTGCTTTCTGGTCATGAGCCACGACGACAGCCAGCCCACGGGGAACGACCGCACCCTGGTGTGGTTCTCCGCGGCCCACAGCTCGGGGAGCCTCTACAAGTGCCTCCAGCCCCTGGCCGACTCAGGGGTCAACCTGACAAGGCTGCACTCGAGGCCCAACTCCGACACGCCCTGGGAGTACCTATTCTTCCTTGAGCTGGAGGGGCACTTCGAAGACGGGTCCGTGACCAAGGCCCTGGCCGCCCTGAGCGAGCACACGGACAAGTGCCACGTCATCGGCTCCTACGAGGCCCCCGAGATGGAGAGGAGCCTCAAGGCCAAGCCGCCGAACATCGGGACTGCCATGTAAGGGGGGAATGCCATGTAAGGGGGGACTGCCATGTAAGGGCAGCGCCAGGCAAGGGTGCGCCGGTTTGGCTTTGCGGGGCTTTATGGGGCGGGATTGGCTGTCATTGTTTAGGTGCCATTGGGCTTTATTGGCTCCTTAAACCTTTAGGGAGCAGCACCCGCCCCATGGGGACGCTTACATCGTCCTCCAAGTCCAGCATGGCGTTCACAAGGAAGACCCTCTCGAAGTCCCCTAGGTCGGAAACCCTTATGTCCGCCTCTTTCACGATGCCGCCCTTCAAAAGGCCCTCGCGCTTTGTCCCCAACAGTAGCGGCCTTTCCGGGGTGTAGAGCCCGGAGGGGCACTCAAGGACGAGGTTCGCGATTGTCGCGTCGGTAACCCTCCCTCCCACGCATATGATGATTTCCGAGGCGGGAGAGCCCTCCTTCAGGGCCGTGAGGGCGGCTCTATCAAGGTACTTGTGCGGGTAGCTAAGGCCCGGCGCATCGACCGCCTGAAGGGTATCCATCGCGGGGATGCTGTAGGGCACCAGCTCGACACTCGCGCCCCCGTCAGGTAACGGGTATATGACCCTTGCCTTGAAAAGGCCCTCGCTTGGTGGCTTTGGGAGCATCCCCCCCAAGGGGGACCCAAGGGCAAGGTTCACGCTCGCAAGGGCCCTTCGCATCCTCTTCTCGTGATAGGGAACGTTGTGGTAGAGCCCGTCCTTGGCCTTGACGCTCTCAAGGAACAGGGGGGGGCCGGCATTACTTACGCCTTGCCCGAGGCAAGGCACGCTACCGGCCGCTTGCTTAGTCTTTCCCATCACCGGGCCTTTTTCGGGTCGCCCGCGAAGGGCAGATAGATCTTCTCCATCACCTCCCGGTACTCGTCCTGGGGCCTGCTGAAGGCGGTGATGCCGCCCCCGCTCCTGAAATAGGTGGAGCCATCCCTTTCCTCCACGAAGCGGATTAGCACCCCGGAGTCCAGATCCTCCCCGTCGAACAAGCCGAAGACCCCCGTGTAGTAGCCCCTGGGCTCCCCCTCCGCCTCCCTGATTATCCCCAAGGTGGAAAGTTTCGGGGCGCCGGAGCAGGACCCTGCCGGGAGCATGCCGAACACAAGATCCCCGAGCCTCGCCTTCCAGCCCTCCCCCAAGGATCCCCTGATCTCCGAGCTCACCTGGAGGATCTCCCTCTCGCTTGTCCTGAGCCTGTCTATATAGCGGTATCTTGTCACGCTGACCCTTTCCGCCTCGACCCCAAGATCGTTTCTGAGGAGATCCACTATCGTCGCGTGCTCGGCGGACTCCTTGAAATCCGATAGTATCCTCCCCTCCGCGTCCGGCAAGGAGGCGTCTATGGTCCCCTTCATCGGATGCGTCGCTATCACGCCCCCCTTAATCGTCACGAAGGTCTCGGGCGAAAAGCAGCAGAAGCGCCCCGGGACGCACAGGGAATAGGGTGCGTCGCTCAGGTAAAAGATATCCTCGAGCCCCAGCCCGACCCTTATGGGGGTCCTTACCGTAAGGTTCACAAGGAACGAATCCCCCCTCAAAAGCCCCCTCCTGACCACCATGAACTTTCCCAGGTAATCGTGGAATGGCATGAGGTCCGCTTCCAGAAGGGATTGCCTCCCCCCGGCCGCCGCCGCGGCCGGGGACAGGCCCGGGCCGACATTCCCAGGGCCATTCCCGCGGCCATTCCCCCTCCCCCTTACCGAGAAGAGAAGATCCCTGTCGGCGAAGGGCTCGGTCGCGATGATCCCCTCGCCCAGCTCGAAATCCACCGCGAAGAGGAAGGGCTCGCGCCCGCCCGCGTGCCCGTTCATCCTTTCCCGCAGTGTTTGGGCGTCCAACGTTTCCATCGGCTCACCCCCCGAAGGCGCCCGCCTGCCGGGGCAGGGGGAAACTTGGCCCCGGAAGGGCCTTGGGGTCGTTTGGGTAGCTTATGTCGAAAGGCGCGGGTTCCCTTGGGGACAGGGCCGAGCCCCCGCCCAGGAGGAAGTTCCTGAGCATCCCCGGGCCCTCCGGGGTGAGTATCGACTCCGGGTGGAACTGGACCCCGTGGATATCTTGCTCCCTGTGGGAGAAGGCCATGATCCTCCCCTCCCCGTCCACCGCGGTGACCTCGAGGACGCTTGGGATGCTATCCGGCTCTACCACCCAGGAGTGGTACCTGCCGCCCACGATGCTGCCCGGGAGCCCCGAGAGGGGGCCAACCGCTTTGAGGATACTTATCTCTGACGCTATCCCGTGAAAGACCCGCCTCAGGTTCACAAGCCTTCCCCCGAAATGCTCCGCGAGGGCCTGGTGGCCCAGGCACACCCCCAGCATGGGCACCCTGTGGGAATGCGCCGCGATGAGCCCCATGAGCCCGGGGGTCTCGGAGGGGACGCCTGGCCCCGGGGAGAGCAGGATGCGGTCGTAGGAGCCCGCGGCTTCCACGTCCAGCCGGTCGCAGCCCACCACGTCGAGGGTGCCTTTTTCGCAAAGGATCCTTCTTGCGAGCTGGGCGAGGTTGTGGGTAAAGGAGTCCCTGCAGTCCATGAGAAGGACCCTCAGGGGCCTGTCAGGGCCCACCCTTGGGGACTTGTTATTCGATACGTGGGGGAAGTTGGCTTTGGGGGAAGCGTCAGGCGTCATGGCGGCTCCTTCCAGGGCCGATCCGTATGGGATCCTGGCCCCAGGGCAATGGATTATGCCCCCGAGCCAGACGAAGGAGCCTGACACCGATTTAAGCGGATTTTGGCGAGGGCCGGAAAAGTCCGCCTAAGGCGGGGTTTCTGGCACTATGTGGGTCTTCCTGTGGGAAGGCGCCTAAAGACTACTAAAAGCGGTTGCCCTTGTCAAGGGGGCTCACATTTCCGAAAGGCCAATACGCCCCAATACGCCCCAATACGCCCAATTAAGGGTCCGTTGGAGGAGGGTAGGTCGCGGGCTTGGTTCCAGGCTTGGGATCCGGGCCCCGCAATGGGGGAAAACCCGCAATGGCCATCCCCAGAGGGGAAGCGCCGGAAAGGAAGCGAACGGAGATGCCTTGACAAAAGCCGGGGCCCTGCATAAAGTCTGATTATTTGGAAACGCGCCCGCCCAAAGGATGAATCACGGCCGCAAAGCTCCCAGGGCCATGGGCCTTGATGGGAATTGGTAAGAATTGATGGGATATGATGGGAATTGGTGGGGCTTGATGGGGCCTTTTGGGAATTGTTTGGTCTCGTCAGGCCTTGTCTGGCCTTAATGGGACGCAAGGGGAAAACGAATGAGACACGAGATCCTAACCAAAAACGTCTGCCCGAGGAAGGTCGCCTTCGATTTGGAGGATGGCAAGGTCAGCAACATAATCTTTACCGGTGGCTGCCCTGGGAACCTTCTGGGCATGTCCCGCCTGGGGGAAGGCAGGGACGCCTTGGAGCTGGCAGAGCTGTTGTCCGGCGTTCCCTGCGGGAAGAAGGCCAGCTCCTGCCCCAACGAGCTTTCCAGGGCCTTGTACAAGGCATTGGGGAAAAAGATCCCCAAGGCAAAGGCATCGGCCAAGGCAACGGCCAAGGCCAAGGGATCCGCAAAGGCCAAGGCAAAGGCATCGCACAAGCCTTTCGCAAAAGTCAAGAAACCAATCACAAGGACACCCGCCAGGGCATCCCGGAAAACAGCAAGACCGGTAAAAGCCTTGCCTGCCAAGGCCGCACCCAAGGCGAAGCCAAAGGCAGGCAAAGGAAAGGGCAAAGTGACAGGCCATGGCGCCAAAAAGTAGCAATATGTGGGACACCCTTCTTGGCATGGGCAAAAGGCTTGCAAGCAAGGGGATCGATACCCCTTTGGGGGCCATGACCGCCGTGGCCTGTGGGGGAATGGTCGCGGGCCTTTGGTTTGACGACTGCGAGGGTGTGCCTGAGCTTGCAAGATCCCTCCCCAAGGATCCATCCGACAAGACCCTGGAAGGGCTGGAACTCTGGCTATCCTGCTACTTCGCCGGGAAAAGGGCGAAGCGGCCAAAGGTCGCCCTCTATGGCAGCCCCTTCCAAGTGGCAGTCTGGGAGGAGACCCTTAAGATCCCTTACGGCTCCACCTCCAGCTACAAACAACTTGCCGAACAGGTGGCAATCCGCCGGGGAAAGGCCTCCCCCAGGGCCGTCGGCAGCGCAATGGGCCGGAACCCCGTGTCCATCCTGGTCCCCTGCCACAGGGTGCTGGGCGCAAGCAATCGCTTGGTTGGCTACGGCGGCGGGCTCAACAGGAAGAAGGCCCTCCTTATGCTGGAGGGGGCAAAGTTCACGGAGGATGCAAACGATCGGCGCAAGCTTTGCGGGTTAAAGGAACTTTCCTTGGCGTAAGGGGCGGATAAGTGCGGCTGAGGCCCGCTTTTGCCGTAATGCGCCTGTCCGGTGCGCAATATCATCGCACACTAGCCGCATTATAAAGCAAAAAGCCGTGACATTTTGGATACCATAATCCCGCAAAGTATCCATAATCAAAATAACCGAATAATCCAAATAACCCTAATAACCCAATAACAATTTTACAATCGGAAAACATGCGACACGCATGGGGGCTTCCCTTGCGTTCGCAAGGCCTTGGATCCGCAATAATTTGTAAAATTCCCCGGCAATATTCAAAAATTCGCAATAAGCCAAGATAAACCCGCAAAATCGATTACCCGGATAATCGCCTTGTCACATAAGCAATGCAATTATCGGATAATAAGCTAACAAATCCGATAATACAATATTACGATAATCCGATAAACCTATAATCCGATAATCCGATAATCCGATACTGGCGTGGTTTATGAAACTTTGTGCGAACGCAGGCGAATATGGGAAGATACGGCACGCATGCGCGAAAAACCTAGCCGCATCATAAATTTCCCAAACTCATAAAACAGCTCAGAACGGGAAATCCTCCAAAACCTCGTCCGGGCCCTCGGGCCTCTCCAGGCGTTTGGCCAGCATGTCCTGGTACTTGAGCCCGGATATCCAGATGGCAGGCATCGGCGCGACAGGGCAGGATTTCTGGCAGGCCCCGCAACCTATGCAGAGCTCCTCTTTGAGGAAGGGCTCGGGCCTGTTGGGGACCCTCCCCTCGTCCATGTACACGGCTCCCGTGGGGCAGAGCTCGGCGCAGGCGCCGCAGCTGGTCCTGTTGGTGACCACGATGCACTTGTCCAGCTTGAGCCTCACCTGGGCGAGCCTGAACACGTGCTTCTCGTCCACGGTTATGCTAACCAGGGCCTTGGTTGGGCACACAAGGGTGCACTCTATGCAATCGTATTGGCAGAATCCCTTGGCCGCTATCAGCACCGGTTTCCTCCACAGGGCGGGATCCGGCTCGGGGCAAGGGTGCAGGGCCTCGTTGGGGCAGGCCCTCACGCAGGTATGGCAAAGGGTGCAGTGGGCGTTCAGGTGGGCAAGGGACATGGCGCCCGGCGGGAGCACCGGGTATGTTTCCCGCTCCCGGATGATCCCGGCCCTCAGGTGCTCCGGGGTGGCGTAGGCTGCGCCTATTACGGCTGCCAGGCCCAGGCCCGCGAGGAAGGGCCGCCTCTCCGAGGCGGCCCTTGGAAGCGGCCTTTTTGCCCAGGCGTAGCCGAGCGAGCCGTTCGGGCAAACGGAGACGCACTCAAGGCAGAGGACGCAGCGGCCTGGGTCCAAGGCCTTGTCCTTGACGCTTACGCAGGAGGCGGGGCACACCCTCTCGCAGGCCCCGCAGGAGACGCAGCCCTCCGAGAGCCGCAGCCGGAAGCGCGAGTCCCTCGCGATGAGCCCAAGGACGAAGCCCGCCGGGCACACGGAGTTGCAGAAGGCCCGCCCCATGAGGTAGCCGGAGACCAGGACGATTGCGAGCGTCACGGACGGCAGCCAGGGGGAAAGGCTTTTGCCCGCGAGCAGGCTGTAGGGCTCCAAGAGCCCGAACGGGAGGGTCACCCCCGCCCAAAGGAGCAGGAGGATGGCAATGGGCGCGAAGCCCCGCCAAAGGGCCCCGGGCTTGAAGGCGAAGCGCCTGGGCCTTGCCTTCCTCCTAAGAAGCGCCAGAAGATCGAGCGCCGCCCCCAGCGGGCAGAGGAAGGCGCAGAAGAAACGGCCGAAGACGTAGGTCAAGAGGGCGTAGGCCAAGAAGAGCAGCACGACCGACAGGGCCCCGCTGGAGACGAGGCCCGCGAGTATCTGGCCGAACTGGGTCTTGGGGAAATACGCGAGTATCGCCGAGTGCTGGCCGGGGGAGGACAGGCCCCAGGCCAAGAGCGCGAGGACAAGCGTTGCCGCAGCCCTCCGCACCCACACCAGACTGCGATGTGGTCGTGGCTTCTTTTGCATTCTACTGGCGGGGAAGGCTTGCCTTAGGGGCCTTAGGCCGTGAGCCTCTGGATGTTCAGCGTGCTAAGGTCGGCGACCCCTATGCCGCGGGCCGCAGCGTTGGCTATGTAGTCCGGGGTGGACACCCCGGAGCCGGCCATGATGGCGGCGCAGGCGGAGTCGCAGGCCACGGCGTCCGGGGACGCCACCAGCATCTTGCTCAAGAGGTACTTGGAGTCGCCTCGGCCCCTGGGGCCGCCGGACAACATGACCCTGTAGGCGTCCACCACGTTTAAGGTGGGCTTCTTGTAGAGGAGGAGCTCGGGTATGGTCTCGTCCAGGCCCTTCCTGTGGAGCGGGCCCCTCGACCAGATCGCGCCCATCAGGTTCTTCATGGCGGCCGTTATCTTGGCCCCGCCGTGGTTCTTCAGGACCGGCACGTTCAGGACGCAGTCGGCCTCCAGGTAGAGCTCGTGGAGCTCCGTGGTGGAAAGGTACTGGGAGCCAGGGATCTCCACTTCCTGGAAGTAGCCTGACCCGTTGGCCGGGGCCACCGTAGCGCCCGCCTCCATGGAGGCGGCCTCGAGGCCGGAATCCTTGTAGGCCGAGGCCCAGTTGTCGCAGGTGTTGTCGAAGACGTAGACCTTCTTCGCGCCCAGGTTAATGCAGTTCTTTATGATGTGGGCTATGAGCTCGGGGTTGGTGTTGGCCGCGAGCTCCGGGGCGACCGCCCAGCCCATGTTGGGCTTCACCAGCACCGTCTGGCCGCTTTTCACGTAGCGGCCCAGCCCGCCAAGGGCCTCCAGGGCCCTGTCGAACATGGCGGGGAGGCTCTCGCCGCGCACGGCCACGAGGTCCGGGAACTGGGCCTCCTGGGCGAGGGCGGGCATAGACCTCCCGACGGTGCCGCCGATGCCGAGGGCAGCCACGCCGCCGGCGATGCCCTTAAGGAATGTTCTTCTCTCCATGGTTCCTCCAAGCGGATAAAAATCAAGGCCTTGCCTCGGGCAAGGCCGAAAAAGCGCTAAAAATGTGGGAATGTTTTGTAAAAAACCGTTGGAATCCGCCGCAAATTGCCTACTTGCGTCACAATGGCGGAAAACACACCTGCATTAGGACACGGAATTCCAATTGTCATATTTACTATAGCACACTAACCCATGAAATTGGGCCTTTCGCAAAAAAATTACACCCCATTCCCGGCCAAATCCCTAAAGCTGCTAGCCTTTGATAGAAAAATATGGAAAAAATTTGTTCTTGTGATATACTTAACTAACAAATAATATAATATACGAACCCGGGTGCTTCGTTTTGATTTCTCCTGCCAGCTCACCTATGACAGCCCTTAAGTCGCGGCCTTAGGCCTTTCGCGGCTGAGACACAGCCCCAAAAAACACGACCATTGGAAGCATGCAATGGGTACATGGGGTGGGTACATGCAATGGGCGGAAATATGTCGCTATTTGGGTAAAGCAAAGGTCAAAAGCACGGGCCGCGAACGCATGCCCCCACTGGCATGACCGAGCCTAAAACCCAGCGACCCGCTCTCTTCCCCCAGGCTTCCAGGAAGGCTTTGACGGGCTTTTTAAAACCCAGCGAATATTGAAGCCGACTTGCCCGCCTGTGTGGGAATTAGGCGATAATGGATGAAATGTGAGGCCAGAAAGACAATTGCAAACGGTCCGAAAAACCGCGTTCTTTGAAAATGGACCCTTACGGGAAAAGCAACACCGCCAAGGATCCCTTGGGCAAGGATTCCTTGGGGCTTGGCCAACATGCGTAAAACATTGGGCGTTGGCGGGCGTCAGCAGGAAGCAAAATTAATAATTTTACAAAGCCAGGATCCCGTCTGTATTTGGGAAGGATGGCAGGACGGCTTGATCGTCCATTCCAAAAGCCAGGGCTTTCGTGCTATGATGGGCTATATTCTGACGATGCCTTGGGGAGGATGAAATGAGCGAATACGAACTTGTGATAATCGGCGGCGGCCCTGGCGGGCTGACGGCGGCCATATACGGCTCAAGGGCCGGGCTTTCGACCCTGGTCCTTGAAAAGGCGATAACAGGCGGCCAGATGCGCCTTACCGGCGAAATCGAGAACTATCCGGGCATCCCGCTGATAAGCGGGGCCGATCTCTCGGCCAAGCTCCACGAGCAGGCCGAGACGGAAGGCGCCGTGATAAAGATAGCGGAAGTCACCGGCATCGACCTTTCCGGTGGGAAGAAGACGGTCCAGACGAAGGATGGTTCCTTCGGCGCCAAGACCGTGGTCATCGCGACCGGCACCTCCAACAGGAACCTCCCCGTGCCCGGGGCCGACGAGTTCGTGGGCAGGGGCGTGAGCTTCTGCGCCCTGTGCGACGCCGGCTTCATGAAAAACGAGGTGGTGTTGGTGGTGGGCGGGGGTAACGCCGCCCTGGAGGAGGCCGAATACCTGGCCCGCTTCGCAAGCAAGGTAATCGTCGTGCACCGCCGCGACGAGTTCAGGGCCGTGAAGGCCGTGGAGGCCAAGGCCAGGAAGAACCCAAAGATAGAATTCCTCCTAAGTTGCGAGGTGGAGAAAATCGAGGGCACGGACATAGTGGAGACCATCCACGTCAAAAGCAAGAAGACAGGCGAGATCCAGACCATAAAGGCCAGCGGCGTCTTCATGTTCGTTGGCAAAGACCCATTGTCCGGATTCCTGCCGCCCGAGATAGAGAGGCTGTCAGGAGGCTGGGTGAAGACCGACAATAACCTGCAGACCACTGTCCCCGGGATATACGCCGTGGGGGACGTGCGGGACACCGAGCTGCGCCAGGTTGTGACCGCCGCTGCCGACGGGGCACGTGCGGCCATTGCCGCCTTCCACTTC
>JAITKK010000043.1 GCA_031278475.1 Deltaproteobacteria bacterium
GGCCTTGTAGTCCTTCACCACGAAGGACCCGAAGCCCCTTAGCTCCACCCTCTCGCCCGCGAGGATGCCCTCGGTCAGGACCTCGAAGAAGATGGATACCATCCTGTGGCTTTTGACGAAATTCTTGTATTCCTTCCCGGGGCTGGGATACCTCTTGGCCAAGGCCTCCGCCAGTTGATACTTGTTCATGCCGAAACGACCCTTGCTTGGTTTATGCAGGTTTTATGCCCGTTTTCCCGCATACGGCTTCTATAGTTAATATAATTACCTTGATTATGGCCTTGCCTGTCGAGCCTTGCGATTCGGCCCTGAGGATTCGTGCCCTGGCAGTGGCACTGAGACCGAACCCATTTTGGCATATCCAGGCCAGCCGAACCTTGAGCGGAAGCGGAGGTGGATGGGGCAGGGCTCAGGTGAAGCACTCCATGCAGTTCTCCCGCTGCCCGGGATCGTTCACGGCCGTGAGCAGGCCTTCCTTGGACAGGTAGTGCAGGCTGTCGAGCCCCAGGAACTCCTTAATCTCAGGGACGCTCTTGACCGCGGCTATGAGCTCCTTGCGAATGGAGGTGTCGATTCCGTAGTAGCAGGGATGCGTGATGGGGGGAGACGAGACGCAGAGGTGCACCTCCCGGGCCCCCGCGGCCCTCAGGAGGGAGATTATCTTGGCGCTGGTGGTGCCCCTGACTATTGAGTCGTCTATGAGCACGACGCGTTTGCCCTTAAGGTTGGCCCTTATGGGGTTGAGCTTCATCTCGACGGTCGCCTCCCTGGAGAGCTGCTCGGGCATTATGAAGCTCCTGCCCACGTAGCGGTTCTTCATGAGCCCCTCGGTGTAGGGGAGCCCGCTCTCGGCGCTGAAGCCCAGGGCGGCCGTGATGCCCGTGTCCGGGACCGGGATGACCACGTCAGCCTCGCCCATGAACTCCCTCGCGAGCTGCCTTCCGAAACGGTGCCTGGTCTCCCAGACGCCCATGCCGCCCATGACGCTGTCGGGCCTCGCGAAGTAGATGTACTCGAAGACGCAGCCCGTGTGGCATTCGGAGGTCTTGAAAACCCTCGACTCGTAGCCGTCCCTGGAGGTCACCACCATCTCGCCGGGAAGGACGTCCCTTACCAGCTCGGCCTTGACGGCGTCCAGGGCGCAGCTCTCGGATGCCAAGGCGAGGCCCCCGGATGGGAGCCTACCGAGGCAGAGCGGGCGGTAGCCGTTGGGGTCGCGCACCCCTATCACCTTGTCAGGGGTAAGTATTACAAGGCTGTAGGCCCCCTCCACCCGGCTTAGCCCCTCCGCGATCCTGTCCTCTATGGAGCGCTGCTTGGAGAGCGCGATGAGGTTGAGCATCACCTCGCTGTCGGTGGTGGTCTGGAAGCGCACCCCCGCCTCCAGCATCTCCTCTTTGAGCGCGACCGAGTTGGTTAGGTTCCCGTTGTGAGCGAGCCCCACGAAGGCGTCCCTGGCGTGCGCGAAGATGGGCTGGATGTTGGAGTGGTGGCTCGCGCCCGTGGTCGAGTAGCGCACGTGGCCTATGGCCGCGTGCCCCTCGAGAGTCGGCCTGCTCTCCCGGAAGGCGACCGACATGAGCCCCATGCCCTTGACCGTGTCGATGTGCAACCCGTTGGTGACGGCTATCCCGGCGCTCTCCTGGCCCCTGTGCTGCAGGGCGAAGAGGCCCAGGTAGCAGAGATCGCCCACCGCCTCGCCGGGCGCGCTGACGCCGAAGACCCCGCACTCCTCGTGCCATGCGTTCGGCCTGAAACTAACAGGGCCAAAAGCAGCCCCCTTTGGGCAACCCTTGGTCAAATCCCGGCCATCCCCGCGAGGGCCCCTTCCCAGAGCCCCAAGAGGCCCTTTAGTTCCTCGTGGAGGAGCCCGGCCCCGTTGTAGCGCACGGATATCAGCCCGTCGCCCGCGACCCTGCCAAGCTGGGTGTGGGGCAGGTTGAAGTCCTGGAGGTAGCCCATGAACTGTCCGAGCTTCTCGGGCGATACGGAGACCAGGGCCCTCGAGCAGGTCTCCCCGAAGAGGGCAGCGGCCGGGCTTATGTTGTCGGCCCAGTCAAGGGACACCCCAAGGCCAAGGGTCGCGGCTGACTCAAGGAGGGCTACCGCCAGGCCACCTTCCGAGCAGTCGTGCGCGGACTCCAGGTAGCGCAGCTTGGCGCAGTCGGCAAGGAAGGCGTTGAGCCTCGCGGCGAAGTCAAGGTTCAGGAAGGGCACGTGGCCCTCGTCGCGGCCGGCCAGCAGCCAGTGCAGCTCCGAGCCCCCGAATTCCTCTAGCGACCTTCCCACCAGGAACACGTGGTCGCCCTCTTTCCTGAAGTGGTGGGGCACCCGGTTGTCCACGTCGTCCATCACCCCCACCATGCCTATGACAGGGGTGGGGTAGACGGGGACCCCGTCGTACTCGTTGTAGAAGCTCACGTTCCCGCCGGTTATCGGCGTGCCCAGGCGCCTCGCCGCCTCGGCGAGCCCGTCCACCGCCTTGGAGAACTGCCAGAAGACCTCGGGGTTCTCGGGGCTCCCGAAGTTGAGGCAGTTGGTTATGGCAAGGGGCCTCGCGCCCGTCACGGCCACGTTGAGCGCCGCCTCGGCCACCGCCATGGCGGTCCCCCAGTAGGGATCCAAGGCCACGAAGCGGCTGTTGCAGTCGCAGGTTACGGCGAGTCCCTTCCTCGTGCCCGGGATCCTCAGGACGGCCGCGTCCCCGGAGGGGGCCAACACCGTGTTGGCCCCCACCGTGCAGTCGTACTGCTCGTAGACCCAGCGCTTGGAGGCTATGTTGGGGGATGCCAGAAGCTTTTTAAGAAGGCCCGGTATGTCCTGGATTTTCCCCGCGAGCCCCACGTCGGCCTTCTTCAGGGGCTGGTAGCTGGGAGGCTCGGACATGGGCGGCTGGTAGGCCGGGGCCTTGTCGGTCAGGAACACCGAGGGCACGACCGCCAAGACCTTTTGCCCGCGGCGGAGCACGAAGCAGTCGTCGTCGGTCACTTTCCCGATGGCCGTGCAGGGGACGTCCCACTTGTCGCAGATGGCCCTGACCCTGTCAAGCTTTCCGGGCTCGACAACCATCAGCATGCGCTCCTGGGACTCGGACAGCATTATCTCCCAGTCGAGGAGGCCGTCCTCCCTCAGGGGCACGAGATCCAAGTCGAGCGCGATGCCTGATCTCCCGCGGCTCGCCATCTCGCAGCCCGAGCAGGTGAGCCCGGCCGCGCCCAAGTCCTGGACCCCCACGGCGAGCCCGTTCTCGAGTATCTCGAGGGTTGCCTCCATCACGAGCTTTTCCATGAAGGGGTCGCCCACCTGGACGTTGTGGCGCTTGTCCGGGTCGCTGTCCGAGAGCTCCACGGAAGCGAAGCTCGCGCCCTTTATGCCGTCCCGGCCCGTGCGGGAGCCCACCAGGAGCACAAGGTTACCGGGGCCGGTGGCCCGGCCCCGGAACACCCGGTTCGTGTCCACGAAGCCCACGCACATGGCGTTCACCAAGGGGTTCCCGGAGTAGGCCGGGTGGAAGAAGGTCTCGCCGCCCACGTTGGGGATGCCCATGCAGTTGCCGTAGCCGCCGATGCCTGCCACCACGCCGTTTAGGAGCCCCTTCACCCTGTGGCCCTCAAGGGGCCCGAAGCGCAGGCTGTCGAGAATGGCCGCCGGCCTCGCTCCCATGGTGAAGATGTCCCGGATGATGCCGCCCACACCTGTGGCCGCCCCCTGGTAGGGCTCTATGGCCGAGGGGTGGTTGTGGCTCTCGATCTTGAAGACCACGCCCACGCCTTCGCCCACGTCCACGATCCCGGCGTTCTCGCCGGGGCCCTGGAGCACGAAGTGGGCCTCGGTGGGGAGCTTCCTGAGCTCCCCTTTGGAGTGCTTGTAGCAGCAGTGCTCGGACCACATGACCCCGAAGAGCGCGAGTTCCAGGTAGTTGGGCTGGCGGCCGAGAATCCGCAGGAGCCTTTTGTACTCCTCCTCGGTGAGCCCGTGCTCCGACCACTTGTCTTCCAAGGCTTCCTCGCTCATACCCTTATGCCTTTCACCCTGAGGGAGTCCACCATGGACTCCCAGAACGCCGCCCCGTCGGTGCCCCCCAGCTGCCGGTCCGACACCCGCTCGGGGTGGGGCATTATGCCAAGGACGTTCCCGCCCTCGCCAAGGACGCCCGCGATGGAGTCAGCCGAGCCGTTGGGGGCCGTGTCCGGGCCCACCCTGCCGGAAGGGTCGGAGTAGCGAAGGACCACCCTTCCCTCGTCCCGGAGCCTTTCTAGCACATCCCCGGGGGCGTTGTAGTTGCCCTCCCCGTGGGAGATGGGGATGCGCAGGACCTGGCCTTCCTCGTAGCGGCCCGTGAAGGGGGACGAGACGTTCTCGACCCTTACGAACACGTCCTTGCAGACGTACTTGAGCCCGCTGTTCCTGATTAGCGATCCCGGCAAGAGCCCCGCCTCGGTGAGTATCTGGAAGCCGTTGCAGATGCCGAGGACCAGGCTCCCCCTTTTGGCGAGCCTCGCGACCTCGGCCATCACGGGCGAGAACCTGGCGATGGCACCGGAGCGCAGGTAGTCGCCGAAGGAAAAGCCGCCGGGCAGGATGACCACGTCGCAGTCCTCCATGCTCGACTCCTTGTGCCAGACGAAGGAAGCCTTGCCGCCGGTCACGAACTCCCATGCCCTGGCGCAGTCCCGGTCGCAGTTGGAGCCCGGGAACACCACTATCGCGGCCTTAAGCCTCATCGAGCGCCACCAGTTCCAGACCGAAGGTCTCCATGTTGGGGTTTGCGAGCAGCTGATCGGCCCAGCGGGCCACCAGTTCCATCACCTCGGCCTCGCCCGGGCCGTCCAGCACTATCTCGATGCGTTTCCCGACCCTCACCGAGCCCACGCCCTCGCCGCCCATCGTCCTGAGCGCCCTCTCGAGCGCCGCCCCCTGCGGGTCCAGGACGCTGGGCTTCGGCATAACCCGTACCGTGGCCTTGAATTTCATAGGGTATTGTCCTTGTGCGTGCATTCCGGGAGGCTTCCGGGACATTCCCGGGGCCGTCCCGGAAGTTTTCAGGATCCTTTCAGGCGCCTGTGGATCTCCTGGTAGGCCTCGCCCACGCCGCCCAGGTCACGGCGGAAGCGGTCCTTGTCGAGCTTCTCGTTGGTCTTGGAGTCCCAGAAGCGGCAGGTGTCGGGGGATATCTCGTCCGCCAATAGGATGGCCCCGTCCTTGGCCCTGCCGAACTCCAGCTTGAAGTCCACAAGCCTTATCCCCTGTTTCGCGAGATAGGCCAGGAGCGCCTGGTTCACCTTGAGGGCCTCCTTCGCGAGAAAGACCAGCTCTTCAGGGGTGGCGGCCTTCAGTATCGCTATGTGGTACTCGTTCACCAACGGATCGCCCAGGGAGTCGTCCTTGTAGTAGAACTCAACTATAGGAGATTCCAGCTCCCTGCCCTCGGGGATGCCGAGCCTCTTGGAGAGGCTCCCCGCCACGATGTTCCTCACCACCACTTCCAGCGGGATGACGGAGACGCGCCTCACCAGCATGGTGCGCTCGCCCTCCTCCCGCACGAAGTGCGTGCGGATCCCCTCTTTTTCCAGAAGTTGGAAGAACAGCGAGCTTATGGCGTTGTTCAGGACCCCCTTGGAGTCTATGACGCCCTTCTTGCCGCCGTTGAAGGCGGTGGCGTCGTCCTTGAACCAGACGAGGACGATGTCCGGGTCGTCGGTCGCGTATATCTTCTTGGCTTTCCCCTCGTAGAGGGCGTCGTCACTCATCCTAACCCATCCTTGGCGCCTCGGCGCGCCTTCCCCCGGGACCCAAGGCGTATCCCCGGGGCCGGGCTGCGGTCGGTTGTCATGGCCTGAGGCAGACCTAATTATAGTGGCAAGGAAAAAAAATACAAGAGATTGTGGGGGCGCCCGCCAAGACTATCACAAGTGGACGCGGTTGGGCGAGACGCGGAAAGGGATGGCCGAGGAAGGCGGCATCCCCCGGGGGCCAAAGGCCCCCGGGATTGCCAAAGGGATGCCAAAGGCCCCCGGGGGCTAACAAGCCGCTAGGTCGGAATGGGAAGCCAATAGGCTCACTCCACGGTCACGCTCTTGGCAAGGTTCCTGGGCTGGTCGGCGTCCGTGCCCTTGAACACGGCGGTGTGGTAGGCCAGGAGCTGGACGGGGATGGCATAGATGAGCGGCACCACGAAGGGGTCTACCGGCGGGATGACAAGGCCCGCCGCGAGCCCCTTTCCGACCTTTTCGAGGCCCTTCTGGTCGCCCACGAAGACTATGCGGCCCTCCCTGGCCCTGACCTCCTCCAAATTCGAGGCGATCTTGGGGAAGAGGGCGTCCGTCGGGGCCAGGACCACCACCGGCACGTCCTTGTCGACCAGGGCTATGGGCCCGTGCTTGATCTCGCCAGCGGCGTAGCCCTCGGCGTGGATGTAGGTTATCTCCTTGAGCTTGAGCGCGCCTTCGAGGGCCAACGGGTAGCCCGGGCCGCGGCCGAGGAACAGGGCGTCCCTGGAGCCCGCGAGGATGTCACGGGACACCAGCGCTATCTCCTCGGAGCGGCTGAGGATCTCGGCCATCATGGCCGGGACCTCCAAGAGCAGCCTTATTAGCCGGGCCTCCTCGCCTGTGGCGAGGAGGCCCCGCTCCGAGGCTATGTTTATGGCAAGGGCCGCCAAAAGCGTCAGCTGGGCCGTGAAGGACTTGGTCGACGCCACCCCGAACTCGGGGCCGGCCATGGTGAGAAGGCTTCCGTCGGACTCCCGGTCGATGCTGCTGTCCTTGACGTTCACTATGCCAAGCGTCTTCTGGCCGCGCTCCCTGCAGTAGCGCAGGGCGGCCAGGGTGTCGGCCGTCTCGCCGGACTGGGAGATGAAGACGGACACCCCCTTGGGGGCCAGCACCGGGTCGCGGTAGCGGAACTCGGACGCCACGTCCACGTCCACGGGGAGCCTCGCGAGGGCCTCTATCCAGTACTTGCCCACCATGGCGGCGTAAAAGGAGGTCCCGCAGGCGACCACGTTAAGCCTCTCGGCGTCGGACACCCTGAAGGGCAGGTCCTCTGGCAGGGTGAGCCTGCCCCCGGAGGGCTCCAGAAGGGTCTTCAGGGTGTCGCCCGTCACCTGGGGCTGCTCGAATATCTCCTTTTGCATGTAGTGCTGGTAGCCGCTTTTCCCCAGATTGAAGCGCAGGGAGGGGTCAAGGCGCTTGACCGGCCGCCCCACCCTGTCGCCGGCCCTGTTCCTGATGACGGCCTCGCCGCCCCTCACCACCACCCAGTCGTCGTCGTCAAGGTAGCTTATCCTGTCGCTGAGGGGCCCCACAGCCAGGGCGTCGGAGCCCAGGCAGGCCCCGGTGGGCCCGTAGCCGATGGCCAAGGGGGATCCCCTCCTGGCCCCTATCAGAAGGTCCGGCTCGCCAGCGAAGAGGAAGACCAGGGCGAAGGCACCCTCCAGCCTCAGGAGGGCCTCCCTGGTGGCCTCCTCGGGCGACTTCCCCTCGGAAAGGCCCTGGCTCACCAGCCTCACGGCAACCTCGCTGTCGGTCTGGCTCTCGAAGACGTGGCCCTGGGCCTCGAGCCCGGCCTTGAGCTCCTGGTAGTTCTCGATGATGCCGTTGTGGACCATGGCCGCCCTCTCCGTCATGTGCGGGTGGGCGTTGGCCTCGGTCGCGGCCCCGTGGGTGGCCCAGCGGGTGTGGCCGATGGCGGCCCTCCCTGAGAGCGGGGTCTCCCTGAGGCGGCCCTCCAGGGCGGTGAGCTTCCCGGAGGAGCGCAGGCGGCTTATCCTCCCCTGGTCGTCAAGGACCGCTATGCCCGCGGAATCGTAGCCGCGGTACTCCAAAAGCCTCAGCCCTTCGAGGACGTTCGGCACGACGTTGTTTTTTTTGCCCAGGATTCCTATAATGCCACACATGGATCGAGTCCTTTCGGCTTGGGCCGCGGCCTTGGCCGGGGGCCTGGACGGCCCCGGCCTGAGGCCGGGGGCCGAAAGGCCCCCGGCCCGGCATGATTTGCTATAATGCTTTCAACACCCCCCCCAAGTCAATAGACCCCGGGGCCAAATCCGGCCCCGGGGCGCGCCCGGTGGGGCGCCCCACTGGAGGATACGATGGCCCATAAAGGACTTGTGCTAGTGAACACCGGAACGGGTAAGGGCAAGACCACCGCCTCCCTGGGGACCCTCATCAGGGCCCTTGGCCAGGGCCACAAGGCGGCCTTCATCCAGTTCATCAAATCAGCGCCCTCCGGGGAGAGTAAATTCCTGGAAAACTACGCCAAGGAGCACCCGGACATGCTCGACTACGCGCGGATCGGCCTGGGCTTCCTAAAGGACGAGCCCTCCGAGGGGGACAGGCAGAGGGCCCTGGACGGCCTGGAGCTCGCCAAGAAGCTCAGCCACGACAAGGACCTGATAGTCCTGGACGAGGTGAACATCGCCATGGACAAGGGCCTGTTGCCGATACCCGACATGGTGGCCTTCATCGAGGGGAGGCCCGAGAAGCTGAGCCTCATCCTGACCGGCCGCGGCTGCCCGCCCGAGATCGTTGCCCTCGCCAACACGGTCACCGAGATGACCGAGATAAAGCACGCCTACCACCAGGGCATCCCGGCCAAAAAGGGCATCGACTTCTGACATGGGGGAAGGGGGCCCAATGACCTGGCACCACGCCTCGCACTACTTCACCATAAGCGAGCACTCCGAGCTGCGCCTTTTCCTCTTCGGCGAGGAGTACGTCTGGGACATACTCGACCACATCGCGGACTTCGTGAGGGCGGTCATAAAACCCAACGTCTCAGAGGCCAGGGCCCAGAACAACGGCTTCATAAGGGTGCCCACGGCCATCCACGAGGGCAGGACATACTCCGAGGGGGTGAGCTACGACCTCAAGGACGCCTCCGGCTACTTCCACGCCTACCACGACGGAAAGGAGCTCGAGAACGCCGCCCTCCTGCTCCCTGGGGCCTTCCTGGGGGACGACGCGGTGCAGATCTCCCCGGGCGTCCTCATAGAGAGCGCCGCCACGGTCTACGGGCCCACCGTACTCGGGGAGGGCACAACCGTCAGGCAGGGTGCCTACGTGAGGGGCTCGGTCTACACGGGCACGAACGCGCTCATAGGGCACGCGACCGAGGCAAAGAACACCATAATGCTGAACAACGCGAAGGCAGGCCACTTCGCCTACCTTGGCGACAGCCTCATAGGAAACGACGTGAACCTTGGTGCGGGCACCAAGCTCGCGAACCTAAAGATGTCCTACTTCCCCTTCCGCTTCAAGGTCATGGGAGGCGAGACACTCGAGGTGGAGAGGCGCAAGTTCGGGGCCGTGCTTGGCGACGGCGTTGAGACCGGGTGCAACTCGGTCACCAACCCCGGGACCCTAATCTGCCAGAACACGAAGGTGATGCCCAACGCCTCGGTGAGGGC
>JAITKK010000068.1 GCA_031278475.1 Deltaproteobacteria bacterium
GGGTTGGGCGCCCAGGAAAGGATGAGCGCGAAGTCCTGCCTCCCGGGCCCCCCGAAGGCCGGAAGGGGGGCTGATAGGGTAAGCCCGGCCGTGTGGACCCGCAGGAAGTCCGGGGCCCCGCCCCTTTGGAGCGGGGCGGAGATATCCTTGGCCCCCAGCTGGAAGCCCAGGGCCTTCAGCAGCTGGTCCAGGAGTCTCAAGGCAAGAGGGCCGTCCGCGCCTGGGTTCGCGAGAAGGTTTTGGAAGGGTTCCCGCAGCTGGGTGGTTATCGGCATGCCCGACTCGTGCGCGTAGGCGTCGGTCAGCTCGAAGGGGGAGCGGAAGTGGAGGCTATCCTCCAGAAACGAGTTGAAGAGAAGCCTGTAGTCCGGCCCGTGCTCATGGACGGGGATGCTTGGCGCCGGCTGGCCGCCCGCAAGCGCCGAGGCCAAACCCGAAAGGAAGTCGACGGCGGCCCTGGGCTCGTTGTCCCTTGCGAGCGCGTGGGCGTAGTCAAGGTAATGCTCCCAATGCCCCGACTGGCCGTCATGGTGGAAAACGACGGAACCGAGGCTTGCCTCGACCGAGGTCCTGACGGAGAGCGCCGCCATGTCGGTGCGCTCGGAGAGCAACCTGAGCTCGGCCCTGATGGACGCCAACGCCTCGATCTCCCTCAGGCTGGGGAGCGCGTAGGGGTCGCTTTCAAGCATGGGCAGTCTTTGGATAAGTCCGCGCTTGGCGAGCTCGTAAACCCCGGCATCCCCGCCGCCATCCCCGTCGTCGCCAAGGTCCCCGTTGTCCGGGTCGTCTTCCAGGACGTCCTCGTCCCATTCCTCGTTCTGGGTGGGCATCGTTTCCTGGAGCAGCTTGCTGAGCCCGTCCACCTCGCTTTCCAGGACGGCCCCGGTACCGGGCGGAAGGGCCCCGGCCTGCCTGAGGCTCCCGATCCTGGCCTTTTCCTGGTCAAGGGACTGCATGATTGCCTGCGGGTAGGAGGAAAGGGCCTCGGTAAAGCTCCTGCGGAGGGAGCTTTCCTGGAGGCTTGAACGATCCCCGCCGCTTGCCGTGAGGAAGGCGTAGGGGACGAGCAGCTCCTGGGAGTCCAGATGCCCGAGAAATCCCGGCATCGGGTCGCCTTCCCCTTCAGCCAGGTAGGCGAGATAGGCTTCAAGCGGCGGTTTGTGGCCGGAGCCCTCGTAGCTTACCCCTGGCACCCTCACAAGCCTTGCGAGCAGTTCCAGCATGGGGTCGCCTTTGGGGGGGTTGGCGTCGCTTGGGGGGGTGCCCTCCCGGCCCAGGGCCGCGAGCTCCCCGAGCCTTTCCCTGAGCAGGCGCAGGCCTTGGGCCCCGTCTTCCGGAAGGCTTTTAAGGGCCCTTCCGGCCTTGGAGGAGTATTCCCTCAAAAGCTCCCGCCAGTGGGAGGCCGTGACCTTCCCCGCCTGGGAGACGTACCTGTGGTAGTCCAGCCAGGCCTTGGCCATGGCAAGGGCGTCCTGGTAGTTGTTTATGAGCGTCTGGAGGGCGTCGCCCATTATCTCCCTGCGGATCTCGGTTCGGCTCCACTGCTGGATGTCCTCCTTTATGGCATCCTCCGACTCGAAGCGCCCTATGTTGTCGGCGAGGGTTTCGAGGTCCTTGCCCTCGTAGGCCATGTCCAGGAGTTCCCTGATGAACGAGTTGGGGCCCTTTATCATGCTCTGCCACATCTTGTTGGCCGGCACGTACTTGATTCTCCCGGCCCTTGCCCTGTCCTCGTAGCGCCTTGTCCTCTCCTCGAGGTCGGCCCTCAGCTTTCCCAAATTCTCCCTGTGGAAGAGCTGGCGGACGGTGGCCTGGTATTCATCGTCCGTGTGGAGGATCCTCTCCCCCAGAAGGACGAAGAGGTCCTTGAGCCCGGGCTCGTCCTCCAGTGCGCCTGCCAATCCCTCCACCACCGTGTGCACGTAGGCGTCGGGTGCGAGCACCGCCGGCCTCAGGACGGACGCCGCAAGCAGGGCCGCATTGTCCTTTTCCAGAAGGGGGGCTAGCAGCATGGGGTCCTGGAGCCCTTCCAAGGCCTGTTTCAGCCTGTCGCGGTTCGCCTGGTTCCTGGGCTCGAAGTTGAGCCCCAGGTAAAGGAGCCTCGCGAGGCTCCTGGGGATGACAGGGCCGTTCCCCCCGGGTTCCCGGGACCCGGAAAATGGCGTGACCTCGGCCGCGGCCGAGAGCCAGTGGAGCGAGGCGGTGTCCCCCAGCTCCAGGAGCCTCTCGGCTATGAGCCTCAGGTATTTGCGGAGCCCCGGGACCCTAAGGGAGTCCTCAGTGCCATGGCCTTTGCCCGCGCCCTCCCTGAGGAGCCCAAGGGCCGCCTGGGAAAGCCGCATGACGGCCTCGCGGCCCGTAAGCCCCGAAAGCTCCGAAAAGTTGTCCTCAAAGCCAGGGATCCCGCTATCGCTGGCAAGGGGCGCCTGCGGGCCATCGGGCGGGCCTTGGGGCAAGGTCGCGGCCCTTGGCTGCCCGGAGGGATCCCTTGCCGGGGACCCTTCCAACATGGCGGCAGCCTCTTGGGATCTTGCCTCTAGTGACCTTGCCTCTTGGGCCAAAGCCTCTTGTGACCTTGCCTCTTGGGCCAAAGCCTCTTGGGTAGCTTTCCGCGCTTCCAGGGCTTGGGCTTTCGAGGACTCTATGCGCGATATCGCGTCATTCACAAAGTCACGCAGCTTGCGGTTCTCACGGTACTGGGTGAGAGGCCGGTCCATGAGGCCGTTACCCAGGGCTTTTACGAAGTTGTAGGAGAAGTCGCCTCCCACCTCCTCCAGCCGGGCGTCTTTCGCCGGATGGGGGGACAGCGAGAGCAGCATCAGTCGAAGGGCCATTAAGTGCCCCTCCCCCGGGGCATCCCAGAAGGGGAGGGAGCCTAGCCCTTCAAGCATGGAGGTAAGAGCCGTCTTGTCTATTTTGGAGGCGTGCTTGGAGGAGCGCAGGTTTTCCAAAAGGGCGAGTGCGAAGGGGAGGGGCTCGGGCGGGACGAACTCGCGGTCGAATTGGTTTTTGGCGTCTTTAAGCCAGGAGTCGTGGTTCCGGATTACGTGGTCGTGGAGGCTTTCGGAAAGGTCTTCGGGATCGTTTTCGCCTTGGGCTTCTTGGAAGGAGTCCAAGAGCTCTTTCGAGGCTTTCAAGGCTTGGGACTGTTTTTGCTGAAGGTTTAAAAGGCATTCGTCCATTTTCGTCAGATCGTCATAGCTTATCTCCTTTTTATCGGAAACGTCTCGCAGAAGGTCCAAAAGAGCTAAAACGGCCGCGGCATAAGAGCGTTTATCGGGTATATGGGCTTGTTTGAGGATGGTCAGCCTGTCTTGGAGCCCAAGGTATCTAAGAGGGCGTTCCATGGCCTGTTCCGGGTAAGAGGCCTCGGGCTCGGACAGGGCCAATGCCATCGCGAAGTTCCCCACCAGGGGATGGCGCCGCGACGTTATCCTTTCATGGCAGTGCACTGCCAGAAGCGTAAGCCAGGTGCGACGCTCCCTCCTTCCCTTGGCTATGTGGGAAGGGGTCATCCTTTGCGCGAACCATGCGCTCACAATATCCAAGGCTCCTTGGGAGGGAGGGCTGATGTCCCCCATCTCCTTTGCCAGGGCCGCCCTGATGGCATCGGACTCAAGGGCTTCCTGGACCTCCCTTGACAAGGGCAAGGTCTTATGGCCTATGTGGTTTTGCGGGCTTTGGGCGATGGCTGTCATTTGGACGGGCTTCCTTGTAAGGCGCGGCTATTGGGGTTGGGCTCGAAGGTGGCCGTTGCGGGTTAAGGTGTTCAGGGGATTATCCCGTAAACGGTAGGGGGGCGGTTTGCAATCTGTCCTGTCAAGTTATGGTCCCATTGTTTCATTTCCCCGTGGTTTATTGGTTAGTTTCTTCTTGGTTCGTTTTGTCGGTCCGTTTTGTCGGTCCGTTTTGTCGGTCCGTTTTGTCGGTCCGTTTTGTCGGTCCGTTTCTTATTGGTCCCGATTTTTTGCAAGGGAGTTCTGTGTTTGGTTGCCTTAAATTATAATTATTGTTTGGCTGTTGTCATTATTGTCTGGTTGGGGCTAATGTTTGGGTAATGATCGGAGTTGTGGTTTTAAGCCATTGTTTGGTGATTTATGCGTTGTGTTTTGCGAACATGTCATATTATGTAATTACTTGATGAACACGTATCGGCGTTTTAGGCGCTCACGTGCACGGGACTATTGGCCTAGGGCATCCCCAATGCGGAAGGCCATGCCAATAAAGGTCAAAAGATCCTGAATTCATTATTAGCCGCATAACTTTCGGCTGTCAAGGGTTTTCCTTCATGCCCTGGGTTGGGGCATTTAACATAGCAAAACCCGGCCTGGGAGCCTAAGGCTCCCAGGCCGGGTTCGGGGATTCTTGCTTGCGTGCGACCGGGTGGATCCCGCGAGGGCTTCTACTTGTCCCAGGACTGGATGATGTCCCCGATGGCGACGGTTCCCTCGTTGACCTTGAGGGTCGCCGTCCTGTCGGAGACCGACTCCACCGTGAGCCTCGCTATGGGCGGCCCTGGCAGGTTGTAGGTGTAGCCCACGATGTCGGATACTATGACCTCCGGGTTTGACATAAGGGCGAACTTCATGCCCCTTCGCATGCCCACGTTCTGGCCGTAGCCGATGGTGACGTTTTCCCCGTCTGAGGCGCTCACCATGGCCTTGAAGGGGAGGGCCCTAAGGCCGTCAAGGGAGCGGTAGTAGATGAGCTCCAGGGCCTCGTCCAGGGATTCCTCTATATCCTCCTGCTGGGGCTTGTAGGGCGTCACCCTGCCGTCGATGTCCGGATCGGCCGCCGATCCCACCCGGATGTTGGACTCCGACGAGCGGGAGGTTATGACCGTGCCGTTGGCCGGGTCGTAGGCCCGGATTAGCAGTATGCCGTCCACGAACTGGCTCTTGTCGGTGAACCACCTAAAGAGCTTGCGCCAGCCCGTCCTCTGCTGGTGCTCGCCCACATGGGACAGGGCCCCCTCCACCACGACGTTTAGGTTAAGGTCCCGGCCTATCTCCATGGCCTCCTGGGGGGTGACCGGGTACCTGAGGCCCCTGCCCTCCACGTATTCCCGCACGGTTGCCGGGTCCACCACCAGGATGTGGTCGTTCTTCTGGAACTCCTCGGACACGAGCCTTGCCATGTTGGGGCCCACCTCGGGCCCCCCTATGAGGGCCTGGTCCTCGAAGGGGAGGACGCCCAGCCTGAGCTTCACCGGGGATTCGAAGTCCGGGTTGTTCAGGAAGGGCACGTTAAGCTCGTTGTCCTTCACGAAGTCGGTCACGACCCCGCAGCCGGGGAGGGCCAGCGTCATGGCCGCGGCCATAAGCATGGCCACGAATAAGGCCTTGGCCCTGTTCATGGTGGATAGCGTTGGCGCGGCGCTCGGTTGGGGCTGTTTGCAAGGCATGGTTGTGTCTACCGTCTCGGATGTCCGTTTTTTTTGGCCCGGGATACCCGGGCCTCCCCTAACAAGCCCCACCATCAGGGCAGGGTTTCGCCTTGGCTGGGGCTCGCGAGCCCCGCTCGGGGAGCGTCCGGGGGGCCTTTGGCCCGTGCCGGCCATTTTTCAAGCCAGTCTGATTGGCGCAGGCCATTATACGCCAATCCTCACACCAAAGGAAGGATTTTCGCTTTTGCCAATCCCATGGCCAATCCCATGGCCAATCCCATGGCCAGGCCTGGGGCTCAGCCCTTGGCCCCCTGGAAGAGCCCGTAGGCCCTCTCCAGGTGGGGGAGGCTAAGGGCTAGGTTCTTGCCGATGAGGTAGGCCGAGCGGATGGAGTTGTAGCCCAGGAGGGCCCGGTCGGGCCAGAGGCCCGCGGCCTTGGCCTCGTCGTTGGCCCCCAGGGAAACCAGGTACTCGCGGCCGGAGATTGCCGCCTGCCTGAGGGTGGGCTGCTCGGACCAGGACAGGGCCGATAGCAGGAACTCCGTGTTCCAGGCCGGGTTGTCGGAGTCGAAGGTGGCGGGCCTCGCGCCCAGGGCCAGGGCCAGCCTCTTGGCCTCGCCGCTCAGCTCACGCACGAAGGTCGCCATCTCCTTTGCGTCCCTTAGCTCCTTGTGGCACTTGAGGTAGGCCCCGTAGAGGGCGTAGGCGTCGGACAGGGCCGCGGCCACCTGCACGCCTATGGGGTCGTCGGACACGAAGACCCCGAAGTCGCCGTTGCGGAAGAGGGAGGCCTCGGGGAGCGAGCCCTCCCTGGGTGCCCCGGCCAGCACCCATAGCCCCCCCTCGCCGTCCACCAGGTCCCTGGGAAGGAATGGCCCGGACAGGGCGAGTATGCCCACGTCCGTGGCCCCGGCCGCGACCGAGGCCTCCCAGGCTATCTGGATGGGCAGCCTGTGGGACAAGGGGTCGAATCCCCGGCTTGCGAGGATGACGCACTTAAGGGCCTTGGCGGCGCCGAACACCTGCCCCAGGGTCGCAGCCACCTGGCTGGGGGGGGTCGCGACAACCACCTGGTTGGCCTTGCGGAAGGCCTCGACGGCGTCCGAGGTGGGGAAGACGTTCTTGGGGAGCCGCAGGTCCTGGAAGCCCTGGTGCACCCTGGTCTCCCCCAGGGACTGGGTGTCCTCCTCCGAGGGGTTGTAGAGCGAGAGGCTGGAGTTGTGGAACTTGCGGTCGTTAAGCGTCCTTTTGCCCAAAAGCCAGGCCATGGCGTAGCCCCACTCGCCCACGGAGCAGACGACTATGTTCTCCTTCGCGGACGGGCTGTATAGCCTGCGGTCGCTGTGGGTGGCGTAGTAGGAGAGCCCGTGGGGCTCTTTCACCTTGGGCAGCCCCTTCCCGAAAAAGGGCCTCCCCCCCACGACATTTCTGGCCCTGAGGGAGGCCAGCCCGTCCTCCAGGGCCTCGGGCAGGGGCCTTTCCCGGATGAAGTCCTCGAGATCGGGCTCGCTCTCGAATACCCTCTGGTGGTAGTCCCTGATCTCCTCCAGGGCCTCGGCCGCCACCGCCTCCAGGTCGTTGCTCCCCTTCTTTCCCGCGTTGGCCAGGGCAAGGGCCGCCAGATGGCTTGCCATCACCTTCTTGTCCCTCGCTATCTCCCTTATCGCGTAGAGGGCCGCGTGCTCGTCCAGTTCCAGGCCCTGGGGGTCTCTCGACCACTCGGCCTTGAGCTCGCTTAGGAGCCTCCCCTCGCCGAAGCTCACGAAGGTGCGCCCGTATATGCCGGAAAAGCCCGCGGCCAGGCCCTTTACCGGGTGCAGGGGGTTTTTGAGGAGGCCCTTGAGGCAGTGGTTGCCGTTGGCCCAGGAGGCGAGGCTTGAGCCCTCGGAGAGTTCCAGATCCTCCGGCACCCTGGAGTAGCTCAGGGCCACAGGCTGGACCAGCACGTCCCCCCTCGCGGAAAGCGACCCCTGGATGGTCACAAGCCTTCTGGGGATGCGGATGGACCCGTCCCGGGTCCTGGCCCCTCCCGACCAGGCCTCCAGGAAGATGCCCTGGGGCTTGCCCATCTCCGCCAAGGCCTGGCAGTAATGGTGGAGGGCTGCGAGGTAGGACCTCGACGCCCCCTTGCGGATTATCACGTAGGAGCCCAGCATGAATATCTTGGTGAGGCTGGGGGTGAACATCATGTTGAGCCCCGCCGCGAAGAGCGGGAGCGGGAGCCCCAGGCTGTCCAGGAAGATGTCGAGAATGAACTCGTCGAAGTGGGAAGTGTGGTTTACAAGGTACACCACCCCCACCCCGTCGGCCTGGGCGGCCCTGAGTTTCCCGAGGTGCCTAAGCTCCCTCTTATCCTCGGACACGTACAGGTCGGCAAGGGACCTGGTCTCGAAAAGATGGGTGATGATGTTGAAGATCGCCCCCCTCGCGATCCTGTGGAGCTCGTAGTCGTAGCGGCAGGAGATGGTGTTAACGTGCCCCTGGATCTCCCGGCGGCTCGCGAGCGAGCCCTTGCCCTGCAGATCCCTCTCCGTCAAATCCACCGCGAGCTTGGCTATGCTTTCCTGGTCCGCGAAGGCCGGGGCGAGCTTGGGGCGGTTTTCCACATAGCCCTTCCCGGGCTCGAAGGTGGCCAGCCATTTCACCAGCTTCACGAAGTCCGTCCTTTTCAGGACGGCCTTGAGCGGGGCGTTGAGGATTGGTTTGAAGCTGAACGGCACTTTCGGGTCCTTGGGGCCGGGCTGGCCTTTTGTTAAGTGGATCCTTGCAATTCTAGCACAAAGCACGCCCGATCTCACTTGAAAAGCCAGCTCCCCCGCCTGATGCCCCCAAAACATTGCCCCAACAGGAACCCAAAATTATTTATTGATACACACATTTCGGGTAAGCCCAAGCCAAGCCGGCCCAATCCCCGGGCAAAGCGACCCCTTCCCGGGCCAAGCGGCCCTGACAGCCCTTGGGGGGTGCTTTCGCCTGGGTGAAGCCCAAGGGGCTGAGCCGGGAAGGCCGCGCCTCGCGGGTGAGCCAAAAACGGCGCCCGGGACGCTTTATGGCCTCATGGGAAAGACCGAGGCGGGGCAAAAACAAGCGATTCGGACATGGCGAACATGGCGAACATGGCGAACAAGGCTAAAGTCGGAAAAACAAAAGGGCGGGCCGTGCCCCAAAAGCAAGCGTCAAAGCCCAACAAAGCCTAAAACAACTCTGGGTGCTCACGGCCATTGCGGCGGATGCGCGACCGATTACCGCAAGGCCTTACGGGGAAGCCTCGGACAGGGAATGATACAGTCTTGGAAAGGGTTTGGGCCTATGGGGCTTATGGGCTTATTGGCCTAGTGGTTTTTCGCGGGGTTTGAGTGGTTTTGGTGGGTTTTGTGGGTTTTGTGGGGATTGTGGGTTGCCAGGATGTATCGCAGGGGCCCTCGCTCACGCCATGTCATGGTAGCCAGGGACCGAGCGCACTATGGCCTGGGCCACCACCTCGGCCGCCAGGGCACCCAAAAAGGACGGGTCGAAGGACTTGCCCGTGCAGGATGACATGGCGAAGACTATGTCCCCGTCGAAGAGCAGCCGGCTGGGGAAGATGGCCCTGGCTATGCCGGATGACCCCATGCGGGCCACCCTGTAGGCGTCCAGCTTGCTCATCTTGGCGTTGGTGGCGACAGCGGCAAGTACGGTGTGGGCGGTCTCCAGGACGGGGGATCCCGCGGGCGGGAGCAGCGACAGGGCCTGGAGTATCTCGATGCGGTTGTAGAGGGAGCCGTTGGAGTGCCTGACCCCTGAGATTATCTCCCCCGTGTTGGGGTTGACCACGCTCCCCAAGGGGTTCACGGCGACAATGGCTGCGAGTTTGAGCCCGTTCGCAAGCTCCAGGCCGTAGGAGCCGAACCCGGAGGGGCTTTGCAGGGGAGGGGTGGTGAGCCCCCCGCTTGAAAGGGAGTGCCCCACCCCGTAGGGGCCGCTCCTGAGCGGCCCGGAAACCGCGTTCTTGGCGGCCTCGTAGCCCATGCCCTCGTCCGGGTAGCGCCCCTTGGAGACGTTCCCATAGAAGTCGTAGATGGCCGCGGCGGGCACGATTGGGATCCTGAGCTTGTCCTCCGCGTCGAAGCCCACGAACTGCTCGAGCAGGAACCTGACCACCCCGCTGGCGGCTGACAGGCCGAAGGCGCTGCCGCCCGTGAACAGGAGGGCGTTGATGGCGGGCACTATGTTCCAGGGCGAGAGCAGCTGGGTCTCCCGGGTGCCCGGGGCGAAGCCCGGGATGAAGACTGAGGCCGGGGCCCCGGACGGGCACATTATCACCGTGCAGCCGGTGTGGAACTCATGGTTGTCGGCATGCCCCACCGTGAAGCCATCAATCTCGCTTACGTGGATAACCTTCAAGGCAGACGTGTCAGGCACTGTTTCCCTCCGCCTTCCGTCACGGCAGGTCGTTGTATTCCGGGACCGAGCGCAGGATGGCCCCGGCCACCACCTCGGCGGCCAAGGCACCCAAAAAGGAGATGTTCCAGGACTTCTCGGTGCAGGAGGACATGGCGAAGACCACGTCGCCGTCGTAGAGCAGGTGGGCCGGGTAGGTGGCCATGGAGATGCCGGCCGCTGCCATGCGGGCCAGGCGGTAGGCGTCGACCTTGTCCAGGGTGGCGTTGGTCGCGACCGCGACCACCACCGTGTTGGTGGGCCCCAACTCCGACGCGGGGCTGTCCCACGGAAGGAGCGACAGGGCGTGGAGCATCTCGAAGCGGTTCAAGAGGGTCCCGTCGGCGTGCCTCACCCCCGAGACTATCTCCCCGTTGCGGGGGTTTATGATGCTTCCCAGCGAGTTCACCGCGGCGAGGGCGGCCAGCCTGAGCCCTGAGTCCAGGGCGACCCCGTAGGAGCCCAACCCGGATACGCTGTGCAGGGAGTGGGCCATGAGCCTCCCGCTCCTAAGCGCCCGGCCGACCCCGTAGGGGCCGCTCTTCAAGGGCCCGGAAACCGCGCTCGCCGCCGCCTCGTAGCCCATCTGCTCGTTGGGGAGCTTGCCCGCGGAGGCGTTCACCGGGTAGTCGAAGAGGGTGGCCCCGGTCACCGTGGGGATCGTCACGTACACCGACTTAAAACCCGTGTCCCTCTCCGCCAGGAACCTTTCCACCCCGTTGGCCACCGAGAGCCCGAAGGCGCCGCCGCCGGACAAGGAAAGCCCGTATATCTTGGTAACGTAGGAAGCGGGGGTTAAAAGCTCCGTCTCCCTGGTGCTCGATGCGAATCCTGGGACGTGGATCGAGGCGGACGCCCCCCCGGGGCACAGGATGGCGGTGCAACCCGTATTGCTTTCCTCGCTTACCGAGTGCCCCACCAGGAAACCCTCTATCTCGCTCAAATGGATGATCTTCATTGGCTCCTGGCTATACGGTTGGCGCTTTTCGCATTGCCCGGGCCCCAAGGGCCCGGGGAAAAAGGCATGCGGCCTTTGCGGGGTAAATGATTGCTGCTGGGGGGCATTTAAAACGCCCGGCTTGCGCTTCCCCTTGGCCATGCGCGCGGCAAAGCCAAAAAAGGGGGATAGGCCGGAAAAAACCCTTGGGCCTTATGCGTTCCCCAAACAATTTCCTATAATATTTCCCTAAAGAATAATCTATAAGTATCCTCGGACATTATCCTAAAAAAATATACAAAAACAGTTTCCTATGAAACATCGTCAAACATTAACGTAAAATATATTCAAAAACAATATCCAAAAAAATTTCAAAAATGTACCCTAAAATGTTTCAATCTTGAATGATAGCAATGTTTAGTGAATTTGTTTGCCAAAAATTTTGCAAAAGTTATTCACATTTGGAGCAAAGGGATGCCCCCGCACGGAACTAGCCAATCAGGCAATCAGGCAATCAAGCCAATAAGGACAATCAGGACAATCAAGACAATCAGGCAATCAAGTCAATGGTTCCCGATACCCGCTCCGTCCAAAGTTCGTCAAATGCAGGTCTGACAAAGTTCGTCAGATGCCCATCCAATATAGTTAAAAAAAGACGCAATGCCGGCCATGGCGATATTTTCACCATTTCCCGTGCTTTTGCCTAAAACCGTATTTGGGGGTAAGGGGAACCTGTGGCAATGCCAAGGGAGCGACGTGTCGTTGCCGTAAGGCACTTTGCCAAGGCCTGAGGTGCTCCAGGGCCCAAGGGCTCGCCCTCCCGTCGGGGGAGGCGGATGGGCATAAAGGGCATTATAGCAGAAAATCCCCCGGTTGCCGCCCATAAAGCGCGGGCCAAGGGCACATTGGCGAAAAAGGGCCTACCTAGGCCCTGTTCGGCGTAAAAAGAGCCGCCCGGGCAAAGCCCGGGCAGAGGCCCCCCAGGTTGCGATGCCCAATATGTCAGTGGATACAGGCTTTAGCCGGGCTTCCGCCCGGCTTCCGCCGGGCTTTGCCCGGCCCATTTAGAGGCTTGCCTAAAAGCCGTGCCCGACACGGCCGCACGCCTAAGCCCTCGCCCCCTTGGGCCCAAGGGGCCCTAGGACTCAGGTATCGGGTGTCTGGGGCGAGACGGGCGGGGTGGCGGGACCCGCCGAAACCGAGCTCACCACGTCCACCACGTACTCGTAGCTTGTGAGGTCGTCCGGGATCTTGTCGAAGACCAGCATGAAGGAGATGCTGTTCTTGGGCTCCACCCCGATGTTGAGCCCGTTCTGGCCGCCCTTGATTGCGAGCCTTGAGAGTATCTCGTTGATGGGGAGCGAGGTAAGCTCCGTCTCGGAGAGGTAGTTCCCGGCGTAGGACTGCCTCTCGGCCTCGACCGTGCCCTCCGGGTTCTTGAGAAGGCCCCTGACCCTTATGAAGCTCCTCTTGTCCGGGTACTCGTTGGTTATGCGGCCCGTGATTATGAGAAGCTTCCCGGAGGTTAGGTTGGACCTTATGTAGTGGCTGGTTTCGTTCTCGACGAAGGTGAGCTTGTCGATCGTGTTGGGGTTGGGCTCCAGGTTTTCAAGCGGCCCCCTTTGGGTCCCCTCTTCCCCGGAACCCTCACCGGTGGTCCCGTCCTGAAGGGCCCGGGTCGCGACCGCGCTCGGCTTGTTTATAATGAGCAGCAGGGCGCAGACGAACACCGCGCACAGTATCGCGCAAATGAGGAGTACCAGCTTCTTGGCGCCGACGCCCGGTTTCCTGGGGACTATCGGATCCCTCGGGACGACCGTGTCCTTCTCGGCCATGCGCTCTGGGTCGAAGAGGGAGTACTCGTTCTGCTGGGGGGGATATTGCAAGGCGGGATCGGGCTGGGGCACGGGGGCTTGTTGGGCCGGGTCGCTGTCGAGCCCCAGGTCGCGGTCCACGGCCGGGTTCTGGTATGCGGCCTCCCCGTAGGGCTCGGCCCCACCTTGGCCGCCCTCCAGCACGTAGGTCCCGGACT
Organism: Deltaproteobacteria bacterium; assembly: GCA_031278475.1. Taxonomy (GTDB): domain Bacteria; phylum Desulfobacterota; class Desulfarculia; order Adiutricales; family Adiutricaceae; genus JAISMF01. Next base: position 12,775 of record JAITKK010000068.1, read on the forward strand.
GCCTGGGATCGGGTTCCCCGTCCTTTGCCAGCAAATCGGGTGCGACCAACACATCGGGGCTGGCGGGGACTATGGGCTTCGCTGGCATCTGCCTCGCGCCCTGCAGGAGGCCCTGCTCGGCCCCGTCCGAGGAATAGGAGCCGTTCCCGGGGCCCTTTTGCTGCTCCCCCCCGCGCCTGGGCATGGGGATGGGTTTCTGGGCGCCGTCCTCGGCCTCGGGGAGGAAGACGGTGAACACGCTCTGGCAGTTGGAGCAGCGGACCCGGGTCCCGGTGCTCTTTATCTTGGCGTTGTCGACCTTGAACCTGGTGTGGCATTGGTTGCAGGTTATGATCATCTTCGGTCCATTCGCTTTTTGGTTTTCGTGGCAGGGCCCCG
>JAITKK010000156.1 GCA_031278475.1 Deltaproteobacteria bacterium
GCGGCCCGCAGGCCGGCGGGCAGGCCCAGGGGCCCGCCCCGGAAGCCGGCCAAGCCCAGACCCCCGGCCAAGCCCAGACCCCCGGCCAAAGCCCAGCCCAGGCCCAAGGCCAAGAGCAAGGCCAAGGCCCAGCGCAAGGCCAAACCCAAGCCCAGGAAGGGGCGGGGATATTCGCGCCGCCGCCCCCCCCTCCGCCACCCCCCCCTCCGCCCGCCAAGCCCGCGAAGGCCGCGAAAAGCCCGGAGGTCGTGGTGGAGGAGCTGAGCTACTACATGTTCCGGGACGAGAACGGGGTAGTCTACATGACCGACGCCCCGGTGGACACCCGCTACCGCCTGGTGAAGGTCCAGATAACGGTGTCCAAGGGGCTCGCCCCGTTCCGCAGGCTGAACCTGGACAAGGTGAAGCCCTTCATACTGGCCGCGTCGGAACGCTACAAGCTGGATCCCGCGCTCATAGCCGCCATAATCAAGGCGGAGTCCGCCTTCGACCCCAAGGCGGTGTCCTGGGCCGGGGCCAGGGGCCTCATGCAGCTCATGCCCAGGACCGCCAGGATGATGGGCGTGACCGACAGCTTCGACCCCTCCCAGAACATCATGGGGGGCTCGCGGTACCTGAGGCTGATGCTCAACCGCTTCAACGGTAACATGACGCTGGCCCTGGCCGCCTACAACTGCGGCCCGGAAAGGGTCGCGAAGGTGATGAGGGTGCCGGACATACCCGAGACAAGGAACTACGTGAGGACTGTCAACGACAACCTGCGCATAATGGCCCCGCTCTTCCCGGACTGGAAGAGGGACTAGGGCATGGACCGCGACACCGAGACCAAGGCCGGGAACCTCCGCCCCGGCCCGGCCCCTGGAGACATGAGAGCCAGCTTCCAAAGGTTTTTATCCAACCCGTACCTGCCCAACATCCTGACGCTTGGGCGCATATCCGCCGTGGTTGTGGTCATACTGGGGCTGCGCCTTTTCGGGGGCGGCCTGCGGGTCTGCCAGGTCGTGTCCGCCTTCTACCTGGTGGCCGCCCTTTCCGACCTCCTTGACGGCTACCTGGCCCGCCGCTTCAAGAACGAGTCCAACCTAGGCCGCTTCCTGGACCCCATGGCCGACAAGCTGTTGGTCGCGTCCGCCCTCATAATGCTCATACCCCTGGGCAGGGTGGAGGCCTGGGTCGCCTTCCTCATCATCGCCCGGGAGATAGCCGTGACCAGCCTCAGGGCCGTCGCCGTGGAAAGGGGCCTGGTCATAGCCGCCTCCCCCCAGGGGAAGCAAAAGACCCTGGCCCAGAACATAGCCCTCTTCTGCCTGCTGTATCACTACCCGCTGCTGTGGGCCGACGCCCACAAGGTGGGGACGGTCATCCTCTACGTGGCGCTCTTCGCGACCTACTGGTCGGGGTTCTGGTACTTCCACGACTTCCTGGCGGCCGACAGGGCCAAGGACGGGAAGGCTTCCGCCCCCAAGGCGGCCGCGAGGGAGGCCCAGGGAAGCGAGGGGGCCCAGAACCCGGCGCCCCCCGGCGGGGCCCAGGGCCCCGCCGGGGATGAGCGGGAAGGGGCCTAGCTTGCCGAAGCCCGTAATCCCCTGCCCGAAGTGCGGGTCCACCGAGACCGCGCTCGTCCCGGCCTCCCCCGGCCTTCCGGGCAAGCCCGGCCTCGCAGGGAGGCTCATCGCCCGCCTGCCGGGGAAGAAGGGCCGCCTCGCGGGAAAATACCTGCTCACCTGCGGCAAATGCGGCCACAAGGGCGTGCTCTTCGTGGACTGACCCAGAGGCGGGATGCCTGGGGCGCGGGCGGCGCCCTTGCCTGCCCAAGGGCCCTTCCCTCGGGAACGTTTCCCGCCCAGGGCGCCTGGCCCTCCCGCGCGCCCGCCAACGCGACCACGGCCCTCCTTGGCCTGCCGGCCGTCCAGGGCCGATCCCAGGATGACCCCGCTCGGAGAGATTATTCAATGACAAGAGCTAAAGCCCATACCGCCCTGCTGGCCTTATTCGCGATAGCCTTCATCGGGGCTTTGCCGGCCTCTTCGGCCCACGCCAAGACCACCCTAAGGGCGGCGCAGGTGCTGAACGACACCCACCCGAGCCACCTCGGGTTGCTGCGCATGGCCGAGCTGCTCAAGGAAAGAAGCGGGGGCGAGCTCGAGATCCGGATGCTGGACCGCAACACCCTTGGCGACGAGAGGGATCTCATAGAGGCCATCCAGATGGGCGAGGCGGACCTCATAGTCATAGGGACTGCCCCGCTCTACAGCTTCACCAGCGACTTCCTGGTGTTCGACCTGCCCTACACGTTCAAGGACGCACCCACCGGCAGGGCCGTGATGGACGGGCCCTTCGGCCAGGCCCGCCTGGACGATGCCACCCACGTGGGGCTCAAGGGGCTCGCCTACTACGAGAACGGCCTAAGGCACGTGTCCACGTCCAAGGCGCCGGTCCGCCTTCCCGGGGACATGAAGGGCCTGCGCATGCGGACCATGGAGTCCAGGATCCACCTCCAGACCTTCAGGCAGCTGGGGGCCTACCCGGTGCCTTTGTCCTACATGGATCTTTACCGCCACCTCAAGGACGGCTCCATCGACGCTGAGGAGAACCCCACCTCCGTCTTCGTGACCGGCAAGCTCTACGAGGTGCAGGCCAACTTCAGCCTCACCGGGCACTTCTACATGCCCTCCCCCATGTTCGTGAGCATGGGGGTCTGGAACAAGCTCCCCCCGAACCTCCAGGGGCTCCT
>JAITKK010000088.1 GCA_031278475.1 Deltaproteobacteria bacterium
CTGGCAGCCCTCCCCTGGCCCTGCCAGGGACCCGGGGAAATGGTCCAAAACAAGGGCCTGGGGGGCGCGCCCTGCCTTAATGCCAGGGGCCCGGGAGGGATCCGTCCTCTTAGCGTTAACGAGCGCCCCTGCAACCATTACGCGGGTATTTGGCAAGTGGCATGCCTCCGCAGAACGCATAGCCAAGCCGGCAAATAAAAAACCGGGAGGCAGGCTATCATCCGCAAACTTTTTGCGCCGCCTTTTGGGGCAGGAGCCGGTGCGTTCGCTACAAGCCGCGCCTATTGGCTATTACATTGTTTTATCTTTTTTCCGATGCCTAATTAGCAGCCCGTGGATATGGCTGCCTGCGGCTTTGTGGGCCATAAGGCATATAATGATACCTTGCTTTCGGGGGGTTGCCAAACAGCCAGGCCTTGGAAGAATTCCTTGGCAAATCCCTGGAAATTAGCCAACAAAACTTTTACGCGACAAACGCTATGCAAGAGGATTCATTGAAGGGCAGGGATGAGGCTTTACTGGCAAGCTTTTGGCAAATCGGGCTTGCATGCGCCACTGCGAGCGTGCATAGGCCGCGCCTTGGGCCCCAAGCCACGCCGCTTGGGGCAACCTGGCAAAGGCGGGTGGGTTTCCTGCCCCCGAAGCGGACGGGCCCGGGCCCGGATACGCTCCGGCCCGGGCCGCGATTGGCAGGTCATGGGTCCCAGATCCCGGCCCAACCGGGCCTTGGGGTGGAAAGTATGGTGGGCGATGCGCGATTCGAACGCGCGGCCTGCAGCTCCGGAGGCTGCCGCTCTATCCAGCTGAGCTAATCGCCCTCGCGGCCCAGAACGGGCTGGCATCCATGGGCATCCATGGGCCACCCAGGGGAAGCCTCCCCCGGCTAGGCCTTGACCCTCTCGATGTACTCGCCGGTCCTGGTGTCTATCTTCAGGAGATCCCCCTCGTTTATGAAGAGAGGCACCTGCACCACAAGACCTGTCGAGAGTGTGGCAGGCTTGGTCGCGCTGCTGGCCGTGTCGCCCCTTACCCCTGGGTCGCTCCTCGTAACCTCCAGGTTCACCGTGGTGGGTAGATCCAGCCCTATTGGGTTGCCTTGGTAGAGGTTCAGGTAGAGATCCATGTTCTCCTGGAGGTAGTTGCGGCTGTCGCCTATCTGATCCTCCTTGAGGTGGATGTGCTCGTAGGTTGCCGTGTCCATGAACACGTAGCCGTCCTTGGGGTCGTAGTAGAGGTACTGGACGCCCTTCTCCTCGAGATCGGGCCTCTCCAGCCGCTCGCCGGAGCGGAAGGTCTCCTCCAGGACCCTCCCGGTCACAAGGTTCTTGATCTTGGTGCGGACGAAGGCGCCGCCCTTGCCCGGCTTCACGTGCAGGAAGTCGACTATTATGTAGGGCTCCCCCTTGAAGGTTACCTTTAGCCCCTTGCGGAAGTCGCTGGTCGAATACATCTGGGCCTCTTTGGGAATGGGAATCGTGGTGGGGGCCGTCGGGCGCTAGTCCAGCTGCCTCCTCACCAGGTCGTCCGAGAGATCCGGCTCCTCGGCCAGGCGGTAGATTATCTCGTCGGGCTTTACGAACCTAAGCTTCTTCCTGGCCTGGCTCTCCAAAAAGGAGAGGTCTGTCTTGAGCCGTTCCAAGCGGGCCAGTAGCTGGCGGTTCTCCTCCTCGAGCCTCACGTTCTCCGCCTCTAGGCGTGCCCTCATGTCGCGGAGCCCGCTGTTCCTGGCGAAGCCGTCCTCGGAGAGGAAAATATAGCCGATAAAGGAAAGGATTAAAACAAAAAAAAGGCCAAGCCAGAAAAATTTCCTGGCGAGGAAGGAGTCGAGCCCGTGGTAGAGCCCGCCCATGAAGGATTCCTTCCCCTCCTCCGGACTCTGCTCCCGTGCCAGCCCGAATGCCATAAGCTAGTCCCCTTTCCCGGGGGGGTTGACCCCCCTGTCCGGCAGGGTGGCCCCCATGACCACCCGGTTGAAGTTCTTGAGCCTGAGCGCCTCTATGACCTGGAACACGGTGCCGTAGTCGCTGTCCCTGTCGGCGGAAATAAGCACCACCACCTGGGACCCATCCGCCCCGGTCTGGTCCAAGAGCTCCGGCAGCCTCCCCAAGCTGGTTGCCTGCCCCTCGAAGAAGATGTCGTTCTGGGAGGTGACGCTCAGCTCCAGGCGCTCCGAGGTCTCCACCAGGGTGCCGGAGGAAAGCTCCGGCAGGAGCAGCTTGAGCCCAGGGAGCACGGCGAACTGGGCGGTCACCATGAAGAAAATGACCAGCTGGAGGACCACGTCCACCAGCGGGGTCATGTTGACCACGGGGGCGTCCGAGGCGGACGCCCCCTTCCTCTTGCCGAAGTTCATAGTTTCGCTATCACCCTCGGGGCCTGCCCCGTCTCGGCGGCCTTGGGCGGGGCAGGATCCTTCTCGGCGGCCGCCAGGGCCTCCAAGAGGTCCGTCCCCAGATCCTCCAGCTCCGTCGTGAGCGTCTCCACCCTGCTAAGGAGGAGCCGATGGATGAGCATGGCCGGGATGGCTATGATGAGGCCTGCGGCGGTGGTCAGCAGGGCCTGCCCGATGCCGCCCGCCAGGAGCCCGGGGTTGCCCATGCCAGCCTGGGCCACAGCCCCGAAGGCGTTTATCATGCCCGACACCGTGCCGAGCAGTCCCAAGAGCGGCGATATGGAGGCTATGACGCCCAAGAGGCCAAGGTGGGAAGAGAGGTAGCCCGCCTCCCTCCTGCCGGTCTCCTCCATGACATCCTTGAAGAGCTCCCGCCTGCGGCCTATCAGCCTGAGCCCCTGGCGGATCAGCCTAGCGGCGGGGTTCTGGCCGTCCTGGCAGAGGAATGCCGCCTCGTTGTACTGCCTGCGGGACAGGAGATCATTTACCGATAGCACGAGGCTCCTGGGTATGACCCTGCCCCGTCTCAGGGCCCAGGCGCGCTCTAAGATGATGGCCAAGGCCACGAGGCTGCAGAAGAGTATTGGGTACATGACCCAGCCGCCCCGGCGGATCAGGTCTGTCAGTATTTCCATCGGGAACCTGGCCTCACCGGCTCCGGACGTGCCGCCGCCCGCACCCCGGCGGGAACC
>JAITKK010000170.1 GCA_031278475.1 Deltaproteobacteria bacterium
TGCCATCAGGTAAAAAATACCAGATGGATTGCCTTTATCATGTTGGACTCAAGGAAGGCACGGAAGCCCCGTCCTGGTATATGCAAGATGCCTTTAACGCAATTATAGTCGAGTTCGAAGAGGAATTCAGGGTATTTGATTTTTTTAAATATATTGGCTACTATCAATCAGTCTTCTGCGATAAATGCAAAAACCTTAGTGATCATGTCAATATCAGTAACATATTCACATTTGGAAATTCAACCAACCCCCAAACCCGTTCCGCGATTGCTTGGCTTGGTTATTTTGTTCCTTCGGTAAAACTGTACCTGTTGGAAACAGTCATAGTAGACTTGTTCGATCGACTGAGGTCATTGGGTTATGAAGCGCAGCTGGAGTCAGGGGAGGATAAAAAGAACGCAGTAGAGGTGTTTGACACAGTAAAGTTGCTGAGACTTCAAAGAGAGCGGAAGAAGGTAGATTTGGAATTACTAAAGCAACAGATCGAATTAGGTACTGATTCACGCATATACAGTGAAATAGATGTATACAAGTTCATGTGCAGTATCGCTTGGCTCGAATTGCCCAGGATGACTGACGAAGAGCTGGAATACGTCATACGGAGCACGAAAATGATTGATTACGTTGAATTATGGAGAGCCGAAGGCAAAGCCGAAGGCAAAGCCGAAGGCAAAGCCGAAGGCAAAGCCGAAGGCAAAAAGGAAACTTTGACTCAAATTGCGCTCAACTTATTGGAAAAGGGCTTTTCTGACAAAGACATAATGGATCTCCTAGGAGTGTCGGAGGAGTTCATCCTGGAACTGGCAAAGGGCCTTCTGAAGGGATAGTTCCCCACCTTCCCTAAGTGCTAGTAGGATTGCGGGGCTGATTTGCCCCGCAAGGCGCGCCTTTTATGGCTTGCGAAGGAAAGTTGCCCCCCTCAACCCGCATTTACCGTGCCCGAGCGCTTAGCTTGCCTCGGCGCGGTACCTTCATCCATCCCCTTCCCAAAGTCGCCCCGCGGGCGTCCAGCGTTTTAGCTGGCATCTGCGGGTTCCCATCCAAGCGCCCCTTGCCGGGACATGCGAGGCAAGCCGTGCCCATTGCGGGTGCGAGCCCTCAGCTGCATGCCCTCTGCCAAGTTGCAGGCTTATGATCCGGCTCTAGCCCAACACTCCTTATCTCCCCCCTAAGATGGACTGGCCGGCTCGGTCAGGCTTGCATGATCGACGTGCCCGTCCTTATCGTTATTTGCCTATGCCGCGGCCAAAGGGGCTGGCTTTGCGGTTAAGCTCCAGAGAGGGATCCCAAAGTGCCATGACCTAAAAGCTTGGATGGATAGCCCAATCGAAACCAAAAATTGGGCGTATGCCCCCTTAGGAGAACTCAAGGGCGATCCCGATGGAGCAGTCCCGTGCCAATCCATTGTATGGGGCGGGAAAACCGGAATGTTCGGAAATGAGAGCAACCTGCATTATTTTATGGCAAAAATCTAAAAATTGAGCTGTTAGCTGCTTATTTTTTTTTAATATTATGCCAAATATTTCAAAATTTAGGATGCCATTTTTCATTAATCGTTTAAAATATTTTTTACCGTTAATACCTGAAGGCTTGTTTCCTAGGCGGATAGGGTAATTTTTTTGCCTTTTCCCCAAAATGTCGACTTGCCATGACTTTCCATGAATGGCACTAACAATACCTTACAAAGATTTCACAATTTCCCAAAAAAATCTGGCGATTCGTCATTAAAGGCCTCCGTTTTCGCTGATCCAGGATAGGCTTTGGCACTTTGGGTGGTTTTTTTGGCTTCAGGCGCATCAAGGAATCTTTCAAGGCGCCTCTTGGATTCCATATACATAAGCGCGGGTTTCTGGGGTTAGTCAATATTTTGACATAATTTAAAGGGCCATATTTTTGAAAAAAAACCTTCCCCCAACGCCTTCGCCTAGGCTCGGTCCCTCCGATGGGGGTTTCACTTGCGGCCTTCCCTTGGGCGGCCGAGCCCTAAGGGATGCCCCCGCACCCTCGGGCCCTTTCCAAAGCCAAGCCCGCGAGAGGAGCCAGCCACTGGAAAAAAAGGCCAAAATGTGCCAACATGATGGGACCTTGGCAGCAGGATTCCCCCTTACTTGGGGCCCGTTTTTTTTGGCCAAGGTGGTTTTTTGCGAATTTCCGGGGCCTTGGGCCCCGCGGGAGGGTTGGACTGACGCATGGGCAAGGAAGGGCCGCTCCACATAGGGCTTGACATCGGCTCCACCACCGTGAAGATAGCGGTCCTGGACGAGGGTCTGAAGCTTCGCTTCCATACCTACGAGCGCCACTTCTCCGACGTGCGCAGGACCATGGTCAAGACCATCCTCGCCTGCGCGGGGGAGTTCCCGGGCCGCTCCTGCACCATTGCGGTCGCTGGGTCTGGTGGCATAGGCGCAGCCAAGCTCCTGGGCGTTACCTTCGTCCAGGAGGTGGTGGCCGGCACCACCGCCGTGCGGCACTTCTACCCGCGGACCAACGTCGCGGTCGAGCTGGGGGGCGAGGATGCCAAGCTCACCTTCTTCGACGCGGGCATTGACCAGCGCATGAACGAGACCTGCGCGGGCGGCACAGGGGCCTTCATAGACCAGATGTCCACGTTTTTGGAGACCGACCCGCAGGGGCTTAACGAGCTGGCCGCCTCCCACAAGACCATATACCCCATCGCGGCCCGTTGCGGGGTCTTCGCGAAGGCCGACATCCTGCCGCTTCTTAACGAGGGCGCCGCGAGGGAGGACATAGCCGCCTCCATATTGCAGGCGGTGGTGGACCAGACCATTGGCGGGCTGGCCTGCGGCAGGAGGATCCAGGGCCAGGTGGCCTTCTTCGGCGGGCCCTTGTTCTTCCTCCCTGAGCTGAGGCGGCGTTTCGTGGAGACTTTGAAGCTCCTCCCCCACGAGGCCCTGTGCCCGCCCGAGGCCCAGCTGTTCGTGGCCCTGGGGGCGGCCCTGGAGTCAAGGGCCGGGGAGCCCGTGGGGCTGGCCTCCCTGGAAGCAAGGGCCCGGGCCCTCATGGGCCGGGCCCTTGCCCCGGAGATAGCGCCCCTCCCGGCCCTCTTCGGTGGGGAGCCCGAGCTTAGGGCCTTCCAGGAAAGGCACGCGCTGGCAAGGCTCCCAAGGGCTGACTGGCCCGGGGACGGGGCCATGTTCCTGGGCCTTGACGCCGGCTCCACCACCACCAAGCTGGTGGCCTTGGACCTAGGGGGCTCGCTTTTGTTCTCCCATTACGCCCACAACAGGGGGAACCCCCTGAGCTCCGCCATGGAGGCCCTGAGGGCCTTCTACGGGGCCGCCCCGGAAGGGGCCAGGGTAACGAGGGCGGGCGTCACCGGCTACGGCGAGGCCCTCATACAGGCGGCCCTGGGGTTCGACCTGGGGGAAGTGGAGACGGTTGCCCACTACAAGGCGGCCGCGAACTTCGTGCCCGATGTCTCCTTCATAGTGGACATAGGCGGCCAGGACATCAAATGCCTCTCCGTCAGGAACGGCATAATCGAAAGGCTCATGCTGAACGAGGCCTGCTCCTCCGGGTGCGGCTCCTTTCTGGAGACCTTCGCCTCCTCCATGGGCCTCGACGCCAAGGGCTTCGCCGAGGCGGCCCTCTTGGCGGTGAGCCCGGCGGACCTCGGCAGCCGCTGCACGGTCTTCATGAACTCCAAGGTCAAGCAGGCCCAGAAGGAGGGCGCGCCCATCGGGGACATATCGGCGGGGCTCTCGTATTCGGTCGTGAGGAACGCCCTCTACAAGGTGATAAGGATCAACCGCCCGGAGGAGCTGGGCGAGAGGATAGTGGTCCAGGGCGGCACCTTCTTCAACGACGCGGTCCTAAGGTCCTTCGAGCTGCTGATAGGCAGGGAGGTGGTGAGGCCCGACATAGCCGGGCTCATGGGGGCCTTCGGCATGGCGTTGCTCGCAAGGGAGGATGCCGGGGAAAGGGAGGGGCCGTCCAAGCTCATGAGCCCGGAGGGGCTCAAGGCCTTCGGGGTCAAGACCTCCAACGCCCGCTGCCGCAAGTGCGAGAACCACTGCCTGCTTACCATCAACCGCTTCTCGGACGGCAGGAGCTTCGTGTCCGGGAACCGCTGCGAGCGGGGCGCCGCCTCCAAGAGCCCGGCCGCCGACTACCTGGATCATATCGCGAAGAAGGCGAGGCTGGGGGACATCTCCGGGAGGCTATCCAGGCTCCCGGTCATAGGCTCCCTTGCCGAGGAGAGATCCGAGGACGCGGAGGGGCTCCCCAACCTCTTCGACTGGAACTACCGCAGGCTCCTGGAGTTCCACAGGCCGCTTGCGGTCAAGGACGCCAGGGCCAGGGTGGGCATACCCAGGGCCCTCGGCCTCTACGAGACCTACCCATTCTGGTTCACCTTCTTCCACTCCTTGGGCGTCAGGGTGGAACTGTCCCCGCCATCCTCCAAGGACCTCTACAACTCGGCCCTTGACACCATCCCCTCCCAGACGGTCTGCTTCCCGGCCAAGATGGTGCACGGGCACGTGCTGGCCCTTCTCAAGGAACGGCCCGACTTCGTGTTCTTCCCCTGCACCCCGCTGGAGCTTCCGGCCCCCTACAGGACGGCCGACCGCTACAACTGCCCCCTGGTGGGCACCTACCCCGAACTCATCCGGCTGAACCTGGACGCCATAGGGGACTCGGGCGTCAGGCTGGTCGCCCCCTTCCTGGACCTCACCCTGCGGCCCGGGAAGCTCGCGAGGAGGCTGGGGGCGGAGCTATCCTTCCTGCGCCTTGGCCTGTCCGAGATTTCGAGGGCCCTGCGGGAGGCCTTCGCGTCCTACGAGGGCTACAGGGCGGACGTGCGCAAGGCCGGGGAGAGGGCGCTTGGCTACCTCTCCCGCACCGGGAAGAGGGCCGTGGTCCTGGCAGGGCACCCCTACCACCTTGATCCGGGGATCCACCACGGCATCCCGGACATAGTCACGGCCAACGGGCTGGGGGTCCTGTCCGCCGACTCCATAGACCACCTCGCGCCCCAGGGGCTCGCGCTTAGGGTCAGGGATCAGTGGATCCCGCACGCGAGGCTGTACCGGGCGGCCGCGGTGGCGGCCGCCCGGGAGGACCTTGAGCTTGTGCAGCTGACCTCCTTCGGCTGCGGGCTCGACGCGGTCACGACCGACCAGGTGGCCGAGATAGTGAAATCCGCTGGCAAGGTCTACACGGTCCTCAAAATCGACGAGGGGGCGAACCTGGGCGCGGCGAGGATCCGGGTAAGGTCGCTTATCGCCGCCATGCGCGACCGCAGGCGCCTGAGGACCAAGAACTCCAGCGACAGGGTATACGCCTTCAGGCCCAAGGTGACCCAGGCATCCGAGAAGGCGAGCCGCACGGTGCTCTGCCCGCAGATGTCCCCCATCCACTGGCGTTTCGTCAACCCGGCCCTTGAGCCCCTGGGCATAAGCGTGCGCATACTGGAGCGCCTCCCCAGGGCCGCCGTGGAGGAGGGCCTGCGCTACGTGAACAACGACGCCTGCTACCCGGCCCTGGTCTCGATCGGGCAGATAATCCACGAGCTAAAGACCGGGGGCTACGTGCCCGGAAAGACCGCCGTCCTCATGACCCAGACGGGCGGGGGCTGCAGGGCCTCCAACTACGTCGGGCTGTTGCGGAAGGCCCTCCTGGACTCCGGCCTTGGCGAGGTGCCGGTGTGGCCGCTCGCGTTGTCCTCCTCCGTGGGCGGGGGAGGGCTCAAGCTCGACCGCGGGGCCTACGGCCGCTTCGCCCAGGGGCTCCTGTACGGGGACATGCTCCAGAGGCTGGTCCATGCCACCAGGCCCTACGAGCGGGTCAAGGGCGACTCCCTCGCCATGCTCGACAAATGGGCGGGGCTGGTAAGCCCCGCCGTCCGGGACGGGGACAAGTCCCTGTTCAGGCCGCACATCCTGAGCATGGCGGACGACTTCGCGTCCATGGGGCTTTACCCGGCTGACAAGCCCAAGGTGGGGGTGGTGGGCGAGATCCTCATAAACTTCCACCCGGAGGCCAACAACCAGGCGGTCGCGATACTGGAGGAGGAGGGCGGCGAGGCGGTGCTGCCCGAGCTCACGGACTTCTTCCTCTACTGCTTCTACGACAATGTCTTCCGGGCCGAGGCCATGAACGGCACCAGGCTCAAGAAGTGGCTGGGGCTCTGGTTCATCCGCATGGTGGAGGATTTCAGGGGGCCCATGAGGGAGGCTCTCGCGAGGCACCCTCGTTTCGGGCACCTCAACCGCTTCTCCGAGCTGAAAGAGGCCGGCGAGGGCATGCTGTCCTTGGGCAACCAGAGCGGGGAGGGCTGGTACCTCACCGCCGACATGTGCCTTATGCTCCAGAAGGGCATCAACAACATACTGTGCCTGCAGCCCTTCGGCTGCCTGCCCAACCACATAACCGGGAAGGGCGTGGTAAAGGAGCTCAAGCGCCGCTTCCCGGGGGCGAACCTTGCCGCCGTGGACTACGACCCGGGCGCGAGCGAGGTCAACCAGCTAAACCGCATAAAGCTCTTGATGAGCGTTGCCCGCAGCCGCCCGACGGAGGGGCCGCCCTTCCCGGCCCAGGCGGCGGCCCCCGTGGGCATCCCGCATGCCGAGGGGAGGGACGGCTCCCTCGGCTAGGCAGGCTAGCCTTGGGACGCTTGTGGGGGCCCATGGCATGCGCCTAACGCCTTCCTGACCTAAGGATAAAACAATGCCCCCGGGGCACGCGGCCCGCGGGGGCAAGGTTGGCTTTTTCCCTCAGGGCGTGCGCCAGCTCAGCCGAAGATGAGGTTGAAGAGCAGGTATATGAGCCAGATGGGCCAGAAGATGGCCCAGAGGATGTGGGGCTTGAAGATGAAGAAGACAAGTATCGCAACGACAATGTAGCCGAAGCTGGTCATGAAGCCCAGTATCGACCTGCCCTCCCTGTTCTTGAAAAACGATTTCAACAACGACATGGCCTTACTCCTCTCGGTTTCCCGCGTCGGTTGGGTTGAAGGTGGATGTCCGTGGGACCCCGGCCCCAAACCATCGGGCTAGCCCCGGGTTCCCCCAAATTTTGCGAATTATCAGCCTTTTCAAATCTAGCATACTTGAAGGGACCTCACAAGCAAGCCCGAAAATATTGGGCTTGGTGCCTGGCTTATGGGCCTTTTCTCAATGCATGCCTGCCTTATGTGGGGCAATATGTCACGCACACCCGAATAAAAAGCGGTTAAAATATGTGATATTATGGCAATTTGGGTTCTATTGCGTGATTGTTAGTAAATTGTCGGAACAATGAAAGGGTACTTACAAATGCGAATGGTGTTGCGGGGGATTTTTATGGAAATTTTGGCGCATTTGCCTTCATGGTTCACGGAAATACCGGCGCAGGCCCAGCATCCCTTAATCACAAAGCCTTGGCTGTGGCATGGGGGATTTTTAACAAGCCGTAAGCACTGTGAAAAATGGAATGTAGCCTTGTCCCAAAAAAGATACATTTGCCATAATTTTATAACTTATTGGGACATAGGGGAAATTATCCGCAAGGAAAAATCATGAAATAGCTTATGCCTTTGATATCCGCAAAGTCCCAAAGTATCATGCCCATGAACACACGGAAATGAGCTTGGACCCTGAATGGAAAGGATAATGGAAATGATAATGGAAAGGAGAATGGAAAAGAGGGCGGAAATGATAACTGAAGTGAAGGCCTAAATTGCGGGCTTTTGCATGTTGAAAAGACCTGACACGATGTTGGTCATGGCACGTTTACCGCATGATTTTTTAGAATATGGGAAAAAAGTAAAAAATACCACTTGACAAATTAAAGTGGCGTGCTTATCATTACGATTAAGAGAAAAGGGCATTTTATTATGGATATGGCTGAGTGCAATTTGCTGCTTTGCTCACCCTCATAAGTGCGAATCCTACTGTATACGCCTAACCCCACCTTTTATTCCCGCCATAAACCCCAAATTATCCTTCCAGTAAATCATATGGTCGGCGTGCCCCGGAAAAGCAAAAGCTTTTTGACGCTCCCCGGAATTTTTTGCGCACATCCCGCAAATGTCGCAAGTCCCAACCCCACTAATCAGCCGCATTTTGAACATCTTGCCATGGGCTTGAGCTAGCTCTTAAAAAAAGGCATTGCCAATGTCCGTATTTTTTCAACAAAGCACGGGTAGGGCGATGGGTTTTTCGAAAAGCCGCTTTCCGGCGGATGCAACCATACGTTCAAAGGTGAAGTGGGGGTGAGGTGGGGTGAAGTGGTTGTGAAGTGGGGGCGAGGCGAGGATGAGGCGAGGATGAGGCGAGGGTGAGGCGAGGGTGATGCCAATGCGGGGGCACATCCATTAGGGCTTTTGCCTTTGCTGGGATACTCGCTGCCCTTATGTTTACCGCATCGACCGAGATCCCGCCACAAGCGACCGACATCCCGCCAAGCGTCCGGGATCCCGCCATACGCGTCCGACATCCCACCAAGCGTTCGGGATCCCGCCATACGCGACCGACATCCTACCACGCGACCGACATCCCACCACAAGCGATTCCCTCCACCAAAGCCTTCCTTGCTGACATTTAATGACGCCTTGCTGACATCTAAATGATGCCTAGCGTCCATTTAATGATGCCTTTCGTCCACTTAATGATGCCTTGCGTCCATGAAAGCTGCCGCTCCCTGCGTCACGCAAAGGGATATCGCATATCCTTTTACCATTTATTGTGGTTTCCCCAGGAATGTACCCCATATGCGCGGGAGGGATATGCTTTTGCGCGGAAGCAGGCATTGACAGTCGCGCAATGCCCACAACTTTTGCCCGCAACTTGGGGGTGGGCGGATTATGTTTTTTTTCTTTCACTTTCGTTTTTTTTTGCAAAGGCGATTATGGAATCTTGGAGTGACAGCTAAGCATTCCCTTTAGAAAATGTCCATAACCATTTGATTTTGTATGATTTTTGGAAAAGTTTTAAAGCATAGCTTGACGAATCCCGCCCCCTTTAGGCCTGATGGCATATCTGGTGTTCGTTCTATCCAAAGATGCGCGGATGTATGTCCCTTGCCTTTGTCATGTTAGAGTGGGGAAAGCTCCCATAATTTTTTAAAATCTCCAAAAAAACGCTTGCCATGGGGAAAAAAGTGGGTTACACTTGTGCCCATATCGCTCATCACACGCTAGGTGATGAATATTGGCCCCCCAAACCCTATAAGGGTGCGCGCATAGCCTTGCGCCGGGGCCGACAAACCGGGGAAACGGGTCACGGGCGGACGGGATGCTACTGGGCAAGGCGAACATATTCAGCGGTGAGTACCACCACACCACCGACGAGAAGGGCAGGCTCATGCTGCCCAAAAGCCTTCAGGACAACATATCAGAGTCCGAGGAGAAGGACACCATATATGTTGTGCATGTGCCCGGAACCCAGTGCCTTACCTTGTACTGCGTGGAGAAGTGGAAGGACATAGTCCGCATATGGACCGATCCCAGCAACTTCCGCTCCACCGCCGAGTTCATGGAGACCCAGCGGCTCCTCTTCGCGGCCCAGGAAAGCTGCAAGATAGACAAGGCCGGGAGGATCCTCATACCCCAGAACCTAAGGGACAGGGTAGGGCTCGGGAAGACGGTTGCCATCCTAGGGGCCTACGACAAGATAGAGGTCTGGGACGGGCCCAAGTACATTGAGTACCTGGCGGAGGCCACCAAGCGGCAGGAGGCCCTCATGGCGGGGATGCTCTCCGCAGGCGAGGGCGAGGGAAGGCCCCGCTACCCGCAGTGGTAGCCCCCGGGCCGGGATGCCTTAGGAACGCACTGGAAAAAAACCACAAAGCCAAATGAACATGATCAAGCTCAAAGAGGAAACGGGCGACCCGGCCTTGCTGTCCCTTGAGGAAGCCAAAGCCGAAGCCAAGGGGGAGGCCAAGGCCGGGGCCGAGGCCGGTCCCGAAAACGGCCCCAGGCCCTGGGAGGATCTCTTCGGGCACCAGCCCGTGCTCAGGGAGGAGACCCTTTCCGCCCTGGAGGTGAGGCCCGACGGCCTCTACGTGGACGCGACCCTGGGTGGCGGCGGCATCAGCCGGGGGATTTTGGAAAGGCTGGGCCCTGACGGCCGCCTTTTGGCCCTGGACCTCGATCCCGAGCCCCTGGAGTGGGCCGCGGAATGGGGCAGGGGGGACCCCCGGCTCATGCTCCAGCGGGCCAACTTCAGGGATCTCAAAAAGATCCTCCAGAAACTGTCCCTGGGCCCCGCGGACGGGCTGGTGGCCGACCTGGGGCTCAGCTCCAGGCAGTTCCTGACGGCCGGGAGGGGCTTCTCCTTTAAAAGAAGCGGCCCCCTGGACATGCGCATCGACCCCGACTCCTCGGTCACGGCCGCGGACATGGTGAACGGCCTCGACCAGGTGACGCTCGCCAAGATCATCTACGAGTACGGCGGCGACTTCCACGCGAGGAGGCTCGCGAGGCTGATAGTGGAGAGAAGGGGCGACAAGCCCTTCGAGACCACCGACGAGCTGGCCGCCCTGGCCCTCAGGGTCGGCTCCGGCCGGGGCAGGCACAGGCTCCACCCGGCCACAAGGCTCTTCATGGCCCTCAGGATGGCCGTTAACCACGAGACCAGGAGCCTCGCGGGGCTCCTTTCGGACGCCAGGGGCTGCCTCAGGGAGGGCGGGAGGCTTCTGGTGATAAGCTTCCAGTCCGAAGAGGACAGGTTGGTAAAGGAGCTCTTCAAAGGCACGGAGGGCGGGTTCAAGGCCATCTGGAAGAAGAGCGTCACGCCATCCCAGGAGGAGCTGGGCCGCAACCCCAGATCCCGGTCGGCAAGGCTGAGGGGCGGGATAGCCCTCCCGGTAGGTGAATGCTGAATGCGGGGAGGAAGGCCTTCCCCGGAGCCAGCCCGGAGTCAACCCGGCGTTATCCGGGAACGCGAGGCACCATCCTGGCAGGCCCCATATATATAATGTGTGCCGCAATCCTTGGCAAGGGCCCCGGGAGGGCCCATAAGGCCAAATAAGCCCCAATTGGCCCCAATAAGGCTTGGGAAGCCCGTTAGCCCGCGATGCTAAGTCATCTTAGGGCATTTTAATATATTTTATGGTTTTTTGAAATATTTTATCGCTTTTAATGGATTTTTTATTTAATTAAAAAACCAAAGAACGGGACGGTTCCGGAAGGGCTAAAGGGCCGGGCGGATCTTTTAGGAAGGGGGATCCCATGGGCTTCGTCAAAAGCCGGGCGGAGGGCGCGGCACGCCGCGCCCCCAGGGCAAAGGAGAGGCTGGAGGCGGGGGAGTCCCGCTTCAGGAAGAGGAGGGATCCGAAAGAGGCGAGGATTGCCGAGAAGGCGAGGCTCCGGGAGGCGAGGCTCAGGGAGCTCCAGGAGATGAGGGCGCCGGAACGCCAGGCCCTGAGGCCCAAGCCCAAGGACGCCTTGGGCTTCCTGCCGCTTACCCACTTCGTGATTATCACCGGCTGCATCGTGATACTGGTCCTCGGGCTCTTCGCGCTCAACTACCTCGCCCAGGCGAGAAACGAGCTGGGGGCCGAGGTGTCGAGGCTCACGAAGGAGCAGCAGGACCTGAAGGAGAGGAACGGCCACCTCAAGGCGACCCTGGAGCGGATGGTGGCCCTGGAGGATCTGGAGATCATAGCCAAGGAGTCGTTGGGGCTGGTCATGCCCAAGACCGGGCAGATAGTTGTGCTGGAGTGAGGGATTGCGTGGCAAAGGTAAGGGAGGGTGGCTTCCATGGCCGAGCTTAGCGGGACACAGAGGACAAGGGTGGGGCTCCTTTGCCTCTTCTTCGCGCTCCTCTTCGCCCTGGGGATCGCCCGGGCGGTGGACCTGCAGATAGTCCGCCGGGACGAGCTGCGGGCCCTCCAGAGGGAGAAGACCGAGACCGTGCTCACCATACCCTCGCTGAGGGGGGACATCTACGACTGCCACCTGGAAAAGCTCGCGACCTCGGTGGTCTCGGACACCCTCTCGGTACACGGCATGTCCCTCAAGGATGGCGGCGAGGTCTTCTACCAGCTCTCCGAGGCCCTGGACATGGACTACGAGACGCTCGCGAGAAGGCTCGAGTACGCCAACGGCTACAAGGTGGTCAAGCGCTACCTGACCGAAGAGGAGAGTTCGAAGGTGCGTTCCATGGGGCTCGACGGGGTGGTCCTTGAACAGGGATACCTCAGGGTCTATCCCAACGGGCCCCTGGCCGCGCATCTTTTGGGCTTCGTGGGCGTCGACGGCATGGGCCTGGAAGGCCTGGAGCTGGCCCTCAACTCCAGCCTCAGCGCGAAGCCGAGGCGGGTCAAGGTCACGAGGGACAAGCGGGGCCGGGTCATAATGGGGAACGCCAGCCAGCCCATAGACGGCCTCAGGGGGGCGTCGGTCATCCTCACCCTCGACAAGAGGATACAGTTCATAGCCGAAAGGGCCATAGCCAAGGCGGTGGTGGATACCAACGCCAAGTCCGGCATGGTCATAGCCGTGAGGCCCGCGACCGGCGAGATAGTGGCCTCCGCCGTCTACCCCACCTTCGACCCCAACAACTACGGCCTCGCGGAAGCCTCCGCGAGGAGGAACATGATACTCACGGACCCCTTCGAGCCGGGCAGCACCTTCAAGGTCATAACGGTCGCGGCGGCCCTGGAGGAGAAGATAATAGCCCCGGACTCCGTCTTCTTCTGCGAGAACGGCTTCTACAAGATAAACGGCGAGACCATCATCCGGGACACGGCCGCCTACGGGGATCTGACGGTATCCCAGATAGTCCAGAAGTCCTCCAACATCGGGGCCTCCAAGATAGGCGAGAGGCTGGGCCCCAGGAAGCTCCACAACTACCTAACCCGTTTCAGCTTCGGGGAAAAGAGCGGGCTCGCCTACCCCTCCGGGGAGTCGGCGGGGCTCCTGAGGGCCGCCAAGGACTTCCACGTGGTGGACACGGCGAACATCTCCTTCGGCCAGGGCATCTCGGTGACCGCCCTGCAGCTGGTCATGGCCGTGTCGGCGTTGGCCAACGAGGGCGTGCTCATGCGCCCGATGCTGGTTAGCCACGTCATAGACTCCGAGGGCAACATCATAGAGCAGAGGGAGCGCGACTTCGTGCGCCAGGTGGTGTCGCCGCTCACGGCGGGCCAGGTGCTGAGCATGATGCGCATGGCCGTCATGAAGGGCGGGACGGGCACCAGGGCCGACATACCCGAGTACCCGATAGCCGGGAAGACCGGCACCAGCCAGGTCTACTCGGTGTCCAGCGGGACCTATTCCCACGACAGCTATGTGGCGAGCTTCATAGGGGTCGCCCCCTACGAGAAGCCCGAGCTCTGCCTCCTGGTGGTGCTCGACCAGCCCTGGCCCAGCTACTACGGCGGCGTGGTCGCGGCCCCGGTCTTCAAGGAGATAATGTCCCAGGCCCTCCCCCTCCTTGACGTGCCCCCCACCGACAAGGTGGTGCTCCCCAAGTGGCCCACCCCGGAGAAGGCCAGCCATGGGGCGCCCGGGGTGCTTCCCGACTACGGGAACCTCAACTTCGTGCGGGTGGTCATACCCAAGAACGACAAGGGCTCCAAAGGCCCCATCCCGAGGCTCGGCCCGGGGCTCCCCAGGGCGGGGGCCGCGATTGTCCCGGCCTCGGCATCCCTGGGGGCGGGCTTCGAACCCAAGAGCTCGGCCCCGGTGGCCCAGAACCCCTTCGTGATGCCCGACCTTTCCGGCCTTACCGTGCGGGAGGCCATGGCGGCCCTCAGCCAGCACAAGATGATGGGCGAGTACCTGGGCTCCGGGGTGGCGTTCTCCCAGGAGCCCAAGCCAGGGGCCAGGGTGGGCCCGGGGGACGTCGCCCGGGTGGAGTTCAGGAGCCGCGCCCAGCCCAGGGAGTACCAGCCGCTGGAGGCCCGCTACATGGGATTCCCCCTCCCCGGGGGCCCGGGCCCGGAAAACCGCGGGGATCCCGGGAGTCCCGTCGCGGCCGCCCAAGATGCGGCGCCCTCCCTGCCTTCCAAGGGACCGCAGGGGGGCGGGGCGCCCCCCGGCCAAGCGGCGGGTGCCCGATGAGCGGGGGATCCACCAAGGAAAACAAGGCCGCCTTGGCCCCGGACGGGGGCCAGGGCGGCTTTGCCGCCCTGGCGCTCGCCGGGCGCCTGGGCCTCACGGCCATGGCCCCGGAGGGTTTCCCGGACCCCATCCTGGGCGGGGTCACCGAGGACTCCAGGGAGGCGGGGCCCGGCATGCTGTTCGCGGCCCTCCCGGGGACCAACGCCGACGGCAGGGACTTCGTGCTCGACGCGGTGGGGCAGGGCTCTCCCGCCGCGATGTTCCAGGAGCCGGACATACCCGGGGACTACGTGAGGATCCTGAGAAAGGACGGGCAGGACGGGAGGTTCCTCGCGGCCGAGGCCGCGAGGCTTGTCTACGGCGAGCCCGAGAAAAGGCTTGAGACCTTCGCCATCACCGGCACCAACGGGAAGTCGACCACCGCCTACCTCATGGAGGAGGCGCTTTCCGCCCTGGGGCGCTCGCCTGGGGTGATGGGGACGGTGGACTACCACTGGCCAGGGGGCGTCGCGGACGCCCCCAACACGACGCCGGAGGGGCCGCTTCTGTTCAGGGCCCTCGACAGGATGCAAAGGGACGGGGCCGACGCGGTGGTTATGGAGGTATCCTCCCATGCCCTCAGGCTCAACAGGCTGGGAAGGCTCAGATTCGACAGGGCCCTGTTCACCAACCTCTCAAGGGACCACCTGGACTTCCACCAGGGCCTGGAGGATTACTTCCAGGCCAAGCTCTCGCTCTTCACGGCGCACCTGCGCGAGCGGGAGAGGAAGGAGCCCGGGCCCAGGGTCGCCTCCAACGCCGACTGCCCGCACGGGGCCAGGGTGCTCGCCGCCTTGGGCAACCGGGCGGTGGGTTACGGGTTCCAAAGGGGCGAGGTCAGGGGGAGGCTGCTCTCCGAAGGGCGCGCCGGCCTTGAGCTTGAGATTACCCGCAAGGGGAAGACCCACCGCATAAGCTCAAGTCTCTTGGGGGCGTTCAACGCCATGAACCTTCTGGCCGCCTTCGCCTTCGCGTGCCTTGTCGCGGACGACCCCGAGCTGGTCGCCCATGCCCTGGGGGGGGCCAAGGGGGCGCCCGGCAGGCTTTCGAGGGTGGGGTCCGATCCGGACCACATAGCCCTTGTGGACTACGCCCACTCGCCCGGGGCCTTGGAGGCGGTGATAGACGCGGCGGGGAGGCTCCTTGGCGACAAGGGGAGGCTCATAGCCATATTCGGCTGCGGGGGGGACAGGGACAAGGGGAAGCGCCCGGCCATGGGCATGGCGGCCGCCATCGCCGACATCCCCATACTCACCTCCGACAACCCGAGGACGGAGGACCCTCTTTCCATAATGGCCGACGCCGAGCAAGGGCTCCTATCCAAAGGGCTGAAACCCGGGACCGAGGCGGGGCTCGCGGGGAAGGGCCCCAAGGGGCTCTACCTGAAGGAGCCAGACAGGGCCGAGGCGATAATGCTGGGCGCGAGGCTGCTCTCGCCCGGGGACGTCCTGCTCATAGCCGGGAAGGGCCATGAGCCCTACCAGATAATAGGCCGCGAGAAGAGGCCCTTCGACGATTCCCTGGAGGCCCTCAAGGCGCTCCGCTCCCTGGGGAAGGCCGGGTGAACCGGAAAGGCATCCAAGGGGAGGGCCATGGCATGAAGCCCCCCATGTTTTTCGCGGGCCCCCCCGGGGGCCTTTGGGGGGGATCCCCCGGGGGCCGCATGGCGGCCCCCGGGCTTGCTTCCGTCGGCATCACCCTCGGCATGGCCAAGGGCTTTCTGGGAGGGGACGCGAGGCTATCCTCGGACGCCCTCTTGAGCGAGCCCCTCGCGGGGGTGTCCACCGACAGCCGGACCATAGCCCAGGGGGAGCTCTTCGTGGCCCTGGAAGGGCCCAACTTCGACGGCAACCTCTATGCCGGGAAGGCATTGTCCAAGGGCGCGATGGCCGCCTTGGTGTCCCGGGAAAGGAGGGCGAGGCTTCTGGCCGAGGGGGTCCCGGAAGAGAGGCTCATATTCGTGGGGGACACCCTCGGGGCATTGGGGGCCCTCGCCAGGGGGGTGCGGCTGGTGTTGGGGGCCAAGGTCGCGGCAATCACGGGCTCGGTCGCGAAGACGACGGTAAAGGAGCTAGCGGCTTTGATACTGAGGACATGGCTGGGCGACGACAGGGTGCTCTGGACGCAGGGGAACCTCAACAACGAGGTGGGGCTCCCGCTCACCCTTCTGTCCGCCCAATCCTCCCACACCCATGCGGTGCTGGAACTCGGCGCGAACGATTTCGGGGAGATTGGGAGGCTTGCAGGTATTGCGAGGCCGGATGTCGCGCTCATAACCAAGGTCGCCCCGGCGCACCTTATGAACTTCAAGGATTTGGAAGGAGTCGCGAGGGCCAAGGGGGAGCTCTTCAGGGCCTTGGACCGGGGCGCCCTCGCGGTGGTCAACCTCTCGGACCCTTTGATCGCAAGGGAGGCGGAATCCTTCCGGGGGAACGTCGTGTCATTCGGAAGGGAGGCCGACGGGGCTTCCTACCATGCGAGGGCGCAAACGACGGGCAACGGGACAGCCAACGGGACCAAAAACGGGAAGGCCAAAGGCCCCAAAAGAGGGGGACCGGAATCCCAGGAAGTTCTCGCTCCCAACCCGATTGAAATCCTGGGCCCGGGGCTCCCGGAAGGGGGGCTCAAGGTCGCGCTCCCGCTACCCGGCGCCCAGGGCCGGGAGAACGCCTTGGCGGCCGCGGCCCTTGCCATGGCCATGGGAGCGGATCCCATAAGCGTGAAGGCGGGCCTTGAGAAGGCAAGCCCGCCCCCTGGGCGGGGGAGGATAATCCGCGACCCCTCCAAAGGGGTCTTCCTCTTGGACGAGAGCTACAACGCGAACCCCGAGTCCATGCGCTCGGCCCTGGGGCTTGCAAGATCCTTGGGCTTGGGCTCCCTTCACGTGATTTTGGGCCCCATGCTGGAGCTGGGGGACCAGACGGAGGAGGAGCACCGCAGGCTGGGGCTGGAACTTGCGAATATCCCCGCCGAGACGGTCGCCTTGGTCGGCGAGCACTCGGGGATAGTCATGGAGGCGGCGCTTTCCGGGGGTCTGCCCCGGGAAAGGGCCAAAAGGTTCGACGACCCGCTGGAGGCCCTGGCCTTCGCCATGGGCAGGGCCAAAAGGGGCGATCTGTTGCTCGTGAAGGGCTCGCACTCCGCCGGGCTTGCGGGGATCGCGAGGGAGTTCCAAAGGAACATCGATGCTGTCTGAACTATTCTATAGGCTCTCGGGCGAGATAAGCTTCCTGAACGTGTTCAGGTACATAACGTTCCGCATAATACTTGCGGCCCTGACCTCGCTTCTTTTCTGGTTCGTCTTCGGCGGACGCTTCATAGCCTTGGCGAAGTCCCTGAACGTGGGCCAGTACATCCGCGACGACGGGCCGGCCGCCCACCAGAAGAAGGCCGGGACCCCCACCATGGGCGGGGTCCTTGTCCTGGGGGCGGCCCTGCTTGCGACCCTTCTGTGGGCGGACGTCAAAAACGGCCTTGTCATAGTCATGTGGGTGATTGTCCTTCTGTTCGGGCTGGTGGGGTTCCAGGACGACTTCCTCAAACTCCGCCGCAAGCAGAACAAGGGCCTCTCGGGCAAGCAAAAGCTCGGCCTGCAGGCCGTTATCGGGTTGTTCGCGGGCTACCTGCTCTACGGGGTCCTGGATCTCGACCCCACCTTGACGGTCCCCGTCTTCAAGAACCTGATATTCGACCTGGGGCCCTTCTACGTGCCCTTCGCGGCCCTGGTGCTGGTAGGCGCCTCCAACGCGGTGAACCTGACCGACGGCCTTGACGGGCTGGCGACCGGCCCCATCATAGTTTCCGGGGCGACCTACATGATACTCGCCTACTGCGCGGGCAACAGCATGATAGCCGGGTACCTGCAGATATCCAAGGTGACCGGGGCGGCAGAGATATCCGTGGTATTGGCGGCTCTCGTTGGGTCCTCCTTGGGCTTTCTGTGGTACAACAGCTATCCCGCGGATCTCTTCCTGGGCGACACAGGGTCCCTTTCCCTGGGCGCGGCCCTTGGCTTGGCCGCGCTAATCGTCAAGCAGGAGCTGCTCTTGGTCCTGGTGGGCGGGATATTCGTGTTGGAGGCCATGAGCGTCATCCTCCAGGTGGCCTTCTTCAA
>JAITKK010000227.1 GCA_031278475.1 Deltaproteobacteria bacterium
GTATTATGGAATGGTGGAGCTAAGGGGGGTCGAACCCCTGACCTCATGACTGCCAGTCATGCGCTCTCCCAACTGAGCTATAGCCCCATGAAGGTCTTTCGCCGGGCCTTGGGTTGGCCCCAAACCCTCGCAGGGCGGCATGCCTGCGAAAGGGTAAGGGACAGTATATGCATTTTCCTGGCCCTTGTAAACAACAATTTTGGGCCCCCCGGGCTCGATTACACGCTAAAGCCGCCAATTGATGCCATCGGCTTTTCCTCCGGCATGTAATGGCAGCAAAATTATATATCACCTATGGACATTAAATACTAATAATGGCTAAATAACGGCCATGAATCAAGAGGCTCCCCTAATCATCCAGGATTAGGCCGATATTGGGGTAAGATGTTCGGGCACCCGATTGTCGCCAAAGGACGCAACAAGGCACACCTTTGCTCCCCCAATTGCGACACACTTCACTAGCGGGTTTTTGGCCTTGCCAAGGCAGCGGGGACAGCATGGAAGAGAACCAGGAAGAAAGGCCCGCGCCCAAGAGGCTCTTCTTCGCAATCGGAATCCCAGGGAAACTGGCATCCAAGCTGGCAAGGCTCGAGTCGGAGGTCCCGGAGCTTAAGGGGAGGCGGTTAAGGAACCTGCATGTCACAATCAGGTTCCTTGGCGACACCGATCCCGGGCTCATCCCGTGGCTCCTGGACGGGGCAAGGGAGGCCGCGTCCAGGGTTCCGGCATTCCCTGTGACGCTATTGGGCTTGGGGGTATTCCGGGAGAGGCCCCCCACCCCGCTCTTCCTGCGGATAGCCGAGCCGCTGGGGCCAATCCTTTCCCTGAGGGGGGCCCTGGACCAAAGCCTTTCCGGGATCCAAGGCCTAAGGCCGGATGACGCGCCTCTCATACCCCATGTCACGCTCACAAGGCTGAGGAAGCGTTTCTCGGGAAAGCTCAAGGTATTGCTCGCCCAAGGGGGGGATGCCGCCCATGGCGGCTTCGAGGCCGAAAGCCTCACCCTCTTCGACAGTTTCCTTGGCCCCAAAGGGGCAAAACACACACCCATTGGGGTCTTCCCGCTGGGAAGGCCTTCAAAATAGCGAGGGGGGCCCTTAGGGCCCCCCTCGCTTTTGACTATCGGGTAATGCTGCTTTTTTGGCCCCGGAGGGCCTATGAAGGGCCTATGAAGGGCCTATGAAGGGCCTATGAAGGGCCCCGGATTGGTCCGTCACTTGTCGTATGGGAAGGCCGGGATCGTGGCCCCCTCGAACTTCTCCAGGATGAAGTCCGCGACCTCCTTGGTCTGATAGGCCTTCACGAACCTCTTGAACTCCGGGTTGTCGGCGTCCTGGGCCCTCGCGACAATCACGTTTATGTAGGGGGAGTTGGCATCCTCCAGGAAGATGGAGTCCCTGGTGGGGTTAATGCCCAAGGGCTGGGCGTAATTGTTGTTGATGGCGGCCGCCACCACCTGCGGGTCGTCCATGGTGGCGGGGGTGAGCTCCGCGTCCACCTCCCGGATCTTGAGCTTAAGCGGGTTTTCGGTGATGTCAAGAACCGACGGGGTGATGCCCGTGCCTTCCTTGAGCTTGATCTTCCCGGCCCTCTGAAGCAGCAAGAGGGCCCTGCCGCCGTTCGAGACATCCCTTGGGATGGTGATGGTGTCGCCCTCCTTTAGCTCGTCCAAGGACTTTATCTTCTTTGAGAAGAAGCCCAAAGGCGACACGTAGGTGACCCCGATGCTCACAAGCTTGGCGTCCGGGTTGGCTGCCAAAAACTCGGTCAGGTAGGGTATGTGCTGGAAGGCGTTAAGATCGATGTCGCCTGCCGCAAGGGCGAAGTTAAGCTGGGTGTAGTCGCTGAACTCCTTAATCTGCACCTTCAGCCCGTCCCTCGCCGCGACCTCCACGGCCTTTTCCAGGATGTCGACATCAGACCCCGAGGTCGTCCCCACCACTATGGGCTTCTGGGCCAGCGCCTGGGGCGCGAATGCCAGAAGCAGCATGATAGCCGTTACTATTATCTTCCTCATCGCAGTCTCCTTTGCTTTTGCGTTTTCGTTTTGTCGTAAGCGCAGTGTCCCAGCCCTGTGCGAATGTATGGGATCTTGGGTTTTCCAAGGTGATTCGCGGAAACGGCCCCGCCTAGCGCCTCGCGTGCCTCCGCACCAGCCAGTCCCCCACGCTCTGGACAAGCTGCACGACGATTATGAGCATTATCACCGTTACCCACATGATGTCCTTCTGGTAGCGATGGTAGCCGTAGCGTATGGCAAGATCCCCCAGGCCGCCGCCGCCAATGGCCCCTGCCATGGCGGAGTAGCTTATGAGGGTGATTATTGTGATGGTGACCGCCATCACAAGCCCTGGCCAGGCCTCAGGGAGCAGCACCCGCCATATGATCCTGCCGTTTGAGGCACCCATGGATTTCGCGGCCTCCACGACCCCGTGGGGCACCTCCAGGAGCGCGGTCTCGGTGAGCCTCGCCAGGAACACGAAGGCCGCCAAGGTGAGCGGGACTATCACGGCCGTGACCCCAACGCTCGTGTGCACTATGAACCTTGTGAGCGGGATCACGAACACTATGAATATGGGGAACGGTATGGAGCGCGTGGCGTTCACAAGGAACCCCACCACCCGGTAGAGGCCTTTGTTCTGAAGTATGTGCCCGGGCCGGGTCACCACCAGGAGCACCCCCAGGGGGATCCCCATGATGACGGTTAGAACGGTGGTCACCGAGACCATGTAAAGGGTCTCGAGCGACGCGTTCCAAAGCATCAGGAACTGCTTGGAGCTAAGAAGCATGTGCCGTTATCCCCTCCACCCTGACGCCCAGGCCCGTCAGGTAGTCCGTTGCCGACCCCAGGTCCCTGGGTTCCCCGATGAGGTCGAGTAGCATGGTCGCGAAGGGCTCCCCCTTGATGCGGTCCACCTGGGCCTGCAGTATGACGGCCTTGACCGAATGCAATGCCGCAAGATCGCTTAGAAGCGGCTCGGACACCACCTCGCCCTGGAAGCGCAGCCTGAGCATCCTGCCCTTGGGCTTGTAGCCGTCCGGAAGCATCGGGCCCCCGCTTTTGAGCACCTCCTCCACGAAGCCCTTGGTCGCGGGCTCCTTGGGGTCGGTGAACACGTCCAGGACCCTTCCCTCCTCCACTATGCGCCCCTGGTCCAGGACCGCCACCCTGTCGCAGATGCCGGTGATTACCTTCATCTCGTGGGTGATGAGAAGGACCGTGAGCTTAAGGGCCTTCTGGAGCCTCGCGATGAGCTCGAGTATGCCCTGGGTGCTCTGCGGGTCCAAGGAGGAGGTCGCCTCGTCGGACAATAGCAGCTTGGGCTCGTTCGCGAGCGCCCTCGCTATTCCGACCCTCTGCATCTGCCCGCCGGAGAGCTTGGAGGGGTGGCTGTCCGCCTTGTCGGCGAGCCCCACCATGTCCAGAAGCGACATGACCCGCTCCCTTATCTTGGGCTTGGGAAGCCCCGCCACCTCCAGGGGGAAGGCCACGTTCCCATAGGCGGTCCTGGAAGAAAGCAGGTTGAAGGACTGGAAGATCATGCCCATCTCCATGCGGGCCTTCCTCAAATCATTCTCCCTGAGGGACAATATGTCCCTCCCGGCTACCGTTATCCTCCCCGAGTCCGGGGCCTCCAAGCGGTTGATGCACCTGATGAGGGTGCTCTTCCCCGCGCCGGAGACCCCGATCACGCCGAAGATCTCCCCTTCCTCGATACTAAGGTCTATGCCTTTGAGGACCCTCTGCCGCTCGCTCCCGCTGCCAAAGACCTTGGTGAGGGACTCAACCGTGATGAAGGACATGCCGCTTTCAACCTTTCTGGCCCTGAAAATGGAAAGGGCCGGAAACCGCGGCTCTTGGCAGCGTTCCCCGGCCTTAAGCGTCTGGCTTATCAGCCCCGGCAAATACCCCCCGGCGACAACCGAAGGGAAAACCTGTGGCCCCGCAAGGGGGCGGATGCCCTAGAAGACCCCCAGCCCCTGCCTCAGGATGACCGGGTCGTCCCCCACCAAGGATACCACGGTGGAGGGCTTCCCCGGCACCGGGCCCCCGTCGATCACCACGTCCACGCTCCCCTTGAACAGCTGCTCTATCTCAAGGGCCGAGGATGGGGCAAGGTCGTCCTCGTGGCCCGGGAGCGTCGCGGAGGTGCTTATTATGGGGCTTCCCAAGGCCCTTACCAGGGCTATGGGGATGTTGTGGGCCGGCACCCTCAGCCCGCACTCGTGGCGCCTTGACAGCATTATCTGGGGCACCAGCCTGGTCCCGGGGAGGACCACCGTGAACGGCCCCGGGAGTATGCGCCGCATGGTGCGGTAGGCGAAGTCGGATACCAGGGCGTACTCGGAGATGTGGGTGAGGTCCGCGCAGATGAAGCTGAATGGGCTCTTCTGGCTGCGCTGCTTCACCCGGTACAGCTTCTCTATGGACTTCTTCTTCCTAAGATCGCAACCTATGCCGTACTGGGTGTCCGTGGGGTAGGCTATTATGGCCCCGTCCGCGAGCATGGTCGAGAGCTTGACCAGGTGCCTGCCCTGGGGGAAGTCTGGGTTGATGTTTATAATCAAGGTGCTTTGGGTCTCTTTTCCGTGGGTGTTTTAAAGGGCAGGCTTGCGGGAGCTAAGTCCCTAGCCCTCCCCTTCGACCACCACCCTGTCCCGGCCGGAACTCTTGGCCCGGTACAGGGCCTGATCGGCCCTCTCTATGAAGTCCACGAGATCCTCCCCCGGGCGGTACTTGGACACGCCGCTGGAGATGGTGACCGGCACCTGCTTGCCCCGGACCATGATCTCGGTAGCGGCCACCTTCTTGCGCACCTTCTCGGCGAGCTCCCTCACGGCGTCCAGGTCCTTGCCGTGACAGAGCATGATGAACTCCTCGCCGCCGTAGCGCACCGCCAGTATGTCTTCGGACTGGTAGGAGAGCAGTATCCTCGAGCAGAGGATGAGCACCTTGTCGCCTATGGCGTGCCCGTGGGTGTCGTTGATGGCCTTGAAGTGGTCCAAGTCGAATATCGCGATGCAGACCAAGGGCGAGGGGCCCTGCTCCTCCACAATCTGATTGAAACGCAAGGTGAGGTAGCGCCGGTTGTAGAGCTTGGTCAGCTCGTCCATGTTGGCCAGCCTCGTTTGGTCCCTTAGCTCGTTTGTCAGGGTCGCGATTATCTTGTTGGTGCTCTCTATGTGGTCATGGAGGTCGGACTGGTCGTTCAAGGCGTACTTGGTCTCCTCGAGGAGGCTGCTCAAGACCCCCTTGAGGGATTCGCCCACCTCGTCGCCCGTGCTGTTAATCCGGCTGACCGTTTCGCTCAGGACCTGCCGGTAGTGGCCGGTCGAGTTGAGGGACTTGTCCAGGTTCTTGCCCAGATCGTAGGAGGCGGACTCGAACTGCCTGCTGACGGCCGAGAGGTTCTTGGCCCTCTCCTCGGAGTAGTCGTATATCTCGTGGTACAGCCGCTCGGAGAGCTCGGGCGTGAACAGCGTCCCGTCGCCCAGGAACTCCTCCAGCCTTTGCTTGAGGTAGGGGTTAACCCCCTCGAAATAGTCGTAGAACATCCGATAGTTGTACGGGGTGAGCGGGATGCGCTTCTGGGCCATGAAAGGGAGCAGCCTCTTGGCCTTCTGGTAGGATGTCTCCACCAGGCCGTTGAACTCCTCGACGTTCACAGGCGTTGAGACGTTGTTATCGTTGTTGCTTTGCGTAGTCGGTTCCACGGTCTTTCTTTGGTCCGCCGGGGCGCAAGTCCGTTTGGAAGGCCCGGCTTGAATCGTTTGAATCATTTTGATGGCTGTCTTGTCGCGGGATGCCTTTGGTCGGGTAGCGTTTGCCTTGGGTCGGGTGCGGTCTGGCCGGCCCGGCCTTCGGAGGGCACCCGGCCGTTGGGATCCGAGTGGAAAGGCCTCACAGGGAGCCCCTAGGGGGGCCAAGCACCTAGATGGACGCAAACATGATAATAGGTTAGGCACCTGTTGTCCAGCATATTTTGACTTCCCCGGGGCCCTGGGCCTTGCCTTGGGGAGGGCATTCCCAAGGGGCGCCCCCCGGAGGGAGCCCCCCCTTGGGAGGGCTCCGCGGTGACATACGAAGCCCTAAAACAAGCAAGGATTCGTGCATTTTTGTTCCAACGCTAAACGAAGCTATTTGTAGGATGAAGGGTGGAATTAAGGCTGGGATTACGGGTGGGATTAGGGCCGGGATTAGGGCCGGGATTACGGCTGGCATGGGAGGGTGTCAACGGCCAATGGGAACCGCCCCTGCCGGGCTAAAAGGCCTTGGCCCCAAGGCGAAAGGCCCGAGGCGGTCCGGATTCGCTTTGAATGGGTAAAAAAAAGACCTAAGTGGGGGGGTTTTATTAAGACAAGCGGGTAGGCCAGGATGGAATGCGGCTATGGGAATGGCAAGGCCAAAGGCCAAGCGCCAAGGCCAAGAGCCCAGGCTTGGGCCAAGCGCCAAGCGCCCAAGGTCACCCATTTAAAAGATGCCCTTGGGACGGCCCCCACAGGGGCGTGCCAAGGGCATCGGGATATCGGCATCGGTATCGCCTTTGAAGCGCCCTGCCCCGCTAGGGGCGGGGCCTACTTGGAGGAACGGTGCTTCCCCGCCGTGTGGCTGTCCTCCTTGGCCTCGCGGACCTCGCGCTCGAAGTCGTCCACCAGGTTGAAGTTCTTGTAGACGCTCGCGAAACGGATGTAGGCCACAAGATCCGTGCTCTTCAGGAAGTCCATCACCCGCTCGCCCAACTCCGAGGTGGAAACTTCCTTGAAGTTGCTGTCCTGTAGGCGCCTCTCCGTTTCCTCGATGAAGCTGTCGATGGTGGCCGTGGCGACCGGGCGCTTCTGGGTGGCCATTACGATGCCCCTCTTCAGCTTGTCCCGGTTGTAGATCTCCCTCCGGCCGTCGCGCTTGATCAGGATGGGTGTCTGCTCCTCCACCTTCTCGTAGGTGGTGAAGCGGTTGTGGCACGCGGGGCAGAGCCTGCGCCTGCGCACCGCCGATCCCTCGCGGCTTACCCTGGAATCAAGCACCTTGTTGTTCGCATGTCCGCAGAAAGGGCACTTCATGTGATTTCTCCTTGTAAAAAAAATTCCGGCCCAAAAAAGGCCTTGTGTCTTTTATGGCATTGCGGCTACCGGTTGGCGCCCAGGGACTGGGCGATAGCGTCAGGCCCCAAACCCCTGCCGAACAGGCGATCCACTAGCTATGGTATTGAATGATTATATCATACAATAGACTGCCAGTGCACGCCATTTTGCCCAAATCGGCCATCCTACCCACAATTTCCAGGGGTGGATCGCCATTCCCCCGCATGGGAGGGAGCTGCCAAGAACCGGCGCCGGTGAGGCGTCCGGGCGGCCAAGGCCGCCCTGGGAGCGATGGCCCCTGTACCCTGGGGGCTCCCCTTCGCCTGGGTCTTGTGGCAGTATCCAGCCTGGATGCGGGTTTGCTGGGTTTTGGAGTCGATACTATATGTAAACCTGAGGGTAATTATACATAATTATTTGAATAGTGCAACTATTTTTTAGGGATAGTCATCTTTTTTTATAATTTTTTTTCGCTCTCTTACTAAAATTGTCTTTTTTAAGCCTTTTTACCATATAGTTTCTTACTATTCATAAGGTTCCTTTGTTTTGGCAAGTTGCTTGTTCTTTGTTATTATTAGTTCCCAATGCCACAATCATGGAAGAAGAAGGGCGCAACTTTATATTGATTTGGCATAAAATTTTTCTTTAAACCCTACAAATAGAATTGTCATATACCCATGCCACTAGGGATTGTGGCTTGAGCAAGTTTGCGGGCCGGGCCAAAGCCTGGCCAAAAAAAATTTTTGCCCTGGCCTTTGTCCCCTCGGCTTGTGGCCCTGCCCCAAAATGAGAGGAAATGGCCGAGAGCCCTTCCGACAAGAAGACGAAGCCAAGCCCGCATAGCCCCGGGCCTTGGCCTTCCCGGCTTCCAACCACCGCCCCCTTGAAAAAAACCAAGGAGTGTGGGATTTTTATGGTCGAATCCCGAAATCCATACCCGAACGGGGCAAGGGGGCGATGCCGCAATGGGCCAATTCACGGAAAAACAGAACCTATTCATGAGGCAGGCCTTGAGGCTGGCACGCCAGGGCTGGGGCATGGTCTCGCCCAACCCGATGGTGGGGGCGGTGCTGGTGAAAAGGGGCAAGGTCATAGCCGAAGGATGGCACACGGGCCCTGGCCAGCCCCATGCCGAGGCGGATGCCATAGCCAAGGCCGGCAAAAGGGCCGAGGGTTCCGAGCTCTACGTGAACCTTGAGCCCTGCGCCCACCAGGGGCGCACCCCTCCCTGCGCCGACGCCATAATCAAGGCAGGCATATCCAAGGTCTGGTACTCCATCCCGGATCCCAACCCCAGGGCCAAGGGAGGGGCGGGCATCCTCAGGGACGCGGGCCTTTCGGTGTCCCAGGGCCTCCTCGAAGAGGAGGCCCTGGAGCTCAACCAGTTCTACATAAAGCACACCTTGACGGGCATCCCCTTCGTGGTGCTGAAGACGGCCGCGAGCCTGGACGGGAAGATTGCCACCAGCTCCGGCGACTCCCGCTGGATAAGCTCCAAGGTGGCCAGGAATTTCGGGCACCACCTAAGGGCAGGGGTGGACGCCGTGATGATAGGCCGCACCACCGCCGAGAAGGACGACCCCGAGCTATCCGCGAGGCCCTTCGGCAAGAGGAAGATGCACCGGGAGCCGCTGAGGGTGGTCCTGGACCCCACCCTCAGGCTCCCAAGGGACCTAAAGCTCTTCGACAGGGACTTTGGCGGCCCCACCTTGGTCTTCTGCGCGGAGGATGCCCCGGACAAGGAATCCAAGGCCCTGGAAAAACTGGGCCACAAGGTGGCCCGGGTGCCCAGGACCCCCAAGGGGCTCCTGTCCTTGGAGGCCGCGCTCGCGAAGCTTGGCAAGATGGGGCTCCAAAGCGTGCTGATAGAGCCCGGGGCCACCCTTGCCGCCTCCGCCCTCATAGAGGAGAAGGTGGCCGACCTTGTCCACGTGTTCATCGCCCCGAAATTTTTGGGAGGCCAGGACTCCCCGTCCATGATAGGGGGCGATGGCGTCGCGAACCTCGCGGACGCCCCGCTCCAGGACATCGTGAAGCTGGGCCGCAAGGGCCCCGACCTGCACCTAACCATCCGCCCGGAGACCGCCTGGACCGCGGTGCCCCTCCCGGACGGCACCTACGGTAGCAAGGCCTCCGGCACCATGGGCCCTGGCTGATGTTCACAGGCCTTTCCCAGGGAATGGGCACCCTCGCGAGGCTTCCCGGCGGAGGCCGGGACAGGGAGCTCTCGGTGAGGCCTGGCTTTCCCTGGGACTCCCCCCTCCGAAAGGGCGAGAGCGTCATGGTGTCGGGTGTCTGCCTGACGGTCCGCGAGCCCCTCCCCGACGGCTCCTTTCTGGCCTATGCCTCGGCCGAGACCCTGAGGCTCTCCACCTTGGGGGCCGCCACCAAGGTGAACCTGGAAAGGGCCCTAAGGCTAAGCGACCGCCTGGGCGGACATATCGTGTCCGGGCACGTGGACTGCCTCGCGACACTTTTCCGCAAGGAACCCGCCGGGAAATCCATGCTCCTCGCCTTCCGCTACCCAAGGGAGCTCTCCCGCCACGTGGTGCCCAAGGGCTCTGTCACAATCGACGGGATAAGCCTTACCGTGAACGAGGCCCCGGAGGGCATGCTCACCGTGAACGTCATACCGGAAACCCTCTCCGTTACCACCTTGTCCACACTTACGGTCGGCTCCAAGGCCAACATGGAGACCGACGTGTTGGCAAAGTACGTGGAGGGGCTTTTGTCCGGGAAAGGCAAAACCGGGCTCACCTTGGAAAGGCTCCTTAAGGAGGGCCTCTGACAACCATCGCGCATCCCCCCTTCCCGCTTTCTTCCTCCCGCAATATCTTCTAAGGCATTAGCCCATCCCGTAATTTCCCGGCAAAACCAGCAAAACGCGTCAAGCGCAAGCCCCAGGGCCGCATAAAGCCCGCTCGCAGGCTAAACCCCTGCGCCAGAAAGGAGGCCCTGCGAGACCTTTTCGGCACTGCCTGCGCAGGGACATCCTGCCGTAGGGCCTGCGGCTATCTGGCGCTTGGGCTTACCCGGTTATTCGATGTCATGGTTTTTGCGCTAATGGGATGCTTGGGTTCAAAGGCAGGACAAGCTTGAA
This sequence comes from Deltaproteobacteria bacterium, assembly GCA_031278475.1. Lineage (GTDB taxonomy): Bacteria > Desulfobacterota > Desulfarculia > Adiutricales > Adiutricaceae > JAISMF01. The sequence continues at coordinate 10,184 of JAITKK010000227.1, forward strand.
AGGCACAAGGCCAATATGCGGGGGGCGCAATACTCGCCTCGGGCTTCGCAAAATGCCATGGGTTTTGGGATTGTCGATCCGATTGCGGGTTTGGAGGGTTTGCGGGTTCGGAAGAAGGGTATTCGGGGATTTAGGCGTCGGCCAAAAGACGGAAGGCGGCCGATCGCAAAAAGCGAATCGGCCCTTCGAAAGTAGGCAGCCGCCCGGCCTCGCTTTCGCGAGGCCGGCCGGCATCTACCAGTTTGTAGGGGGTACGCTATGGAGAAAGGTGAGATTATAACCGCCAGGGTGGTTCTGCGTTGATAGGTTCAACAGTAAGGAGGGTTATTCGGCGGATTTGGGAAATGACTTGGTAGATTGGGTTTCCCCTGCCTGTCCCTGGCTCCAGTGACTTGTTTATATAGCAATACCGGTGCCAGGTTTTTATGAAAAAACAACGGGCTTTGCAAAATAAAACACAAAAAAACCTTTCAGCGGCTTTCTTGGCTTGGGGCCTGGCTTTCCTCACTCCAAGCCTTTTAAGTTTTTACCGGGAAGCGGGAGGAGGTTCCCAAAATCGCACGCCTTTGGGCCACAGCAGGCTACCCCAAAAGCGAAAAAATTACCCTGGTTGGCGGGTACTTAGCAATTTCGCAAACTTTATTGGCGCCAACATATGACCGTGCATGGGCAGGAAGCATCGCCAAATCTTCCCCCTGCAAAGAAGCTCCCACGGGGATCAAAAAAGCCACCCCGAGGGTGACCTCGGGGTGGCCCAAACAAACCAACAAAGGAGCCTAAAATGACGTAACGGGGGAAACGTTTCTCCTAACATCGCCCCCTGTTGCCTGATCGAAAGGAGAGAGGAGAAAACCTGCCGCGGGCTTTGGGATATGTGGGGACTGGAAACTCACCGCCAGGTGGTGCGTGGGTCAGGTCAGGGGATGGGGATGGTAGGGGATGATGTGGCGATTCTTGGTGACGCGGCAGAGGCAGGTGCTGATCCTGCCTGTGGTAAGGCCTGGCTTCCAGTATGCCTGATTAAAAGAGCAGGTTCCGTGCCAAGGGCCCTGATTTGATGCCTTTGCAAATAACATTATGATTATGGGCATTATTTCTTATTATTAATATCAGTGATTCTAGTTTTGGTTCCTAAATACCTACATTATTGTCGTAATTTTGGAAATCCAGCTGCATTTTTTATTCGTTTTTGTTCGTTTTTCTTGACAAAGAGTTTTAGGAATCCCCCTACAAAAATCCCACCAAGCCCAAAAAGCGCGCCCGGAAAGCGCCTTAGCGCCCCATGGCTTGTACAATTCGGGTCTACCAGGACTGCCTGGCTTCCCTCCGGTGGCCCATAATAGGAATCCTCCAATCAAATGCGATCCCTCAGGATGGTGGAAAAGTGGCCAAAGGGACTCTTGCGAGAGACCCTGCTTGGGGTGCCTTTTTGGGAAAAAAACCCGAAAAATTTTTTTAAATTTTTGGCTTCACAAAAATAAATGATTGATTTTACGGTAAAAATTTTTATAAAAAACTATTGCAATTGAGATTCATTTAAAGTAAGATGCCTTTTGGTTGCCGTCAAAGGTTCTAGAAACAGCCTCCCACCTGTATACCAGCATCTGAGACGCAACCGACACCGGGACTGGGCCGGGATGCGGAAAAACCTGGCTTTCCGCGTTCCGGCCCTTTTTTTGCCCTAAGGGCCGCTCGCTTATCCTCCCATTACCCCCTCCCTGCCCCGGCTTTTGCCCCCTCCCCTTGACCTACCCTTGACCTCAATTGCCCCTCCCATCCCCGGCTTTTGCCCCTTCCTTCAAGCGGTCCGCCCATTATTCCCCGATTCGCCCCAATTTGCCCTGATTTGACCCAAGCCATCCATCCATACCATCAATTAATCCATCCTTCCAAGCTTTCCCAACATGCCTGCGACCCTGCGGGGCGTCCCAAGGATCATTGGGATGGGTTCCCAAGGCCCAAAGGGCTTCGGGCATCTCACTTTTGTGATTACCCTTTGCAATTTAAAAAAGCTCGGCATCTGCCCAAAAAGCCCCCAGCGGCGTCAAGGAATCCTCAAAAAATTTCGAGAAAAGTCGCGGCCCCTTACCCCATAGGGGGGATCAGGTATGAGGCAAGGGCCCCAAATCCAGGAAAGGCCTGTGTTTTCGGAGGAAAGTGGCTTTGGGATTGTTCCAATCGCCCTGCTTTTGTTTTAAAATAGGTCCTAACGATCCATGATGCTTTTGGCCAATATCATATAATTTGGCTTATATTCGCGCACATTCGCGGGACCCTGGGTCGTGGGCGCGGCCCGAGCGACACCCCCTGCGTTTTTTTCCGGAGGCCCCATGCGTTGCCCCAAATGCGGATTCAACAGCTTCGACCATTACAACATCTGCCCCAAATGCAAGAAGGATCTATTGCCCGTCAAAAGGCAGCTGCTCCTGACGGAGCCCGCGCCGGGGACTTTCGACTATTTCGCCATCCTCGCAGGCGGGGACACGGGAGGCTCGACCTACCACCACGAGGACTATGGGTCGGACCAACCCACATTCGTGGTGCCCGAGGCCATTGACGACGACAGCTCCATGCCCACGCTTTCCAAAACCCCGGGCCTTGGCTTGGAGCCTCCCGTCGCGCCGGCCGCCTACCAAGTGCCGAACGTGGCCCCTCCCGCCCCGCCGGCCTACCAGCCCCCGCCCGCCCCGGTGCAGGTGGCGGCGGCTGCCGCCGCCGCCCTGGGCACCGGGGCGGCCTTCGGACCGCCCCAAGCCGCCCCGCCGCAGCCCCCGGCATTCCCGCCGCCCCCGGCGCCCCCGCAGCCCCCGGCATTCCAGCCGCCTCCCGCGCCCCCGCAGCCCCCGGCCTTCCAGCCGCCACCGGCGCCCCCGCAGCCCCCGGCATTCCAGCCGCCACCGGCGCCCCCGCAGCCCCCGGCATTCCAGCCGCCCCCGGCCCCGCCGCAGCCCCCGGCATTCCAGCCGCCACCGGCCCCGGTCCCCCCCGCGTTCCAGCCGCCTCCCGCGGCGCCACCCGCGGCGCCGCCCTCCCAGCCGGAGTTCGCGCCCATGGCGCCTCCCGGCCCGCCACCCGTGGCGCCGCCACCCGCCCCGCCGCAGCCTCCCGCATTCCAGGCCCCGCCATCCCAGGGCCCTGTGACATTGCAAAAGACCATGGAGGAAGGCATCCAGGGACCGCCGGCACAGGCGGCCGGCATGCAGGCGGACGCCTCCCATATGGACTTCTCCCATCTCTTCGAAGAGGAGCACCCGCCGGAGGCGCCCGTGACTTCCGATGGCCCGGACACCATCATGGACGTGGAGCTGGTGGAGGATGGGCCCCAAGCGGCCGAGGCGGCGGTACCAGAGCCGCACGATCTTGACGGCCTGGACGACATGGGCCCGCTTGGCGGGGGCCACACGGTCGGGTCCCTTGACGACCTGGACGATCTGTCGGCCGGGGAGGCCCCGCCCATCCCCACCTACTCCCCGCCTCCCGCGGCCGCCCCGAGCGAGACCTTCATGGTGCCCCAGGAAAGCCTGGAGGAAAGCGCGCAAGGCCACCACGGGTTGGGCGAGCACGACTTGTCGGGGCTTGACCAGGATAGCGAAAAGCTAAGCGTGGACGGCACCGAATTCGCGGACGTGGACTCATTGCTGGACGGCCTGGACGACGAGGAATGAGCCAACGCCCCACCTAAAGGAGCTTTGCCGTGGCAATTGACCTTGGCAGGGAGATCCCCCCCAAGGGGCGGCTTGCCTTCCCCTTGGACTTCCCGGACGAAGAGAGCGCCCTGGGCTTCGTTAAGACCCTTGCGGGCCACGTGGGCGTCTTTAAGATAGGCCTTGAGCTGTTCACGAAGGCAGGACCCGGGATTGTCGGCCGCGTAAGGGATTTGGCGCCTGATTCCGGGATCTTTTTGGACCTCAAGTTCCATGACATACCCACGACCGTGGGAAGGGCGGTCAGGGCTGCGGCCAAGCTGGGCCCGGATCTCCTGACCGTGCACGCCCAGGGCGGGGAATCCATGCTCAAGGCGGCGGTCGAGAACGCCGGGACCGCCAAGATACTTGCGGTGACCTTGCTCACAAGCCTTGGCCCCGCGGATCTTCCCGAGCTGCGCCCAGGCCTTGACGCCCGGGGCTACGCCCTGTCGCTTGCAAAGAGGGCCCTTGCCTGCTCCTGCCATGGGGTGGTCGCCTCATGCCAGGAGCTCCCCATCCTCAGGAAGGAACTGGGGAAGGCCCCCATCATAGCGGTTCCCGGCATAAGGCCCGTGTGGGCGGGCGTCAAGGCCGACGACCAGGCCAGGGTGGGCACCCCCACCGAGGCCATGTCCCAGGGGGCGAGCCTGCTGGTGGTGGGCAGGCCCATAAGGGACGCGGCCGACCCGGTCGACGCCGCCGAAAAGACCGCGCTTGAGATGCTGGGCACCTGACAGGAAGTCCCGACCAATAAAAAGGCGCGAGGGGCGGTTTATGCCGAGCCTTCCCAAAAACCGGTCAGGACGGCCGGGCGGCCAAGGGGCCGCCCGGCCGTCCTTGCGTCCGGGGCCGTGCAAATGGTTCGGCAATGCTTCCGATACGTCCTGGAGGTCGCGCCTGCGGGGCCCTTGGCTGCGGATTGCCGCGAAAAGCCGCGATGGTCTATAATCCATGGGACCTTGTCCGGCATCGGCCGGGACCCTTCCAGTTACCCGCCGCATGGCGGGTAGCCCCAAAGCGATGGGCGCATGCGACGGGCCCAAGACAATAGCGGAGGAACGCCTTTTTGACACCCAAGCAACCCAAGGCAGGAGACGCGTTGGCTCGGGGGCTCCCCTACCCGCCTGGGGTGCTCATGTCCCTGGAGCGGCCCGGGCGCTACCTGGGAACGGAGCTTAACGCCTTGCCCAACCTTGTCCCGGATGGCTCGGGAAGGCTTTTGAAGGTCGCGCTCTGTTTTCCGGATGTCTACGAGATAGCCTTCTCGCACCTTGGGCACAAGATACTCTACGGCCTGTTCAACTCGACACCGGGCTTTTCGGCGGAACGGGCCTACGCCCCTTGGGTGGATCTGGAGGCCTACCTCAGGGGGAAAGGCATCCCGCTCGCGAGCCTTGAGTCCAGGACCCCATTGGGGGATTTCGGGGTGCTGGGCTTCTCGCTGCAATACGAGCTGGGCTACACGGGCATACTCAACATGCTGGAATTGTCCGGCATACCGCTAAGGGCCAAGGACCGTGGTGACAGGCATCCCCTGGTGGTGGCCGGGGGCCCTGGGGCTTCCAACCCCGAGCCCATGTCGGCCTTCTTCGACTTCTTCTTCCTGGGCGACGCCGAGGCCAACCTTATAGAGGATTACTCCATCATAAAGGAGTGGCGTTTCTCCGGGGAACCCAAGGAGGCCTTGTTCCAAGCCCTCCTTGGGAGGGAGGGGATATACATACCCAGCCTCTACCGCCCGCTCTACGGGCGGCCCCGCCGGGGCGGGGCCGCCCTCGCGCCGTTCGAGGGGGTGGAGCCCTTGGGCGGGGCGCCCTTCCCCAAGGCCGCGAAGGTAAGGGATCTGGACAAGAGCTATTTTCCCTGTTCCCAGATAGTGCCCTTCGTGAAACCTGTCCACGACCGGGTGGCGGTGGAGATAGCCAGGGGCTGCACCAGGGGCTGCCGCTTCTGCCAGGCAGGTTACCTGTATCGCCCCGTGCGCGAGCGGGAAAAGGACGGGATCCTCGGCGTGATGGCCCAAAACCTCGCGGCCACGGGCCAGGACGAGGCCGCCTTCCTGGCGCTTTCCGCGGGCGACCACAGCCAGATAGCCGACCTTGTGGGATCCTTCATGGACATGTTCGCGGCCAGGAAGGTGTCCCTGTCGCTACCCTCGCTAAGGGTTAGATCCGTCAACCGCAGGTTGGCCGAGAACATCCTAAGGGTCAGGAAGACGGGCTTCACGATAGCGCCCGAGGCCGCGACCGCCCGCCTTAGAAGGGTCATCAACAAGGATCTTACCGAAGAGGACATCCTGAGGGCCGCGGAGCTGTCCCGCTCATTGGGCTGGAGGACGCTCAAGCTCTACTTCATGTGCGGGCTCCCCACCGAGACCGAGGAGGACCTGGACGCGATAGCCGGGCTGTCGCTTAGGCTTGGGAAGGCCGTGAAGGGGAAGCTCAACGTGGGGCTCGCCCACTTCACCCCCAAGGCCCACACCCCCTTCCAGTGGCACGGGGGCTCCACCCTAAAGGAGATAAGGGACCGCCTGGACTTCGTGCGCGACCGGGCAAGGGGCCGGGGCATAAACATAAAATACCAGGACCCGGGGGTGTCCTTGGCCGAGGCCTTGGTCGCCCGGGGCGACAGGCGCATGGGGGATGTAATCGAAAAGGTGTTCCTCAAAGGGGCCAGGTTCGAGGCCTGGTCGGATCGATTCAGGCTTGCCCTGTGGGAGGAGGCCCTGGAAGAGGCGGGCCTTCCCCTTGGGGCCCTTCTGGAGGCACCGTCGGAGGATGCCCCGCTCCCATGGGATCACCTCTCCTACGGGGTCACCAAGGATTTTCTGAGGGCCGAGCTGTCAAGGGCCATGAACTGCGAGAGCTCCCCGGACTGCCGGGAGGCCGGCTGCCTGGGCTGCGGGGCCTGCCGGGACGGTGTGGGCATCGCGCTCGCCGCCCCCCTGGAGTTCAGGCGATTGGCATTGCAAACGAATAACGCCGATATCCCGCCGGAAGGCCCTATCTTAGATAATGAAGGTTTTAATATTGGCAAGGACACTCCAAATTTTGTGAAAGAGGATGTTATCATAGGAAAAGCCGGGAACAAGGCTTTTTCCACGGACAGGCCATCCTTATATAATGAAGGTGATATTAACACGCCCAGGGAAGGCGACCGTAGCGATAATGAAAGTAATATTTTAAAGGCCCAAGAGAATTCAAAAAATCATCAGGATAATGAAGAAATAATTTTAGCAGCTAGTCAGCCAAAGGCCCTTGCCCATAATCAGCCAAAGGCCCAAGAAAAAGACCAGCCAAAGGCCCAAGCCCAGTCGCAAGCAAAGGCCAAAAACAAGCCCCAACAGCTTCCGCCCTCCCACGACTACGTCATGAGCTTCCGCAAGGAAGGGGCCTCGGTCTATCTCGGGCATCTCGAGCTCATGGAGGTCTTCAAGAGGGCCTTCCGCAAGGCTGGGATCCCCTTGGCCTATTCCCATGGCTTCCACCCGCAGCCCAGATTGTCCTTCCTGTCGGCCCTGCCGCTGGGTGTCGCGAGCCAGGACGAGTGCCTGCCCTTCGCCCTGAAGGAGCCCGTCCCACCGGGGCTCATCCGGGACGCGCTTGTCTTCCCCGAAGGCATCGCCGTGAACCAGGTCGCAAGAAGGCCCGCGGGTTCCCCCAAGCCCAGGCTCAGGGGGGCCAGCTGGCTCATAACGGCGGAGGCCCCTTGTTGGGAGGGGGAGGCGCCCTTTGCGGGGGGCATCCTGAGCTACCCGGACAAAAACGGGAGGACCCGCGCGTTCGATCTTTCAACCCACGTCATCGGCTGCGTGGCGTCCAATCCCAAAAGCCTCACGCTCGACATCCTGCAAGGGGAGAACGGGGCCCCGAACCCCGCCAGGACGGCCAGGTTCCTCTGGGGGCTCCCGGAGGGGACCCCCCTCACGGTCGCGAAACTAAAAACCCTCCTGCGGGACGCCTCCAAGGGGAACGAGGCCCAGGGCAAGGAGGCCCTGGATAGCCCGCCCTTGACAGGAAAGGCCCCGTGATCTAGGCTCTCCTTACGGCCGCTTGATTTCCCCTTAGACCCCCGCCCGGTACGAGGGCCCCCCAAGGGGGGGCCCGAAGGACCCCGGCCGCCCCCGGGCCGCCCCGCCCTATCCCGCCATTCTAGCGACAGGAAGCCATGAACTCGGAACTCTTGATAAACTACCGCTCCTACGAGACCAGGGTCGCCTTGGTCGAGAACGGCGAACTCGTGGAGTTCCAGATGGAGCGCGGCGCCAAGGGCGCCGGGCTCCTGGGGAACATCTACAAGGCCAAGGTGCTGCGGATACTTCCCGGCCTGCAGGCGGCGTTCGTGGACATCGGCCTTGACAAGGCCGCCTTCCTCTACGTGGACGACATCTCTTGCCCCGAAAGGGAGTTTTCGAGGCTCTTGGGCAGGGACGGGGACCGCCCCTACGGGGACGGGGACCAGGACGGGCAGGAACCGGGCGACCCGCCGCTCGCCGACTCCCAGGAGTTCCCCAAGGTGCCGATCGAGAGCCTGCTATCCGAAGGGGAGGAGATCCTGGTGCAGGTCTCAAAGGAGCCCATAGGCCAGAAAGGGGCCAGGGTCACCACGCTCATCTCCATCCCCGGCAGGCGCCTGGTGCTCATGCCCATGGTCTCGCACCTTGGGGTCTCAAGGCGCATAGAGGACGAAGACGAGCGAAGGAGGCTGAGGGATTTCCTGGAGGGGAACGCCCTGGGTTTCGGGCTTATCGCGAGGACACTTGCCGAGGGCGCGACCGAGTTCGAGATAAAGGCCGAGGCCAGCTTCCTCTGCCAGCTCTGGGAAAAGATCGCAAACGACAACAAGAGCGCCCAGGCCCCGGCCCTTGTCTACCAAGAGCTTGACGCGACCCTTAAGGCGGTCCGGGACATCTTCACCGACCAGGTGACATCGCTTGTGATAGACGACGCGAGCCAGTATGGGAAAATAAGGGCCTTCCTGTCCTCCTTCGCCCCCGGGCTTCTCCCCGCCCTGTCCCTCTACGAGGGCACGGAGCCCCTGTTCCACCACTACAACATAGAAAGCGATCTCCTAAGGGCCCTGAACAAGAAGGTGTGGCTCAAAAGCGGCGGCTACGTGGTCATAGACTCCACCGAGGCCCTGACGGTGGTCGACGTCAACACCGGCCGCTACGTGGGCCGCCACAACCTGGAGGAGACCATCCTCAAGACAAACCTTGAGGCGGTGCGCGAAATAGCCTACCAGCTGCGGCTCAGGAACCTTGGCGGCATAATAGTGATAGACTTCATAGACATGGAGAGGGAGGTCAACCGGGAGAGGGTCTTCCAGGCCCTGAAGGAACTCCTCCGCAGGGACAAGGGGAAGACCAAGGTCCTGCCCATGAGCGAGCTGGGCCTGGTGGAGATGACCCGAAAACGCACGAGGGAGAACATCGACCGCCTCATGCGCGAGCCCTGCTTCTATTGCCAGGGCCAGGGGTTCCTGCTCTCGGGCACCTCGGTGTGCCACCAGGCCTTCCGCGAGCTGGAGCTCGCGGCATCCGACTACCCGGGCCAGCCCCTCACCCTGAAGGTCCACTGCTCCATCCGGGACCTGATACTTGACGAGGGCAGGACCGAATTGGAGGATCTCGAGAGGAGGCTCGGCTGCACCATCAGCATAAAGGCGGACGACCAGATGCACGTGGAGGCCTACGCGGTGGAGACCCCGCCCGAGGGCCCTGGCTGGAGGAAGGCCCCGCGCGCCGAACACGGCTGAGCCCCCATCGGGGGGCCTATGGCAACACAGGGGGAAACAACCCAAATGCAGCTGAGACCAGAAGAAATCACATCCAGGCTATTGCCATTCGAACTCCTAAGCATTAGGCTTCTAAGATCCTCGTTCAAGCAAAATCCGAAATACGAAGGCAAAGGCGTCCCAATCACGGGAAGGCAATTGGGGATGGTGCTCGCCATAGAGAACACCTGCGACTTCGACGAGACCGAACACATCGCCAAATTCACCCAGTCCATCAGCACGGAGGGAAACGTCTTTCTGCCCTTCGTCCTGGAAGCACAGTTCGTGGCCGTGTTCAGGGTAGGGGCCAACGTGGCCGTTGACGAAAAGGAGATCTACATCGGGAGCCTCTTCCCTCAGGCCGTGTTCCCCTACCTGAGGGGGCACGTCTACGACATGACCATCAGGGGCGGCTTCGCGCCCATGATCCTGCCCTTGTCAATGCATCCCGCCAAGAAGGAGGCGCCCATTACCCCGAACTGAACCACGGCTTGCGCCGATTCTTGCAGCTGGCCGGAAAACGACGGCAAAGCCCCGGCGGCCCTTCCCGCCATGCGGGAATGCGGGCCGGATTTCCCAGGACGGACTTCCGGCGCCCTCGCATCCCTTGCCTAAGCCCCAATCCGGAGCCATTGACGCCGCAAATCCGGTGACGCCGCAACTCCGGCACTTTCGGCTGCCAGGCAGGACCCAAGGGGGCACCCCCCAAAGGAAACCCGACGATGATCCTGATAGAGTACCAGCTCCTTACCTTGAAGCTTCTCAGATCCGAGTTCCAGCCCAACCCGGACTTCGACGAAAAGCTCACCCTGGCGCAAGGGGGGGCAAACGATATCCGGCTCTCCATAAAGAACTCCGGCAATTTCAACGATGCCGACAACACCGCCAACTTCAAACAGTCCTTCAGCATCGAAGGCAACACCTTCATGCCTTTCTCGATGGACGTGGAGCTGGAGGCCGTGTTCAGGCTGACGAGCCAGCTTCCCCCGGAAGACCGGGCGGACTGCATCGGGACCGTCTTCCCGCACGCCGTGTTCCCCTATCTAAGGGAGCACGTATCCAACATGACCATAAGGGGCGGGTTCCCGCCCATGATCCTGCAGCTGGCCTACCCCGGCCCAATGGGCGGGGGCGGCAAGCCTGGGGCCGAGCCGGTAATCAAGTGGGTACACTGAGGATCCCATATTTCCTGTACCAGTCCCTGGGCGGGCTGGCGTCGGTGCCGGTGGTTGCGACCGCCGCCGTGCTCGGCCGCTTCGGCGGCCGCTGGGGCGACCGCTTCGGCTTTCCCGCGACCCACGGCGAGGCCCCCATCTGGGTGCACGCCGCCTCCGTGGGCGAGGCGGGCTCCGCCCTCGCGCTCATGGCCGAGCTCTCGAAGCTCGCCCCCAAGGAAAGCTTCGCCCTCTCCGTGGCCACCCCCAAGGGCCTGGAGGCCGCCAGCGCCGCCCTCTCCGGGGCGCAGGGAAGCTCCAAGGCCCTGGCGAAGGCCGATACAGGGGGCAAACCCGCTGCCGGGGCGGGGCCCAACCCATTGGCGTCACTTTCCGACAGGGCGAGGGTTTTGGCGCCCCCCTTGGACGTGTGGTGGGCCCCCGGGCGCTTCCTTGCGAGGATGGCCCCCAAGGCGCTCATCATAATGGAGACCGAGCTGTGGCCGGGGATAATCTTTGCGGCCAAGGACATGGGCATACCCGTCATGCTCGCGGCCGGCCGTGTGAGCAAGAAGTCCGCCAGGCGCTACCGGATGGCGGGGCCCGTCTTCACAAGGCTTCTTCAGAGCCTTGACCTCATCGCAGCGACCGGCGACGAGGATCGGGAAAACTTCCTCTCCCTCGGGGCGGACCCCAAGAAGACCGTGACCCTGGGGAACCCCAAGTTCGACAGGCTGATAGCCATCGCCCGCGACGAGCCCTATGTCCCGGCATCCCTGGGCCCCCCCTTCGTCGTGACGGCCGGGTCCACCCATCCGGGGGAGGAAAGCCTGATACTCAGGGCGGTTCTCAAGCTGAGGCTCGCCAACGCGTTGTCCGCCAAGGGCAAGGGCCCTGGCATCAAGCTGGTGCTCGCGCCCAGGCACGTGGGAAGGGCCGGGTCCATCGTGGCCCTTGCCAAAAGGCTGGGCATGGCGGCCGAGACCATAGGCGGGGACAGGAGGGACCTGGGCAGGGAAGGGCTTCCGGAGGTGGGGGTCCTGGACGTCATCGGAAGGCTTATGGACTATTACCGCTTGGCCGACCTCGCGCTGGTCGGCGGGAGCTTCGTCCCGGGCCAGGGGCACAACCCCCTGGAGCCGGCGGCCCTGGGGCGCGCGGTCGTGTGCGGCCCCAACATGTCAAGCTTTAGCGAGCAGGCGAGGTTCCTCATGGATCTCAGCGCCTGCAAGATGGTGCTGCCCGTGAACCTCTACTCCGTGCTCGCCCACTTCCTGGACATACCGAGTGTCGCCCTCAGCAAGGGCTTGAGCGGGAAGCTCGCGGTCGCGGGCATGACCCCGGCCGCCCCGGTACTGGCGGAAAGGCTCTTAAAAGTCATCCGGGCAACAAGCCCTGGCTGAGATTTTCCATCATCCGAAAGTGACAACCCCCTCCCGATATGTTGCCTGGGCCAAGCCCGGGCCCCTTTTGCCGCTCTTCTTCTTCCTTCCCCTCATACTGTGCGCGGGCCCTCTTGGCCACAAGGCCTTTGCGGCACCCATCTCCCAGTACCTGGGCGCCTTCCCCGGGACCTGCCAGGCGGGCTCCTGCCCGCAGGGCGAGGAGCCCGCAAGCCTCCCGCCACCAAGCCTCTCCATCGCGAGGCTCAGCCATGAGCTTAGCTCCCCCGCCTGCCTGACCGACAGGATCTACATCCACCAGGAGTACCCCACCGAGACCGGAAGCCTGGCCTTGGACGCCCTTTTCGAATCCGATGCGAAGAAGGCCTTCGAGGATGCGAAGGCCAAGGCCCTGAGGATGTCCTGCAACGACTTCCTCGGCGGCTGCGAGGGTTACTGCCTTCCCATCGCCTTCGAGACCAGGCTCTACTTCCAGCAGAGCTCCCCCTCCTACCTATCCGTCTTCAGGGTGGACAGGTTCACGGGCAACATCAGGAAGGGCAAGAGCATGGGCAGCACCGTGGACTATTCCTTCCGCAACTACGATCTCGCGACCGGAAGGGAGCTTGCGGCGGCGGAGCTCTTCCCTGACCCAAAGGCCTCCCTTCCCCAATTCTGGTTCCATGTGTCATCCGTGCTCGAAAGAAGGGAGGGTAGCTGCCCACTTGGGAGGCTAAGGCTAAACGGCAGGGCGCCCAGGGGCGCCCTGCGCGACCGGGACTACCTCTTAAGTTCCCAGGGGCTCACCATCCTCCTCCAAGGCGACGGCCGCCCCAAAGGATGCCAGCCGCAGGCCGTGGACGTCCCCAAGGACGCCCTCTTGGGCATGGGGGCGGACCCCAAGGTGTTCGGCATCGGGCCCGCAAGGGCGGGGGATGGGGAGAGCACGAGCGGGGAAGGCCATGCTTACGGCGGGGGAAGCCAAGCGGGCGGTGGGTCCATTGCCTATTAGGATCATATCCGGGGACAAGAGGGGGCTCAGGCTCCACCTTCCCAAGGATCCATCCTTCAGGCCGACGCAGGCCAAGGTCAGGGAGGCCGTGTTCTCCATGCTCCAAGGTAAGGAGCGGGACGCAAGGGTGCTTGACCTCTACGCCGGCTCTGGTTCCATGGGCTTTGAGGCCATAAGCAGGGGGGCCTCCTTTTGCCTGTTCTGCGAGGACTCGGACGAGGCCCTTGAGGTTCTTTCCAAAAACGTGGCACTCTTCCCCAAAAGGCGCAAGGATCTTGAGACCATGCGCCTAAACCTTCCCCAAGAGCTGCGACAAATCTCCTTTAGGGAGCCCTTTGATCTCATATTCATGGACCCCCCCTACAAACT
>JAITKK010000092.1 GCA_031278475.1 Deltaproteobacteria bacterium
CATGTGCTTTGATTTTTGCTATCGCTTTTGGGTAACAAAGTCCCCCAGTCGTATTGAAGAGCGTTTTTACAAACGATATTGGCACTTTTCACAAGTGGCAGATTTTTTGCAAAAATCCCAAATTGTTCGGAAAGTACCATATTCATTTGGTGATCAACCAACCACATCCCCACTTGGGCTATTTGGCACGGAAAATCCTCACATTCAATTCCATAAAATTGCGCCAAGGATACTTTGCAGGCAACATCTGGTATAAGAGGTTGCTGTGAGCGATACAGCAACTTAAGGATTTCCATCTCAAGCTTTCTGATTTCACGATACGTAATTATCAAAAAGTTTCCGCAGCCGCAGGCAGGATCAAGGAATCTAATCTGACTGATTTTTGCGTGTAATTTTTCAAGACCTTTGTTTGATGTCTTTACATTCTTGAATTCTTCCCAAAGTGCGTCTAAAAATAGGGGTTTTATTACTTTAAGTATATTTTCTTCAGAGGTGTAATGCGCTCCTAGTTCCCGACGCCTTACCTTATCCATAACCCCTTGAAACATTGCTCCGAATATTGCAGGGCTAATGTTACTCCAGTTGAAATTTGTGCACTCAATCAGGAGTTTACGAATGTCAGAGTCAAAATCGGGCAAGGGTAAGGTATCTGCGAACAATTTGCCGTTCACATAAGTGAAATCCTTTAAGTCCTTGGAAATAAATGAATTTTGGAAGCGGCTTTTGTGTGGAGTGTTTAAGGTCTCAAATAACTTTTCCAATCGGAAGGAAAGATCTGAGCCATCCTTTTTTGATTTATCTATAAAATTATAAAAACTGTCGTCATAAAATATCCCAGTATGATCGGCAAATAAGCAAAATAATAGGCGTACAAGATAAACTTCAAGGGCATGCCCTGTGTAGTGATTCTTTCTTAGCTTATCATGTAATTGTGCCATTTTTTCAGCGGCTAAGACGTTAACTTCGGGTAATTCTTTTCGGGGACTTTTAGCCTCTAATCCTGTAATGTCGTAAAATAAATTGACGTTTCTGTGGAGAGCACTGATGTTAAAATGCCATCTCTCGTTAGTGGATAGACGATATACCTGCATCTTTTCAAAATCGCAGACAACCCAAAGATCAGGTATGTCATCTTCTGGCAGATATTGCATGTAATTTTTTAATTGTACGTAGGCATAGTTCAAGTCTTTGCCTTTTGATTTCATTTCAATGGCAATTTTGCCCTTCCACAGAAAATCAACTGATAGCTTTGATGCGAGATTAGGTCTTTTTACCGGAAACTCAAAACCGCCTTCTTTGTTGTCAATATCATGAATATTGACCCCAAAGGTTCCGAGTAAATCAGTTACGAAGCCCTGGCCCTCAGCAATTTCACGGCTTGCATCTTTCCAGTCTTTGGAAAATCGTATTGAGTTTTTCTGTATTTCTTCCCAAGCAAGCCCCATTTGGTGCCTCATAAATACTTAACTAATCCGGAACTCAAAATCGGCCATTATGACAATAAATCGTAATATGGCTATATATTTATATCGTTTGATGATATATAGCCAGCTGAGGAATCCGCAAAATAATAAAAAATCCGAATAAGGTATGCTAAAATTTGGCTATACAATAGCTGGTACTGCAAATCAATAACTGCGGCACAACAAAGATGGGTGCTTATGGCTTCAAATTTGCCTAAAACCACTTTATTCTAGCAAAATTCCAATTACAATCATAAAAACCAAGTTTTGTGATTTTGTTCCTCTCAAGAAAAACATCTTTTGGCAGTGTTTACATTAAGGTTTGTCTGTCAAAGGCCTGCCTTGGGTTCAGTAAGTACAAAAGGGCACAAAATTTGGTATGATCAGAAATATAGTGCACAATATTTGCGAAAGGTTTCCGTTAAAAAAGCAAATATTGGGTTCTGCTTTTTATTAATAAAGCTCAAGTAGTTTATCAGTTTTTGAGGAAATTAAATAGCGACAAACATTTTGCAATTACTGACAAAACCCCAAAGGGCTAAACAATTTCAAATTGACAAGGATTTACATGCTTTGGATTACTGCATTTTGGAAGTAGGATTCTAGGATCTGCCCAAGCAAGATGTGGTAAAAAATTAAAAATATCCTCTATATATGGATTTTCATTTATGTAATTATCCCTTTGGTAATCTGCGGGAATCCGGTCCCGGCTTTGCACAATGATTATGGCGCGTTGCTAAAAGGCATATTCAAAGTAAGCTTATCCTGTATGATATATCGAGCTAGGCCCAAGCGGTGGTAGTGTGTCTTGTTTATCTGCATTCGTTTGGCAAGTGTCAAACATAAAAGTGAAAATCAAAGAAATGCCTCTGGTTATGTGTTAACGGGTCCAAAAAAGGCCCTTTCTAACTTGACTTTTTACGTGATTTTTGCTAATTTTAAACTAATTTTGAGGTTTGTTCCACAAGGGTTGCATCCCTTTTTTTTATCGGTAAGGCACTATATCATGCGCTTAAGATTGCTGGAAAGGCTAAGGGCGGTAGAAAGGGGTGAGGCGCGCTCCGGAAACGAGATGGAGGCGCTAACCGCATCTTTGGAAAAGCACCTAGTGTTCATCCTCAACACACACCAAGGCACATCCCAGAGCGCACCCGATTTCGGGATGCCTGACTTCGTAAGCATAATGGGAAACAGCGATCTTGACAACATAAGGGAACTGACACAGATAATAACGGACGTTATTGAAAAGTACGAGCCAAGGATTGGGAACGTCGAAGTCGGGTTCAACCAAAGCACCAAGGATACCGGCGTGCTAGATTTTACCCTGAATTGCTCCATGATTGTAAATGGGGTCAGGCGGGATCTCTTCTTCAACACACTTATAACCCCTGACGGCTCCGTTAGGGTCAGGAAATAGAGCCTTTCCCTCGCACACATCGGGCTGCGGGGCGAGCGCCAACAAGTCATGGGCGCGGCAAAGAGTTGTTGCCGCTACCAATGGATATTTGAATGCTCAAGAACTACTACCAGGAGGAACTGGACTTGGTCAGGGAGCTTGCCCAGGAGTTCTCCAGGGACAACCCCGCCATAGCCTCGCTCTTGGGCGCGAAAGGCGACGACCCGGATGTCGAGAGGCTCTTGGAAGGGGTCGCCTTCATGTCCTCCTTGGTGCGACAGAGCCTTGACGAGGGGTTCCCCCAGCTCATCCAGTCCTTGCTCCAGCTTCTGTATCCCCAGGCCCTGCTCCCCACCCCAAGTTACACCATGATGCTCTTCCAAGTGGCCCAGGGCTTCATCGAGTCCATAAACCTAAGGGCCGGGTCCGAGGTTGCCTCCGTGGCCATAGGGGGCGCCAAGGCGAGGTTCACCACAACCGACGACCTGTGGATACTTCCGGCTGCCGTACAGTCCGTGACGGACGAGAGATCCGCGGGCGCGGTCAAGGTGACGCTTGTAATCAAGTCCCCGGCCCCTTTGGCCTCTTGGCTCCCCGAAAAGCTCTCGATTTACTGCGCTGGGGAGTTTGCGGCTGCCAGCGAGCGGCGCAGGCTCCTTCTGCAGCACTCTGCGCGGGTGGAGGCCGGGACCATCGGCCAGACGGTCCCTTTGCCCAAGGGATCCCTTGAGCCCGGAGGCCTTAAGAGCACTCCCGGGAAGCCGCTTACCGAGAGGCTCTCCCACGCGCTTTCCATCATGCAGGAGTATTTCGCGGTGCCCCACAAGTTCCTCTTCCTGGAGCTTTCCGGGATACGGGAGCGGGTGAACCTGGCGGACAACGAGCTCAGGCTGGTCTTCGTGCTGGACGGCTTCAAGGGGGCCCTCCCCAGCCTCAGGCCCGAGCACTTCCTCTTAAACGTCGTCCCGGCGGTGAACGTATTCCGGCACCAGGCCATCCCCATCATCGTGGACCACAAGAAGCACGAGTACCTCCTGCGACCCCAGGACAGTGAGAGCGAACGCATATCCATCTACCGGGTGCTGGAGGTCTCAAGCCGTGCCCAGGACGGCTCGGTCAAGCCATACCTCCCCTTCGAGCAGGTGGCCAACAGGGAGAAGGGCTATGGCTGCTACACCGTGTCCGTGAGGAAGTCGCCCATATCGGGGCTGGCCCAGCACTTCATAGGCATGCACTACCTAAAGGACAGCACCCTCGGAAGGGAGACCCTGTCGGTCGGCCTGGAGTGCAACAACCTGGGGCTCACGGAGCAGATCCGCACCGGGGAGATAAACCAGCCCACCGACAGCTCGCCAGCCATGGCCAGGTTCTTCAACATAATACCGCCCACCCGCCATGTGGGGCAGCTGGGCTCCGACAGCCAGTCCTGGACCATTTTGTCCCACCTGCACGTGAACCTGGCCCCGGTGCTGGATGCGGAGTCCCTGAGGGAGCTTCTGGGCCAGTACTCCCTGCCGGGGGACACGGACATGGGAAGGAAGCTGGGCAACCGCAAGCGCATAGAGGCCATCCAGGACCTCTCACTTAGGAGGGAGGATCACTTCGTGAGGGGGAGGCCCATCCACGGCTACCGCCTGGAGCTGACACTGGATCAGTCCGGCTTCGCTTCCATGGGCGATCTCAGGCTCTTCGGGGACGTGCTGGATCACTTTTTGGGCCTTTTCCATCACCTGAACACCTACTCGAGACTCAGCATCATCGAGAAGAACAGCAGGGAGGTCATAAGTTGGGTCCCGAGACTGGGTACGAGACGGCTGATCTGATTGGGGAGCTCCAAAGGGACCCCAAGGGATTCTCCTACTTCCAGGCCCTGAGGCTGCTCTTCAGGGCCCATGCCGGGAAGGGTGCGCCCCAGGACCGTGCTTCCTCTTTGGCCTTTTTCCTCCGCAACGCCGTGAGGGTGAGGGCCGAGGTTGATTTGGGCTTTCCGGGCTCGGACATCACCGAGGTCAAGTGGGC
Organism: Deltaproteobacteria bacterium; assembly: GCA_031278475.1. Classification (GTDB taxonomy): domain Bacteria; phylum Desulfobacterota; class Desulfarculia; order Adiutricales; family Adiutricaceae; genus JAISMF01. The sequence continues at coordinate 4,879 of JAITKK010000092.1, forward strand.
CCAACCCAGCTGGAAGGGGAAGGATCCCTTCCACAGGCTAACCGTCACCTTCATGGGGCTCTACGGCTCCGCCTCCCCGCTCCCGCCCTTCTACGGGAGGGAGGTCCTGGAGGATGTCCTGGACGACATGGGTGGGATCCGGGGCTTTTTTGACCTTATCTCCTACTTCAGCTACCGCAACCACGCCCACGCCCTGTTCTTAGGGAACATAGCCTCAAGGATCCTTGAGGCCGCCGACGGCTTCACCCGGCTGATGCTCAGATCGTTTCTGGGGGTGCCGCATGCGGCCATGAGGCGGATCATTGGCAGAAGGGACCAGGACCTTCCCTACCTGCAGCTCTTCGCGACCAAGCTGCGCCACGCCCCTGGCCTGGTAACCTACCTTAGCGGAAGGCTTGGCGGCCAGGAGCTGGACCTTGAGGAGTGCGTCCCCAGGACGCTCGACATCCCCGTTGGCCAAAGGGCGAGGCTGGGCCACGACAGCGCCTCCCTGGGGGAGACCGCCATGCTGGGCCGCCATGCGACCGACCTTACCGGCAAGTTCAGGATTGTGCTGAAGGTCTCCGACATGGAGGGCTTGGAGGACTTCATGCCGGGTGGCGCAAAAAGGAAGGTCCTGGAGGAGGCCCTTGCCCGCTACGTGGACTCCCCGCTGGAATGGGACGTGCTGGTATCCTTGGGCGAGGGGAGCCTCGAGGGCTTCACCCTGGGCTCCAAGAAGCGGCCTTTGGGCATATCCACCTTCCTTTCCCCTAGGAAGAGCGACTCCAAGGACATCCTGAGCCCGGCCATGGCAAAGGAACTCTTGTCCCGGGACCCGGCATCCGGCTTCCGGAAGGATTACGGGGCACCTTCTGCCAACCAGGGGGCAAGGGCTTGAGGCACGTACCCGGACATTCCCATGTATCGGCAAAGGGCAAGGCCACGCTCAAGGCCACGCACATGGCCACGCACATGGCCACGCTCTTGGCCGCTCTTATGGCCGTCCTCATGCTCACGGCCTGCGGGCCCAAGGTCCCGTCGCCCGTCCCGCCCCCCGGGGCCCCTGCCAAGAGCCCTGGGGCCTTGGAGTACGCCTACTCCCCAGGCGGCATAGGCATAGGCATAATGAGCGACCCTGACCTGAACATCACAGAGGATGTACCCACCGCCCTGAGCATCTGCATCTACCAGCTGAGCGACACGTCCTGGTTCCAAGGCAACATTTCCACCTCCCAGGGTCTGACCGAGCTGCTTGCCTGCCCTCCCAAGCCAGCGGCCCTTGTGCCCGGGGGGCCGGCACCCACGCCTCCCGCTGGTGTCGTCAGCGCCGAGCGCAGGCTCATACAGCCAGGGCAGAGCATGGATCTTTCCCTTGACCGCATGGTGGGCACCAAGTTCGTGGGGGTTGTCGGTGGTTACAGCGCGCTAACGGCCCCGGGTTCGGCATCCGTCCTGGCTATCCCCTACATCATGAACAACAAGCTCTTTCGCGCGAACACCTACGAGCTTGTGGAAATGAGGGCCTGGCTCATTTTAAAGCGGCAGTCGCTTGCCTTCTTCCTCAAGGACAAGGCCACCTACGACAAGAAGACCGCCGACTTCCTGCCACCCAGCAAGCCGGAGCCCCCGGCCTACTGTCCTGTATGCGCCGAACAGGCGGCAGCGGCTGCCGCCCAAGAGGGAGCTGTCCCAGCCCCGCCAGTGGTTGTCCCGGCCCAGCAGGGGGTTGTTCCGGCCCAGCAAGGTGCTGTCCCGGCCCAGCAGGGAGCTGTCCCGGCCCAGCAAGGAGCTGTCCCGGCCCAGCAGGGGGTTGTTCCTGGCCAGCAGGGAGCTGTCCCGGCCCAGCAGGGGGTTGTCCCGGCCCAGCAGGGGACACTCCCACCGCCGCCTTTGGGTGGTGCTGCCAGGACCTCTGGGGCAGCTACCAACCCGGTGGGGGTCACGCCCACCAGAAGCTCGCAGCCGAGGTGAGACAGGGGGTATCCAGGTATCCGTTATGTTCTTATCCTTTCCTATGAGGCCTTTGGGTTTGGGTAATTTGAAAGTTGGAAATTTTGACGATTGGGTGGTTTCAAAGTTGGAAAGTTGTGATTTCCGATAGTTTCATGTTTTAGAAGCTCTCTTGCGCTTTGAGAGCGGGAACGGCCTTTTTGGTTCTGGAAATGGTTATGCGCGTATGTTGTCGGCCTAAGCCCGATACGGCAACAATCGCAAGAGAGCGTTTATCCTGGCCCCTTGGGCTTTAAGCAGCCTGCCCTGCCAATCCGCGGACGGAGGAACCGATGAGCAACAAGCGACCAATCTTCTGGCGGCAGGGGACCTTCCTGGAGCCCCAGCACTTCCAGCTTCTGGAGCTGCAGCAGAGAAACGACCTTTCCGCCTTCCTTGGCGCGGTCATCCCCTGGCCCTGGGGGTTCACGTCCCTGAAGCTGAACGACGACGCCCTCCAGAACTACGATTTGGAGATCCTGGAGCTCGATCTTTGGCTCCCGAACGGGAGGAGGCTGGTGCTCCCGGACAACGTGTTGATCCGATCACAGTCTTTCAGGAAGGTCTGGACGAACCCTGACGAGCACCTGGAGGTCGCGCTCACCATCCCGCATTTCTCGGAAACGACGCCAAATGTGGTGCCCGAGTCCTTGGAGGGCAGCCAGCCGGAGGCGGCCGAGCGGCTGTTCACGGCCCTGGTGCCCCAGAAGGGCACCCCGGATCTCCTTGGCGACGGGCCGCCCTCCATGATGGACACGCTCCAGTACAACGCGACGCTTGTCTTCGGGGCGGACGCCAAGGGCAAGAAGGAGGGCCACTACATAATCCCGCTCGCAAGGCTCTACAGGGAGGGGGAGCGGCCCAGGCTTACGACCTTCCAGCCGCCCACGCTTAACATCTGGCCGGAGAGCCCGCTCCACCAGGTGATGGTGGACATAGGGGAGCTTGTGAGGGCCAAGGCAAGGCAGCTGGAGGAGTTCAAGGTGAGCCCCGCCCAGACCAGGACCCAAGGGAGCGGAGGCTCGAGCTTGTCGCTTGTGATATCGCTTGTGATTATCTCAAGGCACATCTCAAGGCTCCACAACCTCGCATCCTCGTCGGCACTTCACCCCTACCATGCCTTCGGCGCCTTGAGGGAGTTGGTCGCCGACTTGACCATATTCGCTCCAGGCATATCCGCCCTGGGGGAGCCGCTCAACGACACGGGGAAGGCCCTTCCCCCTTACGACCACATGGATCCCTACCCCAGCTTCCTTGAGACCAGGAACCTCGCCTCAAGGCTCCTGGACACCATAAACCCGGGCCCCGAGCTCAACCTCAGCTTCAGGCGCGACCACGATCGTTTCCACCTGGACTTCCCGGCCTGGATGGACATGAACTTTGTCTGCTGGGTCTCGCTCCACCAGGAAGGGGCCCTGGCCGAGGCAGGGGCCTCCCTTGTGTCCTACGGGAAATTGTCCTCCCCCGCGAGGCTTGACAGCATACTGGGCTACAACCTCCCGGGCATAGCCCTCACACCTTTGAAGGGGGCCCCTGTGGGGCTCCCCAGGAAGCCCGACACCACCTACTTCGCAATCAGGCGGGAGGACCCGCTCTGGGAGGAGGCTTTGAAGTCGGGGCATCTCACCCTGTTCTGGGACAACGCCCCGGAGCAGTGCACCCTCTCGCTGATGGGGAACAGGATCTAGGGCCATGCGTTTCGCGGAGCGCTATTTCGGCATATTCCATGCCGTCCTGGAGGCCACCAAAAAGGGCGGCAAGGCCCAGAGTCCGGGAAAGTTGAGGGAGCTAATCACAAGGCTCATGCAGGAGGAGGAGAACCAGCCCCTGCCCCAGGGCTATTCCCAGGCCGACCGCAGGGAGGCCCTGTGGCCGGTGCTTGTCTGGGCGGACGAAAGGCTCATGACCTACCCCAAGGACAACCCGGCCTGGCACGCCCACAGCCTCCAGAGGGAGTTTTTGGACACCAACCAGGGCGGGAGCCTCTTCTTCCTGCGCCTTGAGGATTTGCTGGCCCGCAGGGAGGGGGGCCTTCCGACCCGTCGGACCGATGATCCGTTGCCCATCGGCCCGGAGCTAAACGCCGAGTCCTTCGATGGGGAGGGGACCCTGGAGGCGGCGGCGGACGAGGCCGTCGAAAAATGGCGGGATCCCGGACAGGGCCCAGAGCCCCTCGAGGGGATACTCGACGTGTTCGCCCTGTGCCTGCTCATGGGCTTCCAGGGGCGTTACAGCCAGGGCAAGACCCTCCCGCCAAGCAAGGTGCCGAGGATGGACCCCCCCCAGCCCGTCCTTTGGAAGGAGCCGGTCGCCATGCCCTTGGGCGGGCCCATTGGCGACCCCGAGGGGGAACCCGGCCACCCGCAAGACGACCCTGCCGGAAAAGCCGCGGACGACTTTGGCTATCAGCTCACGGTGGGGGTCCCCTACAGACTGACGGGAAGCTTGGTGCGGGGCCTCTCGGACGGCCAGCTCCAGGACGAGGAGGGGAGAAGGGCCCTGGCCGAGCTGAGGAGGCTCTCCCAGGAGCAGCTAGCGGCCTGGAGGGAGCGGGATCTGGCCCCGCCCCCGGTCAAGAAAAGGAAGACCCTGCTCCAGAGGCTCATTGATTTCTTCTGGGAGTACGACTGGGTGCTCCTCTACATTGTGATCCCCATCGCGATTTTGGGCTTCCTTTACCTAAGATCCCTGCGGATAATACAGAACCTGCCGTTTTAGGCGGCTTTTTGCGAGGGATTTGCCATGAAAATGGCATGGCTCGCGTTTTTGTGGAAAGTCCTTGCGCTTTTTGGAGGGTGCTTGGAAAAGGCCTAAAAAACTTTGTTGCGGAATGTTACGGAATTATGGCATTCGGAAGCTGGCATCCGATATTTAGGATTTGACATTTAGTGCTTGGTATCCGGCATTTGGTATTTGGCATTTGGTATTTGGCATTTGAAATTTGCAAATTGTTCGGGCACAGTCGGAATTTGGGAAAGGCCAAGGCCGGATTCCAAAATCCGGGCCAAAAAGCCGGGCGTTTTAACATTCGCCCTGGCATTTGTCTTTGTTTGCGCTCATTTTGTCGTTCTTTGTTTTAGTAATTGGATTTCATTATGGGATTTGTTAGATAATCAGGCATTTGCAGGCATCCTCGGCATTTGGCTTTGGCCTTTGCCCTAACCCGCCAGGGTCTTTTCAGGATCGTGGCAAACCCGCGAAAACGGCTGCTTTTGAAAAAGTTCCTCTTCATAATCCTGTTGATGGTGCTCGCCTTCGTCTCGGCGGTGATACTGCTGGGTGTTGCCTGGTACTTCCAGTGGCCGGCCTGGGTTGCGTTGCTGGGGCCCGTGGTCTTCCTTGTGATCCCGCTTTTCTGGTGGCTCCTCACCCTCGGGTTCCAGGCAATCGCGCGCCGGAAATTCTCCAAGGCGGTGGTGTCGGCCGAGAAGGTGGTCGATCGGGAGGCCCTGAGCGCCAGCATCCTGGAGCAGGACTGGGACCGGGGGCTCCTCTCGCTGCGCTCGGTAAGGCCCAAGAAGGGAAGGGACCTAAGGCACGACGCGGACTGGTTCCTGTTCTTGGAGCCGACGAGGAAAGGCAAGGAGAGCTATCTGCAGTCCTCCGGGACGGTCGCCGACTTTTTGGACATGGGAAGCTCGGGCGACACCCGCAGGGCCGGGGCGGGTTTTAACTGGTATCTCTCGGGCGACAGCGTCCTTTTGGAGCCCCAGGGCTTCCTGAGCATCTCCGAGCCCCCGATGCCTCTCACTGGGGCCGCTTCCGGCGTGGGCCTTCCCAAGGGCCCGGGATCCAAAGGCCCGCAGGAGCTGCGGCCCGGGGTGGCCCCGGTGGGAGGGCCGCCCCCCCCGGAGGCGGCCCTCCCGCTGCAATCTGGCTCGCAGGCGGCGGCGCAGCCGCATCCCACCCTTCCAAGGGAAAGGGACATCCTCCAAGAGAGCCAGGACTGGGAGGCGTTCCTCAAGCTTCTTGCGAAGACCGGAAGGAAGAAGGCCCTTAACGGCATCGTGCTAACCATCCCCGGGGAGCTTCTTCTGAGGGAAAGGGAGGCAGAGCTCCTGGACCTGAGCGTGCGCACCCGCAAGCTCTTGGACAGGCTTGTGAAAGAGACCGACAACCAGGCGCCCTGCTACATAATGCTCACCGGCCTCGCCCCCTTCAGGGGGCTCCCAGAGGCCGTGTCAAGGCTCGAGGGCAAGGGCCCGGTGGGGCTGCTTCTCGACAAGGGCGAGGAAGGGGCCATCCCGGCGAGGCTCTCGGCGGAGCTGGGGGATGTGTTCAAGAACGGGTTGCTGGACGAACTGGGCGGCCCCCCCGATGCCCTGTCGCCCCTGTTGATGGCGCCCAGGTCCCTAAGGAGGCTGGAGAGGCCGCTTACGGTGTATCTTGGGGGGCTGTCAATCGAGTCGCCGTTCACCCCGCCACCCAGGGTAAGGGGCGTGTTCCTGGACGCCGGGGGCGCAAGGCCCCAGCCCCAGGATCCGAACGCGCCGGCGGAAGATAACCTCGCCTACAGCGGGTTCCTGAAGGGGGTGCTGCCTGCCAACGCGGACCTGTCCCAGCGGCTGAACCTCCCGGGAAGCACGAGGCAAAAGCGCATAGTGCTGATATGCGCGGCATTCTATCTCCTGGCCTTGGCCGTGGGGCTGCTCTTTTACAAGAACGTGGTCTACCACAGGGACATTTCCTCTGTGAGCCAGGGCTTCAGGGAAGGGGAAAGGGCCTTCTACGACCCGGAGGCCTCGGGCCAGGACTCGGTGTTCCAGGCAAACGCCCTCAGCTACCTGTTGTCCGAGCTGGAGGCGGAAAAGGGCAGGCACCTCATAAGGGGGGTCGGCCCCGACAGGGCCAACACCTTCATCGATGACGTGGAAACCGACTTCCAGAAGAGCTTCGAGAGGGCCCTGAAGCAGCTGATTATGGCCTTGGGGCAGCAGTTAAAGGAGGTCCCGGACCAGAACTCCGTCGAGTACGCCATCACCCTGAGGCAGATACTCTGGCTGCTGTCGGTCTTCAACAAGAAGGTGAAGGGGGAGGATTACGCCCGGCTCGATGCGAGCTTCCCGCTTCTGCCGGCCAGCTTCCACGGGCCCACCGAGCAGTACTGGGAGACGGGTTTCTGCCAGCTGTTGATGGAGTACCTCAAGCGGGGCGAGACCGACAGATTGGGATACGTCCCCTTGACCGAGCTCACCCACTCCCTTGAGCTGGCGGTGGGCATGAACGAAGACAACGGCATGAACTGGCTCACCAGCTGGGCATCCAACCTCCCGGAGCTCCGCGGCATCAAGGTGAGCGACTTCTGGGACCAGTTCGGGAGCCCGGATACCATGCGCGACATCATCCCGAAAGGGGCGGTCACGGAGGTGCCCGGGGTCTATACCCTGAAGGGGAGGGCCGCCATAATGGACGCGCTCGCCGAGCTGAGGGAGGTCTATAAGTCCGATTCAGCGGTCTTCGCCCAGCACTTCCAGGACTACCAGGCAAACTACGACAGCGCCTACCTCGCCACCTGGGGCGGCTTCTACGCCTCTTTCGTGAAGGTGGCCGACAACGTGCTCCGCTACGAGGGCATAGAGGGCCTCTACGCCGAAAGGCGCAGGGGCGGTCACGGCCCCTACGGGCGCTTCCTCAGCACCTTGGCGGCAAACCTGAAGCCCTTCCTGTCCGAGCGGCAGAGCGATTTGTTCCTCAACAACGTGGAGCTGGACATGGCGGTGGGGGTCTGGAACAGGGCAAGGGTGGGGCTCCTGAACGCGAGGGAGATGCCCACGAGAAAAAGGCTGGGCACCTACGGCCAGGTGATAGACAGCCTCAAGGGGAGCATCCAGGACGTGTACTACCGCACCGAGTTCGTGGAGCGTGTCTACCAGGCGGAGATGGCCATAAGCAAGTACAACACGGCCGAAGGCGACATAGTGACGCTGCTCTACGAGCACCCCGACCAGGCGATGAGGCTCGCCGCCATCTTCTTCGCGGGCGGGGCGATGCTACCGTCCCCGGCCATGGATCCTACCACGGGGGGCAAGGACCCCATGGGGATGCCAGGGCCCGGGCGGGACCCCGCTCTGGCCCCGGAAGTGGACATCCTGAGGGCGGGCGGGGCCTTCGGCACGGCGGAGGAGGCCCTGAGCGAATACGCCCAGAACATCTACAGGAACCCGGACGGCACCCCGGCGGAGGATCTGTTCATAGCCTTGGCCGGCAACACGCTAAAGAACCTCAGGAGTTTCCTGGCCCAGACCTCCGCCCGGACACTTAACGCCAGCTGGGAGTCGGATGTGTACATGCCCACGCATTTCCTCCCGCCCGACGAGGCCGCGGAGCGGCTCTTCGGCCCGGACGGGCTTATAATGAAGTTCGTCGAAGGCCCGGCCGCGCCCTTCATCGAGAACAGGGGCATGGCGGGCTACGCCCCCCGCAAGTGGGGGACGGAGACCTTCCCGGTCACCAGGGACTTCCTCGCCATGGCATCCATGGCCTCCTCCGAGAACCTGAGGCAGCCATTCCTCGATAGCTACCCGGTGACGCTCACACTTACCGGGGCGGTTGTGGACCAAGGCGCCAAGGAGAAGCCGGAGAGAACGACTTTGTACATGAAGTCCGGGGCGGATGTGACAACCATTGTCAGCTACAACTACCCCGTCACCCAGTCCTTCTCCTGGAAGCCCCTGGAAAAGGGCGAGACAGGCATAGAGATAAGCTTCCCCAGCCTGTCGCTTTTCGTCCACTACGACACGGAGCAGGGTTTCCCCACCTTCCTCAACGACATAGCCGCCTCGGGTTTCTCCTTCACGCCCGCTGATTTCCCCGACCACAAGGAGCAGCTGGAGGCCATGGGCATCACCAGGATTAGGGTCCTGGTGCAGGCCGACGGCTCCTACCCGGTGATATCCTTCCTGAGCCTCTCGCAGGCGACCATTCCCAAGAGCATCATCCTCGGTGGCGGCTGATGTCGAGAAGGACCAGGTACATATTGCTCTTCGTGCTGGTGGGATTCGGGGTGGTCGCGTACTTCATCTACCTCAAGATGGGCCCTGTCCCCGAAAGGGTGGTGGAGACACCGATCGCCCCGCTGCCACCGCCCTTGGTGCTCCGTCCCGACGAGTTTTTGACCGAGCCCGAGGAAGACGAGCTGGCGAGCTATGGGGCCTGCCCCAACGCCATGGAGCAGTCCTTCTCCGGCACCGGCAGGTTCGGGGAGCTCACCGGGCACTACGACTCGAAAGGCCGCTACGTGTTCTTCATGGTCCTTGAAGGGACCACCGGGTTCATACGCGCCTACGAGGACATCCAGCGCCGCTCGCGCAACGTGACCTTCCTGGACTTCAAGGGCGATCTCCGCATGCGCCAGTCCCAGCTGGTGCCCCTCCCGCAGGGCCCTGTGAGCCGGGTGCGCCTTGGCACCCACAGGGGCTTCCTGCGGGTTAGCTTCAACTACCAGAGCTCAAAGGTCCCAAAGATTGTGCACATCGAGCTGCGCTGCGGCTTTGGCAAGGTTGCCATCCGGCTCACCTTCGACCAGGTGACGCCCCCGCCCATGCATCCCGAGTACAGCAGGAATTCAGGAGCCCCAGGGCAGGCACCCGCGCCTCTCGCCGCCCCGGCCACCCAGTCCGCACCCGCAGGGCCGCCCCCTCCGCCCATAGGCACGGGCGGACCCTTGGACACCCCGGCCGAGGCAGCCGCTGCCGCGAAAGCGGCCCAGACAACCCCTGGCGTAAAGACCGAGCCCCTGCCGGTACCAGGGCCGGGCGGGGCCAAGCGTTCCAACAACCCCGGTACAAACAATCCAACAAGCGCTCCAGCAACCGCTCCAGCAACCGCTAATCCCGGTACAGATAATCCAGGAAGCGCTAATCCCGGGACAGATAATCCAACAACCGCTCCAGCAACCGCTAATCCCGGAACAGATAATCCAGGAAGCGCTAATCCCGGAACAGACAATCCAGGAAGCGCCAATCCCGGTTCAAACAATCCAGGAAGCGCTAATCCCGGGACAGATAATCCAGGAAGCGGTAATCCCGGGACAGACAATCCAGGAAACCCTAATCCCGGTACAATCAATCCAGGTAGCGCTAATCCCGGGACAGATCATCCAGGAAGCGGTAATCCCGGGACAGATAATCCAGGAAGCGGCAATCCCGGGACAAACAATCCAGGAAGCGCCAATCCCGGTTCAAACAACCCAGGAAGCGGTAATCCCGGGACAAACAACCCAGGAAGCGGTAATCCCAGTTCAAACAACCCAGGAAATCCTAATCCCGGAAGAGGAGCGGCCAAGAACTTGCCGCAGGATCCCTACGGGCTTGCGGGCTACTCCCCCTGCCAGGGCGAGGGGGCGGGCTTGGGTAGCTTCGGGAACTTTGAGGAGGGGGTCGACTTCGAGGGCAGGCTGGTATTCATAAGCACGCTGGACGGTGCCTTGGGATCCTTCGTGACCGACCAATCCTTGGGCGGTTCCGGGCAGCATGCCAGCTACATCGACTTCAGCGGCAGCTTCCGGGGTCCCAGAGGTGGGCAGAATTTCCCGGCCGAAAGCCTTGTAAGGTCGGTCCGTTTTGGCGACCACAGGGGTTTTACCCGCATGAGCTTCACCTATCGCGGGTCCAAGGGCCCCGAGGCCGTGCGGGCGGAGGTTCTATGCAAGGAGCGGTCCGTGGCCGTCAGGCTCAGCCTGACGGGCGAGGGCTACGAGCCCACCCCCGATGACATAGAGGCAATAATAGCCCGGGTAAGGGGCCCTGAGCCGGTTTCAAGCGTGCCGCCCAAGGTGGAAGGCGCCCTTGGTCCCATTGCGGAAGGGGGCACGGTCCAGGCTGGGCTTCCTGCGGATCCGAGTGCGGCTGTCCCCATGATTGCCCCGATACCGGCACCCGATCCCGCGGCTCGTACGCCTTCCGCTGGCACAGCCCAGGCACCCGCGGGCACAACCGGAGCCCCTGCGACAGGCCTTCCAGCCGAAGCGTCCGGGGAAGGCCAGCCAGTCGCGGAGGCGGTGCTTCCACATGCGGAGGGCCCTGCGGGAAGCGCACTGACGACCGGGATAATGGACGCAACAGTTCAGCCGCCCGCTGAAGTGCCAACCGAGGTCCCCAAAGAGCCCGAAGCAGCCGCCGCGCCAGAGCAGGCCGCCGCGTCAGAGCAGGCAGCCGCGCCAGAGCAGGCTCCTGCGCCCGAGCAGGCGGCAGAAGCCCCGCAGGCGGCCGCAGCCGGGTCAGAGCCTTCTGGCATCCCCGATCTTCCGGGTTACTCCAAATGCGAGACCAAGAGGGGGCCAGGCCAAGGGAGGTTCGGGGCCTTTACGACCCGTTTGGTGGGGTACAACACCTACATTGCCGAGATCCCGTTCACGGGTACCATTGGGAAGGTCACCATCCTCAACCTTAAAAGGAAGTCTGCCACAAGAAGCGTTACCTACGTGGACTTCCAGGGCTCCTTCACTTCGCGGCAGAGCGAACTAAGAGACGGCTTGGGTCCTGTCTCCAACATGAAATACGGCAAGCACCGCAGCTTCGCCCGTATAAGTTTCAACTTCCATAACGAACTAGCGCCTGGTTCCGCAACGACGGAAATCTTTTGCAAGCCCGGTTACATGGCAATCAAGGTCTCTATGGACATGCCTGACTGGAGGGGCGGGAAGGCGGCGGCCGCCGCGGGCATAAAAACCGGTACAAGCCCGGAGCCCCAGCCTCCCGTTCCGGAAGCCAATGCCCCTGAAGGCGCAAGCGGCGGCACCCCTGGGGTAGCCCAAGATGCCAACCAAGCCCAGGATGGAACGGTTCAGGAAGGAACCAACCCTGATGTGCCCCTTGAAGGTGAGCCCGCCCCTTCAGGCGGTGAGGAAAGCGAAAAGCCGACAAGTGATGCCAGCGTGAATACGAAACCTGACTTCAACCTCAGAAATTACGGCCCCTGCGAGGGGGCAGAGCCAGGGCATGGCACCATAGGCAATATCTGGACCCAGTTGGACGGAAGGAACAGGCTGGTATTCGTGCTCCCCATAGACGGCACCTTCGGGCCAGTGGCTATCGCAACCAATCTCGAGGACAAGGAGAACCCGCACAGCGTCATAAGCTTCAAGGGCGACTTTGCCATTAGTGTTTCGGAAAAGCGGGTGAACGAGTCACCTATAAGCCATATAGAGCTTGCCAAGAAGCAGGATGCGGCGGAGATGTTGGTAGCCTACACGCCCGGGATCACGTCACGGGAGGTCATCTCCGAGTTTTACTGCAAAGAGGGGGCCATGGCCGCAAGGCTCACCATGGATGCCAGATAAAAGACCTTGGCAAGGGGTTTAATGTCTAAAATCAGACGAAATTATTGGATAAACCGTAAAATCTAAAATGCTTGCGAAGTCTTGCCGGTATGCAAAAGAGCTTCCTTGGAAATTGCTCGCAACATTTTAAGTCATCCAAGTATAATCCACTCCAATTATCCATAATTATATGGATGAGGGCACAAACGCCTTGTCCATTTACGCATGTCAAATGACAGTGATAACAACGTTATTTGATCAGTGTCATTTGAGCTGTGTCATTTGAGCGATGTCATTTGACCAGTGTCATTTGGGCAGTGTATTCCGTCAAGGGTTGCGATAATTCGCAATTATTTGCGATTATTTGAATACACTTTTGACTATTACATTTTTTTTTATTATCGTGGTTGTTGGTTTTTGCCAAAAGACCAATAATCTGCTGCGTGAATCTTTCAACGCCAATACAATTTGCAATTTGCATTTTGCATCTTGCATCTTGGATTTTGCATCTTGGCTTGATTGATTTGAAAAGGCTTTTGTCCGCACCATTCCAATGCCTTTTGGCCTCAGCCCTCAAGCCTCGCCTTGACGGTTCTCGCATGGCACTCAAGGCCCTCGGCCTCGGCAAGGGTCACGACGGTGGGGGCGATATCCTCGAGGGCTTCCTTGGATAGGGTCTGGAAACTGATCTTTTTGAGGAAGCTGTCGGTGGAAAGCCCGGAGAAGAAGGCCGCGCTCCCACCTGTGGGGAGCACGTGGTTGGTGCCGGTGGCGTAGTCGCCTGCCGGTATGGGTGAATAGCGCCCCAGGAACACGGAGCCCGCGTTCTCGATCTGTTCGAGGTAGGACATTGGGTCAGCGACCATCAGCTGGAGGTGCTCCGGGGCGTAGCGGTTCGCAAACTCCACCGCATCCTCGACGCTCTCCGCCACAAGAATGGCCGCATTGTTGATGGAGGAGCGCACTATCTCCGCCCTGTCCAGCTCTGGTATGAGTGTTTCGGCCCAGTCCAAGGCGTTTTCCGCGACATTCCGGGAGGTGCTCACGATTATGGCCGCCGCATCCGGGTCGTGCTCGAGCTGGGCCAGGAAGTCCAGGGCCACGATCTTGGGGTCCTGGTCTTGGTCCGCGATTATAAAACCCTCGCTGGGACCGGCCGGGAGATCTATCCCGGTCTCCCCGAATACCGCCATCTTGGCGGCTGTGACCCAGGAGCTCCCGGGGCCCACAATCTTTCCCACCTTGGGGAAGTCAAGGACGCCGTAGGCAAGCGCCCCTATGGCCCAGGCGCCCCCCAGCTTGTAGATGATTTCGGCACCCGCGAGCGTCGCCGCTACCACTATCTCCGGGCGTATCCTTAGCCCGGGCCCCGGAGGGCTCATGGCGAAAATGTCCTTCACCCCGGCAACCTTCGCTGGGATCAGGTTCATGAGGGCCGTGGACGGGTAGATGGCCCTGCCGCCGGGGATGTAGGCGGCGACCGAGTTTATGGGTCTCGTGACCCTGCCGCACACAAGGCCCGGGGCTATCTCCGTGAACCAGGCGGCCCTTTCCAGCTGCTCCTCGTGGAACCTCTCTATGTTACTGGCGGCATCCCCCAAGGCGTCTATCAGCCCCTGCTCGGTCTCCTCGAAGGCCGAGTCGATCTCGTCATCCGAGACGGTCAGATCCTCTATCCTCAACCCCTCCCTTAAGGGCCCGTACTCCCGGAGGAGTTCCTTTTCTGGATCCTCTTTGAGCCTCGCGAGTATCTCCTTGGTCCCGGCCTCGCAATCCGCGATCGAGCCCTTTGCCCGGGCGATTATGGCCTCCCTTCTTTCAGGGGTGAGTTCCTTTAGGGTTTCGACTGTAAGCATTTGGGGGTCCCTTCTTGGCTGTGTTTCGCTAATCAGCGGGGTATGGGGGATTGTGCCGGGGGGCCGGGTTCGAGTTCTTTTGGGTTCGAGTTCTTTTGGGTTCGAGTTCTTGGCTTTTCGCATTCGGGCTTTTGGGTTGGCGGGCGGAAGCCGACGCGCAACTATTTTACGCCATCCTGGGAGGCGCCATTGGGGCCCAAGGGGGATCCAGGGTCCCAGGCCGGGTTCTTCCGCCTCGCCTTGAAGAAGTCCCGCATAAGGAGGGCGCTCTCCTCGGCCAGCACGCCCCCTTCCAAAAAGGACAGCCTGTGGTTGAGCCCCGGGAGGGAGTTTAGATCAAGGACGCTCCCAAGCGCCCCCCACTTGGGTTCCCTCGCGCCGTAGACAATGCCCTCAAGCCTGCTTTGCAGGGCGCAGGACAGGCACATGGGGCAGGGCTCGAGGGTGCTGAAGAGCGCCAGGCCCGTGAGCCTATGGTTCCCTATGAGCCGGGAGGCCTCCCTGAGCGCCAGGATCTCCGCATGGGCGCTGGGGTCGCTTAGCCCGATTACCCTGTTGTGGGCCCTTGCGAGCACCTCGCCCCCAAGGGTGCAGACAAGGGCCCCCGCCGGGATCTCGGATTCCCGGAAGGCGGCCCTGGCCTCGGCCAGGGCCGCCCTCATCAGGGACTCCTTGAGCTTGTCGGGGAAGGGGCCCTTGGGCAGGCCCGCGGGCATCACTTCGCAGGGGTCGCCCCCGACGGCTTTGCCGGTGGGGGGGGCACCCACAACAGGGGACCCATCCTCTTCTTTTTTGGCTGTATCTGGTATATTTTTCGACATCATAAAACAGCCCCGGCTTAAAGCGGGATTTCCGGGGCACCCCTTCTCAATGGGAGGGGGCATGCCCCCATGCCCGAAAGCCATGGCCACTCTCCCCGGGCCAAGCCGAAGGCATGTTACCACATTTCCAGGGGCCTTCCCGGGCTACCCTAACGCGGGCCTCCCAAGAGAGAAGAAGGGAGGGCGGCGTTCGCGCAACACCGCGTTTGAGGGGGCCTTTTCGGGGAATGTGCTATAATACGCAAGGGAAGTGGGCCTTGCCCGAGGTCAAGGGCCCAGGCAGGCGCGTGCCCGGGAAATCCCGGCCTTCAGGGCAAGCCTTGGGCACGGCGCGCATCCCGTATTTTCCAAAATCAAACACATGCGACGCAGTCCGTTATTCCGTAGCCAGGCGGATTCACATAGCTTCCCGGAGGCGACAGGCCCAGGGGGAGAGAGGAGACTATCAAATGAGCGAGGACCGAAAGTATCAGTTCAGCTGGGATCTTATAGGTGACTTGGACACCGCTAGGCCAAACCTTGGCCCCAAGCTCCGCCTGGAGGCTTACAGGCTGCTTCAGTTCTGCACGAGGGACATCCTGGAGCAGCGCTACGGCACCGAGGCCGCCGACCAGATCTTCTACGACGCCGGCCAGCTGGCCGGGAAGCACTTCTACGAGAACGCCCTGGACCACACCCCCGCGGACATCAACGACCTGGTCAAGCAGCTCCAGAGCACCCTGGTCGACATCGGCATCGGCATCTTCAAGGTGGAGAAGATAAACGAGAACCTGGAGTGCATAATGACGGTCGCGGAGGATCTGGACTGCTCCGGGCTCCCGGAGCTTGGCTACGGGGTCTGCGTCTACGACGAGGGCTTCATATCCGGGATTCTCGAGGCCTTCACCGGCATCCCCTTCAACGTGAAGGAGATCGACTGCTGGTGCACCAACGAGCGCACCTGCCGTTTCGAGGCCAAGCCCAAGCCCAAGGCGGCCGCTGCCGAGTAATGTGTGCCCCACCCGTGGGGGCGCCCCGCAGGGGCCCCCCCACGGGTGGGGATCTTATTAGGAAGCGCACTGGGGGCGCGAGCCCCGGTGGGCGCAGGTTCCCGTCACCCATAAGATTTCCTCGCTTCCCAATGGCCCAGGCCTTGGGCCTAAGCGAAGGAAGGGGCCCCGGCCCCCCTGGTTCCAATAGTCACATAAAGCGTTCCCCGTGCCGGCTTTGGGGCCCCTCCCCAAAAGCCCACCGCGGCTTCCAGACCGCCCGCTTTGGCAGCCCCTTCACGCTAGGGGGGTGAATATTGAGGCCCCAGCTTGTTCGCTGACTACTACAAGGAACGCTTGAAGGAAGCTTCTTCGGTGGAAGACACACCTAGAAAAAACAGGCTCAACACCTTTACCAGGGCTGAGGCCGAGTCCATGTTCAAGTTCCTTGAGAAGGTGATCATGGACCACAAGACGCCCATCCTTCCCCCGGAGTACGCCAAATGGGACACCTTCATCTCCCTCTACCAGCACACCAGCGAGATAAAGCACGCCCTCGAGAACTTCGCCAAGGGCGAGCTTGACCTGAGGGTCGTGAAGAAGGGGGCGACTTCCGGGAACCTCAAGGCCATACTCGCGAACCTCACCCACCTTGCCTGGCAGTTCAAGGTGGCTGCCTCGGGCGACTTCTCCCACACGGTGGAGTTCATGGGCGAGTTCTCCGAGGCCTTCAACCTCATGACCTCGAGCCTTGCCCAGCACGAGAAGGACATCCGGGAGAAGCAGGAGGAGCTGGCCGAGATGGCGGAAGAGCTCAAAAAGGAGATCCGCCGCAGGGACCAGGTGGAGGAGGCGCTCAAGGCGAGCGAGAGGAACTACCGCGAGCTGGCCCTCCACGACCCGCTGACCAAGATCTACAACCGCGGCTACTTCAACGAGGCAGGCTCCAGGGAGATAGAGATAACCAGGCGCCGGGGCGACGAGCTGTCGCTTCTCATAATGGACCTTGACAAGTTCAAGCGCTTCAACGACACCTTCGGGCACATAGCCGGGGACTCCGCCCTCATCCACACCACCCTGGTGGTAAAGGAGCTGCAGAGGAAGACGGACATCTTCGCCCGCTACGGCGGCGAGGAGTTCGTGCTTCTTCTTCCCCAGACGGGCCTGAACGACTCCATAGACATAGGCGAGCGCCTTAGGAAGGTGCTGGCCTCCCGCTTCGACCCCTCCCCCAACTGCAGGGATCCCCTGACCATAAGCATAGGGGCCTCCTCCATAACCCAGGACGACGTGCTCTCCAACATGGACACCCAGGAGATCCTCCAGCTTATGATAGAAAGGGCCGACGAGGCCCTCTACGAGTCCAAGCGACTTGGCGGCAACATGGTCTGCGCCTACGGGGTGGACATCCCCTTGGGCTCCTCCAAGAAGCCTGGCCACGGCCCTCCCGAGCACCCCGACCCCATGGCGGACCCCATGTCAACAGCCCCCGCTGGCCCCGTCCCCGAGGGGAACGAGGGCGGCGAGGGCGATCCCCCCCAGATCCTCCAGTAAGGCCATTTACGCCCTACGGCCCCGTAAGCCCGGAATCCCGGCCTGCCCTCCCCAATCCCAAAGCCCCAATCCCAAAACCCAACAGCCCCCAGCCCATCTTCCCAAAGAAATGGCAAACGGCCCCGCCCGTTCCCGCCCAGGGCCGTCGTTTCTTGACTTTGTGGCCTCTCAGGGACTAATATTTTTACAAACGATGGCATTCCCAGGCCCTTGGAATGGGGGCATTCCACCCGAGCCGGGCCGCAGGGCGGCGGAAAGGCGGGTCCAAGCTGAACCTCAACCTCAAAATAATACTGTCCTACGCGCTGGTGCTGGCGGCCTCCCTCATCATAGGCGCCGTCGCGCTCTTCCACCTGGAGAGTTCCGACGAGCGCGCCGAGGGCCGCAGGCTAAGCGCCCAGGGGGCCAGCTTCGCCTTGGGCGTGCTCATGGGGCCTCCCCCTGGGGACCAGGGGGAGGCCCGGTTCCCCTCTGCCCCGCCTGGGGATCCGGAGTCCCCCTTCGTCAAGGGGCTCCCCCCCATAGAGCAGGCCTCAAGGGAGCTTTTGACCCAGAGGAAGGACCTGGCGGATCTTCTGCGCCAAAGGGCCCTTGCCATGGACGCCTACGGGAAGGGGGTCCAGGAGCTTGCCAGGGCCGCGAACGGCGACAACCCCCAGCTGCTGCTTTCCGCAATAGAGGGCTGGGGCGTCCTGTCCCAGGCCCAGGCGCAGGCCCGGGGCTTGGTGCAGCCGCAGGCCGTGGTGGACTGGCTCGCCTCTTTCAGGGGGAAGTCCCAGGAGGGGGCCTCCCCCCAGGTCGCCGCCGTCCTGAAGACCTTGTCCGACACGGCCGGGACCTTCCTTGACCTGCACACGAGGATAGGCGACAAGGAATCCGCCCTGTCGAGGACCGACACCAGGCTCCGCAGCGAGATAACGGACCTTCTCGGGGCCCCCCTGGAGGGGGGCGACGCGCTCTCCAGGGTGCTTGCGCCCTTGGCCATAGCCGCGGCCGCCCTCATATTGCTTACGGCCCTTTTGGCGCACTTGTTGATCCGTTCCAACATCACGCCCCTCACGAAGATCACCATGGGACTTGACAGCAGCGCGGGCAAGGTGGTCGAGACCTCCAGGAAGCTCTCCCGCTCCAGCGCCCAGCTTGCCAAGGGCGCGGCCGACAACACCCAGGCGGTGCTGACCGCCATATCCAGCCTCGAGACGCTATTGTCCATGGCCAAGAGGAACGCCTCCAATGCCGACTCCTGCAAGGACCTCATGGCCCTGGTCAAGGAGTGCGTGTCCGAGGCCAATCTCTACATGATGCAGATAGCCGAGGCCATGACCGAGATAAGGGACTCCGGCAAGGCCAGCACGGAGATCATAAAGAGCGTGGAGGAGATAGCCTTCCAGACCAACATCCTGTCACTCAACGCGGCCGTGGAGGCCGCAAGGGCCGGGGAAGCCGGGGTGAGCTTCGCGGTGGTGGCAGACGAGGTAAGGAACCTCGCCAACAAGAGCCGGGACGCGGCCAAGAACACCACCTCCATGCTGGCATCCAGCATCACCCTCATAAGCGAGGGCTCCCTCTTGGTGGACAAGGCGAAGGAGAGCTTCACCCGCCTGGTGGACGCCTCCGACAAGGTGGGGGGCATTGTCGACAACATAGCCCTTGCCTCCAAGAGCCAGACCGGGGACATCCAGGACATCCACCAATCCATCGCCCTGATGGACAAGGTAACCCAGGAGAACGCCCTGGAGGCCGCCGAGACGGAGAACTTCTCGCTCGCCCTGAACAACCAGGCAGGCATCCTCAAAGGGGCCGTGCAGAGGATAACCTCGCTCCTGCAAGGGGCGCGGGCAAGCCTCCCGGTTGCCCGCCCCAGGGTCAGGCGCCTGCCCGAGAAGGCCGTGGCCCAAGAGGAAGCGGCGGAGCCGCAAGAGGCCATCGAGGACATGGAATCCATCAGGCGCGAGGAGGAGAGCAAACCCAAGAGCTCCTTCAAGGCAAAGAAGCAGGACCTTGACCAGGCCTTCCCCATGGACGACGATTTTTAGGGGGGCCTTAAGCCTGGCTTGGGGATCTTCCGGGAGCTAACTGCCGCTTGGGCGAAGCAAGGCTTGTTAGGCCCTGCCGTGTTTTGCATGTTTGGCGTGTGGTTGGCGTGATAGCCGTGATTGGCGCAAACTTCGCCAAGACTCCCTGAATGCCGTTATCCCCCCTCGCAACCGGGCTGAGCTACCGCAAGGCCGGATAAGGCCGGAAAGGCCGGTAAAAGCCGGAAAAGGCCGGAAAAGGCCGGTAAATGCCAGATAAGGCCGGAAAAGGTCTGAAAAGGCCTGAAAAGGCCACTCCGGCCTGAGCTGCAAGCCTTGCCTCTATCTCCCTGCGCCAAGCCCAAGGCTAGCGCAAAGCCCCTCCCAAGCCCTCCCAAGCTCCCAAGTCCTTCCAAGCCTCCCAAGCCCTTCCCAAGCCCTACCCAAGCCCTTCATTATCGGCTTATCCAGGAAAATATTTTATCTTGACAAGTTTTTTTTGCGCGTTGTTAAGGGCATGCGGAAAAAAGCCAGGAAGGCTATGCCCGGGGCAGCGCAACGGGAAAAGCTAGCCAAGGCGGGTTTTTTCGCGAAAAGGGAGAAAATGAGCCAATAGCGAGCAAATTATGGGAAAAGAGCCATTATTTCTGGAAAAGGGTGGAAAAAGGCTCGTTTGAAGTGGCTTCATACCTTGGATGGGGCTTTGTTGTCTTATGTACCCAAGATAGTGTAAGATTCAGCGTTAAAGGCAAGCCATGTGGCATTTTGTTGGGCAGTTATAAAGGTGCTAATCGTTTTACTTTGTGACCAAAAAATTTTTCTCATGCCCATAGTCCAAGCAAATTTTGAGTTTTTATTTTTTATTCTCGCATTTGCAAAGCCTCTTCAGCATTTTAGCCGCTAACTATCCCCAATTTTGTCTTTGAATCCCGCAAATCAGCCTGAAAAAAATATTTGCATTAGATTGATATTTAATTGTATTATATTACCGCACATTGTCCCAAAGTTCTCTTACAGGCTCCCCCGTTCCAGAGTAAAAACCGCATAACTTACCAGATATAGCCAAACAAATGGGGACATTGCGCATATATGGTAGATTGTCCTGACTGACCAGGCCTGTCATGAGCCAGCCCAAGGGCTTCGCCCAAACAGACAAGCGGGCTGCAATGCCTTCCCGTGTCAAAGGGAACAAAACCTGCCTAGACGGAGGCCGCGCCGTGGGTCGCTTCATACTCCCCCTGACAATGCTGCTACTGGGGTTCCAACTGGCCCTGGCCCCGGGCTTGCCCGCCCAGGAAGATCCGGGCGCCCCCACGGACAGCACCATCACCCTCACCAAGAACGTGGAGGTGTACTCCTTCGAGGACCTCACCTTCACCATAGAGAACTACACCGTCTCGCCCGGTGAGAACATCGAGGGGATCCTCAGGAAGCAGGGCATCTGGCCGCAGGGCCTTGACGATGCCTCGGCCCAGCGCCTCGAGAGGCTGGTCCGGGAGCTGAACCCCGTCATAGCCAACCTGGACCAGATATCCCCAGGCCAGAACCTCTACCTTCCCAGGCCCAGGCCCCTGGAATCCGGGCTTTTGGCGGGCGCGGGCGAGGGCGCCGAGGAAGACCCCTCGGTCGTGGTGACCTACGACCTGAACTCCCCCGAGCAGCAGCCCACAAGGGTGGTCGTAAAGAGGCAGACCCAGGCCGAGGCCCCCAAGGACCCGGAACCCCTGCCCGAAGGGACCTACGCCCTGACCCTGGACAATGGCCCGGCCCCCCAGCAGCAAGCCCAACCCCAAGCCCAACCCCAACCCCAGGCCCAACCCCAGGCACAACCCCAGGCCCAGCCCCAGGCCCAGCCCCAGGCCCGGCCCCAGCTTATTCCCCAGGAACAGGCGCAAGAGCAGCCCCAGGCCCAGGCCGCGGCAGGCACCAGGGAGAGGCCCGCGCGCCAGTCCCAGAGGGCTTCCCGCAGGACGGCGCGCGCGAGCCGCAACGAGGGCCCGGTGGACGTGTCGGCCGACGGCACCGCCTTCCGCACCATAAGGGTCCGCCGGGGCGACACCCTGGAGCGGCTGCTCCGCAGGGAGGGGCTGGACCCCCACAGGATATACCGCGACTACCTCAAGGTGACGGTGGGCCTTAACCCGGGCATGCGGGATCCCAACCTCATCATAGCCGGGGCCCAGCTGCGCATCCCGGTCCAGGACAACTACGACGCCTATTACCAGGCCGACAGCCGCGAGCCCCAGCCTTCCCCTTCCTACCAGCAGGAACAGCCGGTTGTGTCCGACGCGGGCGGGACCCTTGCGGGCCCCGGGCCGGTGGCCCAGGCGACGCCCCCCAGGCGGGGCTCCGGTTCCAGGTCCCCGGGCGGCAAGAGCGGGTCAGGTGACGGGGACAGGGCCCAGCCCGCCCCCGGGAAGTTCAGGATAGAGACAAAGAGGCTTTCCCCGGCGCCCCTCCCCACGGCGGACTCCCAGAACGCCAGGACCACCCTTTCCGTCATATTCGCGAGACTCGGCGAGGAGGTCACCACCAAGGGCAGGCTCTTCCTGCCACTCGACGAGCCGCCCCACTACGACTACGACATGTCCGCAATCCCGGTCCTTGAGCTAAGGAACGGGAGGAAGGTGATACTCGACCTGCAGAGGGCGCTCTCGGCCGACTTCATCAAGCGCTTCAGGGAAAAGTACCCCGCCTACATGGTGTTCCAGCCCAACCCCAAGGAGCCCATGGCCCAGGCCCTGGACCGCCTGTGGCCCCTGTGCGGCTACTACAGGGTCTACGGCAAGGACAAGTCCTTCGAGGGCGGGAGGGACCTGAAGCTCAGGATATCGGCCGATTGGCTCATATGGCCCACGGCCGAGGCTTGGAACAACGGCCAGCCCGTGGTGATAAACCTCGCCCCGGCCCCGGACAACGGCACCCCCGAGCCTTGGATAAGGTTTTTGGCCGATCACCAGATAAAGGTCATAGACCTCTACCAGGGGCAGATACTGGCTGGCCCCACCAAGGGCGCGACCCCCATCAACAACTTCACGGTGATAGAGGTCCAGGAGGACAACCCCAGCGCCTTCGCGGCCGCCTTGGTCAAGAGCTTTGGCTACTCGCCCAGGATAGGCGTGAGCGTGGATCTCGCCCAGGGGCGCATAGCAACCGGCGGGGGCACCTTGGGCCCGGGGCTCACCCCGCCCGTCTTCTGGGAGGCGGGCGAGGACAGGTTCATCCTGGAGTACGGGGATCTTTCGACAGAGGATCTCTCGGCCCTGAGGCAGAACGGCTTCAAGGTCATATCCAGCGCCAAGGACATCCAGTCGGTGCTTAAATCCATCCTCGCGGGGGCCGGCCTCAAGCTGGGCGGTCCCTTGGTCCTTAACGGCAACAGCTCGGGCGGGCCTTCCATCACCCTGACAGTGGCGGGCGAGACCTTCGCCTTCGACGACAGGACCTACCTCTTCACGACGGTCGCGCTCCCTGGCAACATGACAGGCCTTGACCCCAATCAGACCGTGGTGGTGCTGCGCTACCCGCTTGTAAGCCCGGCAAAGCCGATACCGGCCCCACCTGCCGCAAGCCCGGCTGGCGCGGCACTCCCGCCCGAGGGTGAAAACCCGGGAGCGGCCCCGGAGGGGGATTCCAGGGTTAGCTCCGAGAACATCGACTGAAGGGGCAAATGATCGCATCAAGGCGCTCTCGCTCAAAGGGAAGCCAGGGCCGCCTTCGCCACGCTCAAAGCGGCCGGAAAACGCCAGGGCCCCGGGGACCCAAGTCCCCGGGGCCTTGGCGTCTTGGGTCCCTGACAGCCCCTCCCTCTAATCCACCATCAAGGCCAAAAAGCCGCCCCCATCCCCTCAACATCCCGCCAATATCCCCTCAATATCCCCTCAGAAGCCTGTCAAATCCCGTCAAAGCCTGTCAAAATCACCCCAGACCCTCTTAGACAAACGCTCTCTGCCAGATCCCGCGTTACCCGAGCATGCCAAGAGGGAGCCCGAGGCCACGATGCGCCTTAATGGCCTCTTGGGGTGGTCATAGGGGTATTGGGCATCTTGGGGGGGTGCCCATAGGGCCCTTGGGGGGGTGTGTGGTCATAGGGCCCTCGGGGGCCCTTGGGGGCTCTTGGTGGCCTTAAATTGGCGTGATTATTGACGCAAAATGGTGTAAAGTAGGTATGAACCTGCGATCCGTTTTGCGCAGGGCAACCGACTAAAAGAGGCAATCCCGGGGCCTAGGTCACCGGACACCAGGGCTTGGGCCTTGGGATAAAAGCGTTTGGAAATGGGCTGGAAGATAAACTACGCCATAGCCGACGGGTCTGGGCCCTATTCCAGGCTGGAGACCGCCCTGGCGGCGGGCGGCTTGGCATGGGTGGGGATCGTCCTCAAGCCCGCCAAGGATCCCTTGCCCGAGGGAAAGGGTGCGGAAGGGAGCCAGCCAACCAATGTGGCCAAGGACGCCCCAAGCGAGGCCCCTCCCACCGTGCCCGAGACCCCGCCCCTGGATGTGGCACCTAAACCCCCAGAAAACCCCTGGATGGCCGATCCCCCCGAGCAAGCAGCCCCCCCCGCACAAGCAGACCCACCCCAAAAAGCCGTCCCCCCCAACGCGCCCGACTCCCCTGGGCCGCCCGATCCCCCCGCCCCCATGGAGGCCCAGCAGGTCTTCAAGATAAACCCTGCCCTTAATATCAAGCCCAGGCCCGTAAGCTCCCGCAAGCCCAAGAAGTTCGTCGACGCAGACAGGCCGAAGATTGTCTTCGAGGACGTGGACTTCGGGAACATAGGGGCCCTCAAGCCCGGAAGTTTGGGAGGGGGCGCTTCCGACAGCGGCAAGGGCAAGGAGGAAAAGCTGGCACCTGGGACATCCGTCGCCGACGTGACCTTCTCCAAGGGCTTTCTGAAATCCCTGGGCCTGGAGGAGAAGGCCCCCACGGACGGGATAGGGTTCCTTTCGAGCATTTTGCACCCGGGGGACGCGGACTCCCTGTATCTCGCCCTGGAGGACGTCTTGGAGGGGAAGGTCGATAGCCTGAGCCTCACCCACCTGTTCTACGACCAGGGCAGGGGCCGCTGGAGGGATTTCCAAAGCTCCTTTTCGGCGGAAAGGGCGGGGGATCAAATAAGGCTCTGGGGCGTCATAAACCCCGTCAGGAAAGAGGAACCCTATTTCACCTACGGGCCCACCGGCGACAGCGGCGAAGGGGGCGAGCCCTCCGACTGGACGAACCCCAATGCCCGCTTCGTGACGCCCGAGCATGGCTCGGGCCAGCTTGTCACATGGAAGGAAGGGCTTGGGGGGGTCCCCATACAGGGGACCCAGGAGAGCCCGGTCCTGCCTGACAGGCGCGGCCCCTCCTCCCACGGGGAATACTACCACCTGATGCTGGACTCGCTCCCCATAGTGTGCAGCATCTGGGACTCCAGGTTCAGGATGGTGGATTGCAACGCGGCCGTCATGCCCATGTTCAAGCTGCCCGGGAAAGACGCCTTCTTCAACTATTTCCCGACACTATCGCCTCCCTACCAGCCGGACGGGCAGGTCTCCGAGTCGGCCATGCGCCACCACATGGAAAAGGCCATGAAGGAGGGCTACGACCACTTCGAGTGGCTCTTCCAGACCATGGACGGAGATCCCGTGCAGATGCACGTGACGCTCGCGAAGCTCAGCTCAGGCAAACGCACGATACTTGTGTCGTTCGCGGAGGATCTTAGGGACCTTAAGGCCACCGAGGCCGAGCTTGAAAGGGAGAGGACGCTTCTCCAGAAGATACTGGACAACAGCCCCATAAGCTTCCTGATTACCGTCGACGGGCTTGTGCGCTTCATAACGCCTTTCGCCAGAAAGACGCTCGCCCTGAACGTGGGGGAGCCCTTGGACAGGATCTACGCCCACCACGACGACGGGGAGTACGTGAGGGGGACAATCGAGAGGAAGGGGAAGCTCAGCTGGCATCCGGTCTTGGTCAACAGCCGGGGCGGAAAGCAGCTGCACATGCTCTTGAATGCCTTCAAAACCGACTATTCCGGTGCCATCGGCCAGATGTACTGGCTCATGGATGTCTCCGAGATGGCGGAAAAGGAGCAGGCGCTCAGTGTCGCAAGGGAGCTGGCCGAGGCCTCCACAAGGGCCAAGAGCGAGTTCCTCGCCAACATGAGCCACGAGATCCGCACCCCCATGAACGCGATCATAGGCCTTACCCACCTGGCGTTGCAGACGGAGCTCTCTTTGCAGCAGCAGGAATACATAGGGCGCACCCAGTCCGCTGCCCAAGCCCTGTTGCGCATCATCAACGACATCCTGGACTTCTCCAAGATAGAGGCCGGGAAGCTCGAGATGGAGAGGACGGAGTTCAACCTGGAGGGGGTCATATCCGAGGCCCTGGAGCTTCAGTCCATGCGCGCGACCGAGAAGGGCCTGGAGCTGTGGCTGGACATGCCCGAGCTGGACATCCCCGCCTTCATAGGCGACCCGGTGAGGCTCCAGCAGGTATTGATAAACCTCTTATCGAACGCCATCAAGTTCACTAACGAGGGCGAGGTGGGGGTGAAGGTGGGCTTCGTCGAGGAGATCCCCCTTACGGTCACGGCCCACTTCACGGTGGTGGACACCGGCATAGGGCTTACCGAGGAACAGATCGGGAGGCTCTTCACGCCCTTTACCCAGGGCGACAGCTCCACCACCCGCCGCTTCGGCGGGACCGGCCTGGGGCTCACCATCACCAAGAGGCTGGTGGAGCTCATGGACGGTCAGATTTCCTGCGAGTCGGAGCCAGGCAAGGGCAGCACCTTCTCCTTCAGCTGCCGCTTCGGCATAAAGGACAAATGGGAGCGCAAGCCCAAGCCCCAGACCATGCAGGGCGTGCACGCCTTGGTGGTGGACGACAACCGCACCTCGCTAAAGGTGCTGTCAAGCTCTTTGATATCCTTCGGCTGCGAGGTGAAGAGGGCCGGTTCCGGCGATCTGGCCATCGGGTTCATAAACGCCCTTTCTTTGAGCAAGGACGCGAGGTTCCCCGAGCTGTTGGTGGTGGACTGGGCCATGCCGGACCCGGACGGGCCCAAGACCTTCTCCCAGCTTGTGAGCCTATACGCCAAGAACGGCAAACCCGCCCCCTTGGGGGTGCTCATGATCCAGGGACCCTCAACGGCCGAGCAGCAGAAGACCGTGGAAAAGATAGGGGCCAAGTCCATACTCACGAAGCCCTTTACGCTAAGATCCCTCAACGACACGCTCTCGCAGGTGCTCTCCAAGGGAAAGGTGTCCCCCAAGAAGGCCAAGAAGGCGACCGACTACGGCGATCTGGTGTCGCACCTCAAGGGGGCCAAGATCCTCCTTGTGGAGGACAACGAGGTGAACCAGCTGGTCGCGAGCCGCATACTCAAGAAGGCGGGTTTTGACGTCATCATAGCGAACAACGGCCTTGAGGCTGTCGAGGCGGTCCAGCGCGAGAGCTACCGGCTGGTGCTCATGGACATCCAGATGCCCGAGATGGACGGCATAGAGGCAACCCAGGCGATAAGGAAGCTCCCGGGCTTCGAGAAACTCCCCATAGTCGCCATGACCGCGCACGCCATGAGCTCGGACAAGGAGCTTAGCTTCAAGGCCGGCATGAACGACCACATCAACAAGCCCATAGACGTCCAGGAGCTCTTCCGCACCATAGCCAAGTGGATAGCCCCCGAGGACGGGGCCAAGTGCGACATCGATTTGGAAGGCGGCAAGGGCGACGGCTCCGATGGCCCGGACGGGGACGGCCAGGGCGGGGCAGGCCCAGGGAACGGGCCCCAGGACGGCGAGCGGCCCAAGGCCGCGCAACCCGCGCCCGACATCGGCCCGCCCGGGGCCGAGGCCCCGGGCGCCTCCTGGGACAAGGAGGAGGCCGAGGCCAAGGGGGCGCCAACCCGGAGGGCCTCGGTCCAGGAGACCCTGTGAGCGATCCCCTGGGGCCGACGCCGCGAGGCGGGACCTGCCATGGATGACGACAATGCCTTGGCAAAGGCCAAGGGCAAAGAGCCACATCCCTTGGCGGACGGGGAAAGAATACTCATAACCAGGCTTTCCGCCATAGGCGACACGGTCCACAGCCTGTTTCTGGCGGATGCCCTAAGGAAGCTCAGGCCCGGCTCTTACATAGGCTGGGTCGTGGAGGGGCCTGCGTCCCCGCTCATAGTGGGAAACCCCCTCTTGGACTTCTGGAAGGTGCTGCCCAAGGGCTTCCTAAGGCACCCATGCCTTGTGCTGGGACTGCGCAAAGAGCTTAGGTCCAAGGGCTTCCGGGTGTCCTTCGACCCGCAGTCCCTTAGCAAGAGTTCCATCGTGGCATGGCTTTCCGGGGCGACAACAAGGGTGGGCTTCGCAAGGGGGGAGGGCAGGGAGCTGGCCCCCATCCTTAACAACGTCCTGGTGGACCCGAAACCAGACCACGTGATAAGGCAGACCCTGGGGCTTCTGGAAGGGGTGGGGGAGCAGGCGCCCGAGGGATGCTCCCTCACGCTCCCTGAGCCAAGCGATGGGGACAAGGAAGCCGTATCAGGCTTCCTTAAGGATAAGGGCATGGACAAGGGCGGCTATCACCTGTTCGCGCCAGGGGGGAACCAGGCATCCAAGAGATGGCCCCTTCCGCGTTACGCGGAGCTGGGGGCCGGGCTTTGGAAAGAGACGGGCCGCCCCTCCCCTATCGCCGCCCACGGCGAGGGGGCCAGGCTTGATGCCCTATCCGCAATCCAAGCCGCAAGGGCCTCGCATGGCGCAGGGCTTCCCCTGTTCCTGGCCCCTGACTTGGGGCTTCTGGGGGTGATCTCGCTAATAAGGGGCGCGGCTCTCACGGTAGGCTCGGACTCGTTCGCGACCCATGTCGCGGCTGGCCTTGCCCTTCCCACGCTCATGCTCTTTTCAGTCTCCGACCCCTTGAGGGTGGGCCCGCCCTTCCGGAATGGCGCGAGCGTCCACGCCAAGCTCAGCATAGTCCGCTCCGCCCGGGCCCGGGCGAGGTTAGGGCCCGAAAACATGCTGGCCCTGGAGGTCCCCAAGGTGCTGGGCGAGGCCCTGCGGCTTTTAGCCAAGGATCACCCAAAATCCTCCGCCGGGAAAGAGGTGGCCGATGAGCCCGGGGCATCCAGTGAGTCCGGGCCGGCCGATGGATCCGGTGGGTCCGGGGGATCCAAGTCTAGCCTCGCTGCGGGAAAGGATTCCATTTTGGCGTGAACAACGCCCAAAAAGCGATAAAACGCGCAAAAGGGCCTGATATCCCATAATTTTAGTATTAAATGAGGATATTTTGTGCTACCCCGGAACCTTTGGGTGTCCCCAAGCTGTATGAGAGCCATGGAGGAGCCGGAACCTAAAGGATTATTGTGGCTTGTTGCGTGCTTGCGGCGGGCTTGCGGCGGGCTTGCGGGCCTATTGGGGGAAAGTGCCAACATCTGCGGCTTGCATGACCCCTTAGGGCTGACTTAGGGCGGATAAAGGCCTGATTATCAAGCTGTTGTTTTTTTTTACGTCACCCCCCTTGTCAAAATGCCAGGGGGTGCTTATATTTATGACACGGGAAGACAGGCAAGCGTCCGAAGGGCGCCCAAAGGGGCCGCCCCTGGGGGCTTTTTGGCCCTGTATGAGTCCTTGTCCGCTTTGAAACCGAGGATGCCAACGCTTAGGAGCTCTTGAGAGATGGATCGGAACACGATACTGCCTTTGTTGGAGAACCATGGCCTCTGGAAGGAAACCGAAGGCCAGAAAGGGGAGAAGCTTTCACTCGCAGGCTTGGACATGCGGGGGGTGGACCTAAGCGGCCTGGATCTGTCCCTTGTCGATATCAAGGACGGCTCCCTCAGGGAGGCCACCTTGGTGGGCTCCATCCTGGACTACGCCGATCTCTCGGGCGCGGACCTCGACGGGGCCGATCTGTTCCGCTGCTCCATGATTGAGACCAACCTAATGGGCGCCAACCTCAACGGGGCGGACCTAAGGGAGGCCAAGATCTCAAACGCCAACTTCGACGAGGCTACCCTCCATGCCGTGAAATGGCCCGACGGCTTCTGCATCTACGGCACCTCGCTTAGAAAGAGCCAGAGGCTCAAGGGCAAGTTGGAGCAGCACGAACTGTGGCTTACCTCCAACGGCACCGAGGGCCGCAGGCTGGACCTCTCCAACGAGGATTTAAGCCACGTGGACTTCTATCTGGTGAACCTTAAGAGGGCCATCCTAAGGGGGGTTAACTTCGAGGGGGCGAACCTGGAGTGTGCCAGGCTCTCTGAGGCCAACCTCGAGAGGGCCCGGCTCTGCGGGGCCTTCCTGTATGATGCCGACCTTACTGGCGCAAACCTCAAAGAGGCGTTCATAATAGACTCCAACCTGTACTCGGCAAAGCTAAGCGGGGCCGATCTTAGGAAGGCCAATATCAACAAGAGCAGCCTCGAGAACGCCGAGATCTTGGCTGCCGACCTAAGCGACGCCGACATAGTAGAGACAGACCTGAGCCACGCCAAGCTAAGCGGCTCGACGATGGTGAGGGTAAACATCATTGACAGCGTCCTGACGGGCGCAACCCTTACCGGCGTGGACTTCTTCGAGTCCTACTTCGACAGGGCCAACTTTTCAGACGCCGACCTGTCGGGGGCCGACCTGCGCTCCGTTGACCTCACCTACGCCAAGTTCAACGAGGCTAGGCTGGATGCCGCCTCATTTACCAAGGGTTTCAGCATCTACGGCACCTCCAAGAAGAAGAGGAAGCTCTTGGAGCCTGAGCTTGAGGCCCACCAGCTGTGGCTTGCGACTGACGGCGAGGAGGGCAGGCGGCTGGAACTCTTCCTGTATGATCTGAGCTGGGCCGATCTCTCCGGGCTCAACCTCTGTTTCGCCCACTTCAGCGAGGTGCTCTTCGAGGGGGCGGACTTCAGGGGGGCAAACCTCACTGGGGCTACTTTTACGGCACCTGTGTTCACCCAAGTGCGGATGTCCAATGCCAATCTTTCCAAAGCACTCCTAAGGCAAGCAAGGATTGTGGACTCCGACTTTTCCGCGGCAGACCTGACAGGCGTGAACCTCAACAGATCCTCCATAAACAACACCCTGATGAATCACGCTGTTCTAACGGATGCCAACATCTCCGAGTGCTACTTCAACAGGGTTCGCTTTACCAAGGCCGTCATGGACAGGGCCAACTTCGAGGGCTCCAAGATTTTGAATTCCAACATGTTCAAGGCCTCCCTTAAGTCCGCAAAGCTCAACAAGGTCTACGCAAAGGGCTTGGACGTGCGCTTTAGCGATTGTGAGAACTCCGAGATGTCAGGTTCCTTCCTAAGCGAGCCCCGCTTCTACTATGCCAACCTAAAGAACATCGATTTAACCTCTTCCC
The DNA here is from genome assembly GCA_031278475.1 of Deltaproteobacteria bacterium. Lineage (GTDB taxonomy): Bacteria > Desulfobacterota > Desulfarculia > Adiutricales > Adiutricaceae > JAISMF01. Next base: position 35,672 of record JAITKK010000092.1, read on the forward strand.
GCTTCGTGCTGGCAAACTTTGTCAGCGCAAACCTCGAAGGTGCCGATGCGACGGATGCCAACCTCTATGATGCCAGCATGAAGGGGGCGAACATGAGCAAAAGCACCCTGATCAATTGTTACCTCTACGGTTCCGACATGAGGGACGTGGACCTAAGGGGAGCCGTGGTCGACAGGATAGATCTGACCAAGACCAACCTTAAGGGTGCGAACCTCTCCGGCTTGGA
>JAITKK010000109.1 GCA_031278475.1 Deltaproteobacteria bacterium
GAACCCCCCTGGGTTCCGCCCTGGGGACTCCCCGCAACCCCTCCCGTGGGACCGGGATCTTGGGTCCGTTCAGCCGGGGCAAGGGCCAAAGAGCCCTTGCCCCTGGCGCGGAAAACCGCTAAAATAACGGGTCGTGACCGCCGTCCCGGTTCCCGCGCCTGCGGCCCTCCCTAGAATGCGAGGCGAACATGTCAAAAATCTGTGATTATTGCTCCGCGATGGTCGATGATTCCGCCACCTCTTGCCCGAACTGCAACTCCACGGCGTTCAGGCCGGGGCCCTCCAGCCAGCCGCAGGCCCAGGTTACCTACAACATCTACCACGCCGGGCATCCGGGCTACCAGCCGCCAGCCCAGCCGATGCCGCCGATGCCGCCGCCCTACCAGCCACCTTTCCAGCATCCCTACCACCAGCCGGCCGCGCACCCCTACGCCCAGTTTGTGCCGACGGTGTCCGACAAAAGCAGGACAGTGGCCCTGGTCCTGTTACTGGCATTTGGTGGCGCCGGCATACACCGCTTCTACGTGGGCAAGGTGGGGACGGGGATCCTGATGCTCATATGCGCCTTGCTTGCTTTCACCATAGTCCTCTTACCCATACTCTGCATCTGGCTCTTGGTGGATCTCATCCTCATCCTCGGGGGCAACTTCAAGGACGCCAACGGGCTCCCGCTCAAAAACTGGTAAGCCTGACCGCGGGTTACGGCTTCCGCCCCGCCTCCCGGCCCCATGCCCGCCCCACGCCAGGCATACGCCCGCCCCATCCCCGCCCTCCTTCCCGCCGCCGCCCCTGCGAAGCCCCCAGGGCCACCCGTTAAACCTTTGGGCCACGCGCTCCGAAAAGAGAAGGGGGGCCCGGAGATGCCGCATTGCGGCCATGGGCTCGCTTGACGGCCCGGATCGCCGCATGGCATAATGAATCCGACCCCGCCTTGGCCCAGGGGAACTCCCCCGGCCCCCATCAGCCTGTCATTTTTTTCCGCATAATCATTATTTCACTCTAAATCACCGAAGCATTTTACCTTTTTCACGGGAACCCTCGAGGGCGGGGGCGGAGCGCGGCAGATGAGCCAGACCGACAGAGAGCCGGCCCCCCAGAGGCCCCTTAGGGCCAGCATACGCTCACAGGGCGACAAGGCGCCCTCGCAGATAAGGCTCATCCTGTCCTCGGACTTCGGCGAGCCCCAGGTCTGGGAGTTCACGGGCCCCAGGGCCGTGGTCATGGGCCGGGGCCAGGGCTCCACCCTGAGGCTCCCGGACACCCCGGAGTACAGGGCAATATCCGGGCACCACGCGGTCATCGAGCTATCCAGGTCAAGGGCCTTCCTGAGGGACCTGAGAAGCCTCAACGGCACCTTCATAAACGGGCACCTGGTGAACCGCCGGGAGGAGGACAGGGCCCAGGGCGTGGCCGTGAGCGGCGCGGGGGTGCAGATAAAGGACGGCGACGTGATGACGCTCGCCGGGGGCTTCAACTTCCGGGTGGGCCTTGTGGACGAGTCCGCCTACGACTCGCCCAAGGGGGCGGCACCGGCCGAGGTAAACCCCTTCTGCCCGTCCTGCGGCAGGGCGCACGACCCCGTGCCGCTGTCGCGGCACGCGGACGTGCTCTGCCAGGACTGCAGGCCCAACCCCCTGGCGTCCCTCAAGCTTCTGAAGGCGGGCCTCGCCCGCAGGGTGAGGATACTGGACTCCCTCAAGGGGCTAAGGATAACTAGGACGCTCGGCCGGGGAAGCACCTCCGCCGTGTTCCTCGCGGAGCGCAAGGACAACGGCCAGAGGCTGGCGCTCAAGGTCATGTCGCCCGCCGTCTCCGAAAACGAGTGGGCCAGAAAGAGCTTCCTAAGGGAGGTCTCCATCGGGAGGGCCCTTAAGCACCCCAACGTCACCAAGCTCTACGATTTCGGCTTCTACGGCGGGGCCTACTACTACCTGATGGAGTTCTGCCAGGGAGGGAACTCAGAGGAGGCGAGGCTCAGGGCGGGGGGCTCGCTCGCGCCCAGGGCGGCGCTCGCGATAATACTCCCGGTCCTTGACGGCCTGCACTACCTCCACAACGTGAAGCTGGCCGCCTCCACGGTGGAGGAGCGGCTCTCCCCGGAGTCCAGGGGCCTGGTGCACCGCGATCTCAAGCCAGCCAACATCTTCCTGGGCGGCGACGGCGGCCAGGTCCCGAAGATCGCCGACATCGGGGTGGGGAAGCTCTACAACAACAGCCTCACCTTCGACCACACGAGGACGGGCTCGGTCGCGGGCTCCCCCGCGACCATGCCCAGGCAGCAGGTAATAGACTTCAAGCACGCGGGCCCTGAGGTGGACGTCTGGGCCGCGGCCGCCTCCCTCTACAAGCTCATGACCGGCGAGTACCCCAGGGACTTCCCCCAGGACGAGGATCCCTGGCGGGTGGTGCTCAACAGGCCGCCTGTGCCCATATCCTCCCGCAAGGCGAAGATCCCCCCGAACATCGCCAGGGTGGTTGACCAGGCCCTGGTTGACAGCCCATCCATCCACTTCCAGGAGGCCAGGGCCCTCAAACGGGCCCTGCTCCTCGCGGCAAGCCAGGACGGCATCCCCGTCCCGGGGGCCTAGGCCCCCGGAGAGGCCCACAGGATGCGACCCATGAGCCCCATGACACCATCCAGCAGCGCGACCCTGGGAATCGGCACGGCCTACTGCCCCAAATGCAAGACGGGGTACAGGCTTACGGCCGACAACCTGGGGCACCGCTCCATCTGCGTGAAGTGCGGGCAGTACTTCCACCTGCTCCCGGAGTCCAAGGCGGCCGACACCCTGTGGGAGGACACCACCCTCGCCCTGAACGAGCTCGCCGGAAGGGTATGGGAGAGGGGGCTCGACCTCAGGGTGGGGCAGGTGGTCCTTGGCGTCTACGTGGTCCAGGAGATACTCGGGAAAGGCGGCCTCGGGCAGGTCTTCAAGGTACGGCACAGGGACTGGCAGAAGGAGCTCGCCCTGAAGCTCCCCTACCGCAGCGTCATGGAGCCCCGCTATTTCCAGAGCCTTAAGAACGAGGCCGAGACCTGGGTCGACATGGGCCTCCACCCGCATGTGGTCACCTGCTACTACGTCAGGCCGCTCATGGGGGTGCCCGCGATATTCATGGAGCACGTGGCCGGGGGATCGCTTAGGGAGCTTATGGGCCCAAGGCCCGACGGCTCGCTCCCGCAGCTGTTCCAGGGCGACGAGGCCGAGCGCGCCCTGCGCTTCCTGGACCTGGGGATACAGGCCTCCTGGGGGCTCGAGTACGCCCACGGGAGGGGCGTCCTGCACCTTGACATCAAGCCGCAGAACCTGCTCCTGGAGGAAGACAGCGGGAGGCTCCTGGTAACGGACTTCGGGCTCGCGAGGGCCGCGAGGGAGACCGAGGACGCCTCCGACGCGTACCCGCTGTGGACGGGCGACGAAAAGACGGTGCCCGCGACGGGGCCGACGGCCCAGGAGGAGCTGGCGGGGTCCCCCGCGGGCTCGCTCGCGGGGACCCTGTCCGGCTCCCTTTCGGCATCCCTGGCAGGGGCGGCCGCGGGGTCGCTCTCGGGCTCCCTTGGCACGGGGGTGCGCTACACGCCCTCGAACCCGGGCCATGGCGGCTTCGGCACCCCCCAGTACATGTCGCCTGAGGCGGCAGGCAGGCAGCAGCCCACGGCCGGCTTCGACCTCTGGTCGCTCGCGCTCACCATGCTCGAGCTCTTCATAGGCGCGAGGCCCTGGGAGTTCGGCGGGGCCGCGGGCGAGGCCCTGGACAGCTACGCGGCCCCGGGCGCCACCCACACGCCCATACCGCCCAGGATGCTGTCAATACTGAGGAAGGCCCTGGACAGGGACCCTGCCGCGCGCTACGGGACGGCGGCCCAGCTATCCCAGGCGCTCTTGGGCTGCTACCGGGAGCTGGCCGGGAAGGACTACCCAAGGCCCAAGCCCAGGGCCGCCTACGACTCCGCGGACAACCTCAACAACCGGGCCGTGTCCATGGTGGACCTTGGGCATTTCGACAAGGCCGAGCAGCTCTGGAGGCAGGCCCTGAGGGAGGAGCCCGACCACCTGTACTCCTTTTTCAACCTGGCCCTCCACCGCTACCGCAGGAAGACCCTGAACGCCGAGGCCTTCCAGGGCCGCCTGGACGACCTTGTGCGGCTCTCCCAGGGGCAGATGCTCCCGGAGCTGCCGCTCATCATGTGCGGCGCCTACCTCGAGCTGGGCCTGATAGCCGACGCCGAGCAGGCCCTGGCCTCCTTCGGCGGCCCGGCCCTGAACCACGAGGCCAAGAGGCTCTCGGACATACTGGAGCGGGGCCGCAGCAACCCGGAGCAGGCGGAGCGCATGCGCCCCGCCATCTACCGCATTTCGAGGATCCGCGAGGGCGGGAGGGGGGGGCAGGACCCCGCCAGGGTCCTGGCCCCCCTCCTGGAGGAGGCCAAGGCCAGGATGGCCCAGGGGGACCACACCGGCGCCTTCTCGACGCTCACCGAGGCGAGGAGGCACCCGGAGGCCCTGGACATGCCGGCCTTCAGGGCGCAGTGGGGCGCGCTCTACAACCTGCTGGACCGCAGGATCCCCCAGGACATGCGGGAGGGGGTCGCGTCCCCGCTGCGGGGGGATCTTTTCGCCGTAAGGGGCGGGAGGATTGCCCTTTCCGAAGGGCCCAGGCTCTCGTTCTGCGGGGATCCCCAGGACCCGCTGGCCTTCCGCAAGGACCTGAAACTCGCGAGCAGGCCAGTCGCGCTAGCCCTTTCAAACTCCGGGAAAATCTGCGCGGCCCTGACGGAGGACGGGCACCTCTGGCTCTTCGACCCCGCGAACGGCCAGGGGCTCGGCCAGGCCATCGCCCACCAGGGGGCGGGGAAGGCCCTCGCCTTCAGCCGCTGCGACAGGAAACTCTTCACGGCCGGGCCCGACGGCGAGCTCAAGATGTGGGACACCCGCCACGGCTACCTGGACAAGGGCACCCCGCTGTTGGTCAGGACCCTCTCCCAGCGCCCGCTGCTCCACGTGCTTCCGACGCCTGACGGGGAGCTGCTTTCGGTGCTTGCCGAGGAGGCGGAGTACCGCATACCGGCCTCCAAGCCGGGCGGGCCCCTCAAGAGCTTCCCCATAGCCTTCGCCTCCAGGCCGCCCTGGTCGTTTTTGGCCTTGGCGGCCGATCCGTTCAACCGCTACATATTGTCCAGCTGGAGGGAGGGCATCATCTTCCACCAGCTCTACGACACGGACTGGACGCCGGATCTTTCCGCCATGGAGGGCATGGTGACGGCATTGGCCGTATCCCCTGACGCTAGGCTGTGGGCGGCGTCCTTCGCTGACGGGAGGCTTGCGGTGGGCGAGGCCCCGTCCAAGGAGGCCCCGGCCTTCAGGGCGGTTAGGACCATCGCGGGCGCGGGCGGCCGCTTCCTTCACTTCCCAGAGGACAACGCGAGGCTTCTGTCCATGGGCCCCGACGGCACGCGCTCCTTCGATCTGGACTGGGACCTGGGGGCCCCGGGGCCCCAGGGCTGGGACTGGAGGGCCGAGCAGGTGCTCCGGAACTTCCGGGCAAGGGACCCCGAGCCCATGTCCGCGGACAAGGCCTTGCGGGAACTGCGGGAGGGGCTAAGGGTCGCGGGCCTTCCCGCGCTTGACGGGAACATCGCCGCCCACCGCCTGAAGGAATCCATGGGCTAAGCCCAATAGGCGAATTCGCCCGAAGGGGGGCCGGAGACGACGCATGTACTGGGTGATAGCCACGATCGCTGTGCTGTACGTCGCCAAGGTGTTCCTTAGCAACCGGGAAGACGGCGCCCCTCCGGTGGGCCCCGGTTGCGTGGGCATCATCCTCATCTTCGTTTTGGTGTTCCTGTTCTCTGCCCTGTTCACTACAATGTGCGGGGAAAGGGAAACCGCGACGGACCGAAACCAACAATCATACGGCTGCCAGACGACCAGGCGGGTGTGCGACCGCTAAGACTTGCGGCACTGCATTCCCGCTTTGTGGCATTAATCCTGTAGCGGCATCCATCTGGCAACAGGGCTCCCTGCTTTTTCGCCGGTTTCCGCGATTGCCCGGGATCCTGCCGGTTTTTCCCATTGGGCACGCCCAGCTGCCTAACCAAGGAAGCCGATGGTCGGGGGGCTCCCCAATACTTGGCCGGGGCGGCCATCGGCGGCAAATGCCTACCAAAGCCCTGCAGACACTCACGGAAGGCTTGGGCCTTGTCCCATCCGAGCCAGTCCCGGCCCAGAAGCAGCCGCTGACCCGCCGCGGGCCTGCAAAACGCGGAAGACGCTCTCCCCGCCGGGGCTAGCGGCTCCGTCTCCCTTGAGGATCCCCTTACGGCCCACTTGCCTTGCATGGCAACTCGGGTCGAATCAGACTTTAGGCGTAGCGATGGGGACAGCCGGAAGGGCAGGGCCCAAAGATGCTGGGCCAACGGCGGCTTTCTGTGGGCTCCCTGCCCTCGGGATGCCATTAGACCCGAAAAAATCCGATGGATGAAGTTTTGCTTGCTTTTCGGCGGAATTGGCCCTATACTGGCTAATAAGAGAAGGAATGTCATGTCAGACATCGAAACAACAACCGAGGTATCAAGCACACCACAAAATCCTGTGGGAAACATGCCCACCCCTGAGAGCAAGATCATTGAATGGGTCAACAAGGTAGAGGTTGAGCTCGAAAATGTGAAAAAAACCTACTACGAAACATTAGTCAACAAAATCGATGGAGTGGAAACGAGCCTAAACAATAAAATCGATGGAGTTGAAAAGAACCTTGAGGTGAATATCAGTGTCCTTAGCGGTAAGATTGCTGGCATTTAAACCAAAATGGGAGGTTTTGAGAACAGTATAAGAAGCCTTGAAGGTAAAATCGCTGTCATTGACGGCAATATCGCTGGCATTAATGGCAATATCGCTGGCATTATCGGCCACATCGCTGGCCTTGATGCCAAGCTTGATGCCACTGCTGACAAAATCGCTGGCCTTGAGGCCAAGTTTGATGCCACTGCTGACAAAATCGCTTTCCTTGATGCCAAGTTTGATGCCAAGCTTGATGCCACTGCTGACAAAATCGCTGGCCTTGATGCCAAGATTGATGCCAAGCTTGATGCCAATGCTGACAAAATCGCTGGCCTTGATGCCAAGTTTGATGCCACTGCTGACAAAAGCGCTGGCCTTGAGGCCAAGTTTGATGCCAAGTTTGATGCCTTAGAAAAGAAATTCGATGACTTTGAAAAGAAAGCTGATAAGAGTGCATCCGCAATTAAAACATTTATCATTACTTTCGGTAGCGCAATTTTG
>JAITKK010000187.1 GCA_031278475.1 Deltaproteobacteria bacterium
TTCTGGGCATAAGCAAGGCTGCTATTTGAGATTACCAATATGGTTTTTGTTATGGCAAAGATCGTGTCAATAATGCTTTCTAAAATCTAATTTGTTTTAAATTCGTTTAATTATCGGCATTATTATTTTGTAAGCGTTCACGGGATTAACCACGGTTCTCATTTTCACATGGGTCTCCCCCAGGAGAGCCCCAATCCGCAATTGAGCCCTTTGGCTCAAATTTATCCCTAAAGCCTCTAACTCGCCCCAGGCTTTTCGCAGGCATCAAAGACTCGGCCGTCTTTTAGCCTTCGGGCCACAATCCGTGTAAAGCCCCCGATTCAGCACTTCTGTGGGCCGAATCCGATTTTGGGGCCGACAGCCCCCAACGCCACCCGCACTTTCGGAAATGAGCTAATAAGGCCGCTATAAACCATTTCCGGGTACCTAGGCCTTACGGCGATGTCATGAAGGCATTCTAACTGGAGCTAGAAAACGAGGGCTCTGTCTTCATCGTTTGTCATTTCTTCTGCCTTTACCTGTGAACAGATAATTTAGAGTCAGTGGGAGAGCCCTTGGCTTCTTGGCCAGCCACAGCACTCTCCCGAACCTTAAGCCTTGGCCCTGGGGCCAAGGTCTGTCGCCCGCCTGCCGGTCCCGGCAGGGCGGGCTTCGTCCCGCCTGACCTATGGGAAGGCTAACGGCGCCCCAGAGGGGCGCCGTCTTGGGGCCCATGCCAAAGGCTGGGCCTTTTGGGCAGGGAAAAGCCCAAACCCCGAGCCGTAAAGGCCCTAAGGGCCCAGAGCCGTCTTTTCGAGGCTTTTCGTTCAAGCGGCGCATCCTTAGGCCGCTTCCTCCCATGGCTGGTTTTTACTCCCTTCGCTGGCGATGGGCTGCTTTTTGGCTATGGGGATCCGCAGCAAAGGCCTTGCCTTGGCTCCCTCGGCACGGGCCCGTGAAGGTGGCCTTTTGGTATACTGTTTTGGTATGTAGGGAGTGGCGCCCAGAGGAGGGCGCCCTTAGGCGTTTTGGGGCCACGGGGTAGCGGGGCGGGTTCCCGGGCGCATGGAGGAGGCTATGGCGGAAGACAAATTGGCTGAAGGCATCTACCTGCAGACCAAGAAGAGCACCATCGGCACGGGTAGCACGGCCAAGCATGCGGAGTACCGCAACTTCTGGGTAACGCTCACCATAGGCGAGACCCACGTGGAGATGATACTCCTGGACGACGCCTTCATGCTCACCGGCATCCGCGAGCGCTTCACCCTGGACGAGGTTACCGGCGCCAACTGGCTCTTCGTGGAGCAGGGGGCCAAGAAGTACGGCCAGCTCAAGCCCAGGCTCTCCAACATCCTAAACCCGCAACCCAAAGCCGCCCCGCCCAAGCCCGCCCCCCCCGCCAAAGGCGGGGGGGCGGCGTCCGCCCTGGGCGGCAAGAAGCCCGGGGCGCCGGCTGGCAAGAAGGACGGCTGGTGGAACCAGTAGATGTCCCCTCAGCACACCCATGACTTCGTAGAGACCTGGGCCGGGCTCCTGGCCGAGGGTTTCGACAAGGAGACCGACCTGGCGACCCTGCAGGTCTACCTCCAGAAGTTCTCAGACGACGAGGTCATGAAGCGGATCCTCCCCCGCCTGAGCCAGGAGGAGATATCCTCCCTCTTCGGGATCTTGGGCGACACCCTGCGCCGCCATCTCTCCAGAGAGGAGTACCACCAGCTCTTCCTCAAGGAATCCCCCTCACAGTCCCGCTGAGCCCGGAAAATCCCCCTTTTGCCTTAGCTCCCTCTCACACCGAACCACCCCTCCTAGCGTCCCCCACCCATCCTTAAGCCCGATATGGTATATTGTCCCAAGCACGTCCCAAGAACGTCCCAAGTACCTCCCAAGCACGTCCCAAGGGCGCAAGCTATCCATCCTCAAGGCCAGGGGATACCCTTTCGAACGCCCCTTGTGTCCGAGTCCCACGATCATGGCCCAAGCGTCCCGGCCATTGCGTGCCATCATCTCCAAGCTTTAGGTTGCGAACACCATGAAACACACCCCAAGGGCCTTTGGCCCAGCACATAGGAAAGACCATCCCCCGGCCCGGAGCGGCCTTCAGGCCGCGCCCGGGCCGGGTTTCCCCATCTTTGTGGCCCTCGCGGCCTTCCTGGCCGTTTCCTGGGCCTTGGCGGCTGCCCCGGGAGGGATCCAAGCCCAGGACCCGGGCTTCCGGCCCGACCCGGAGAACCCCGCGTCCGAGGTGAGGATTGTCCCAAACCCCTTGGACATAGGGGCGCCTGCCAGGGTGGTGCTGGATGACTTTGGGATAACGCTTCCCCCAACAGGCTCCTTTGACAATAGGCCCGTGTTCTTCTTTAGGACCAAGGACGGCTGGACAGGGCTGTTCGGGGCGGACGTGATGCTGAAGCCAGGGACGCTCCCTTTGTCGCTAAGCTACGAGAAGGACGGGCTTGCGGCGGGCGGGGCCTACGACGTGACGCTCAAGACAAAGGACTACGGGGAGAGGAGCATCAACGTTCCCAAGTCCCAGGTGCAGCTGTCGCCCGCGGACCAGGAGAGGGCCGCAAGGGAGAAGGTGCTGGTGGATGCGGCCCTTGCAACCGTGAGCCCCGAGAGGCTGTGGTCAGGGGAGTTCCTGGAGCCGGTCAACGCCTCCATAAACAGCTCCTTTGGGCGCAGGACGCGCATGAACGGGATACTGAACCCAAGGCCGCACGCCGGGGCCGACTACCGGGCGCCCGTGGGCGCCCCGGTGAGGGCCCCGGCGACCGGGAGGGTGATACTCACAGGCGATCACTTCTTCGCCGGGAACTCCATCTACATAGACCATGGCCAGGGGCTGATAACCATGTACTTCCACCTCTCAGAGATACTGGTGACCGACGGGCAGATGGTCGAAAAGGGCGACGAACCCATTGGGCTCGTGGGCAAGACCGGGAGGGTAACCGGAGCGCACCTGCACTACGGCGTCTACCTCAACGGCGCGAGGATCGATCCCTCTGCCTTTAGGAAGCTCACCTCCAACCTGGACAAGTGAGGGTTCCCGGAAGGGCTCTCGCCAATTCCGCAAAGGGTAGGGAGCGGCCGGATAAGGCTGGCATTGGCTGAATATGGTATTGGATGTGGTGAGTGGGTTAGGACGGGGTAGTTAGGGATAGCAGGGTAGGATGGGATAGCGAAAATCGAAGGGGCGGGGCCCAACGGGCCCCGCCCCTTCGATTAGGAAGTAACGATTGCCCGGCCCTTGCACTTGCCCTTATTCGCCATGGGGCTGAGCCCTTGCTTTTGGGCTTTGGCTTTGGCTTGGGCTTGTCGCCAACGGCCGTTAGCGGAAGTGGCAGGCGCTTAGGTGCCCGGGGCGGTCTTCTTTCAGCGGTGGCTCCTCCTCGCAGGCCTTTTGGGCCTCCGGGCAGCGGGGCCGGAACGGGCAGCCCTCGGGGGGGTTCTGGGGATCCGGTGGCTCGCCGTCCAGGATCAGGGCCTTGGACATGTCGTCCTGGTACTCGGCCGAGGCCCATAGGGCCTTCACATAGGGATGGTGATCCAGGGCCCCCAACAGATCCCTCGGGATTATCTCCATTATGAGGCCACCGTACATGATGGCTATGCGGTCCGCCATGTAGGATACCAGGGCAAGGTCATGGCTGATGATGACCAGGGTAAGGCCCCGTTCCTTCTTCTCTTCAAGGAGCAGGTTTATTATCTGGGCCTGGACGGACACGTCCAAAGCCGAGGCCGGTTCGTCGGCAATCAGGAGTTCCGGGTCCAGGCTAAGTGCCCGGGCGAGGCAGAGACGTTGTCTCTGCCCGCCCGAGAACTGGTGCGGGTACCTTGTCGCGAGCGAGGGATCCAGCCCCACCTCCGAGAGCAGCCCGCCCACCATTTCCTTCCTCTCCCTGCGGTTACCCATCTTGTGGATGGCCAAACCCTCCGATAGGGAGCTTCCGGCCGAAAGCCTTGGGTCCATGGCGGCGGCAGGGTCCTGGAACATGAACTGGACCTTCCTTCTGAAGCCAAAGATGTCCTTCTTGCCGAGGCTTTTCAGATCCTTCCCGTCGAATAGCACCCTTCCCTGGTCGGGCTCTAGTATTGAGCAGAGGATCCTACCCAAGGTGGACTTCCCCGAGCCGCTCTCCCCCACAAGGCCCAGGATCTCTCCCCGGCGCACGTCCAGGCTAACGCCCCTTATGGCCTTCACGCCGCCTTTTGGATCCCTCCCTAGGAGCCTCCTGAGCTCCCCCATGATGCCGGATCCCTCCCGGAAGGTCTTCCGTATGCCCTCGGCCTTTAGCATGGCTGCCCGTACTTGAAGCAGCGCACCCTGCGGCCGCCCTGGAGGGAAAAGAGCCCGGGGAGCGACTTCTCGCAGGGCTCGAAGCGCTCCCCGCAGCGGGGGGCGAATGGGCAGCCCGGGAGCCTGTCCGAGGGCTGGGGCGCGGTGCCCGGTATTGGCACCATGGCCTTCCTTGAGCCAAGGCCCGGGCCCGGCGCCCCTTGGGCGCCCGGGCCCAGGGCCACCAGCTCCGATGGGTCGGGCGGCAGCGCCTCCAAGAGCCCCACCGTGTAGGGGTGCAGCGGATCCCTGAGCCCGTCCCTGGTCTCCTCAAGCACAAGGCCCGCGTACATGACGAAGACCTTCTCCGCGAGCCCGGCCAGGAGCTTCAGGTTGTGGGTGATGAAGAGAACGCTGGTGCCCCGTTCCTTGGTTAGATCCCTTAGGAGCTTTATTATCTGGAGCGCGATGGTGGGGTCAAGCGCGGTTGTCGGCTCGTCCGCCACCACCAGGGCGGGATCCAGGGCTAACGCCATGGCGATTACCACCCTTTGGCGCATGCCTCCGGAGAAGCGGTGCGGGTAGCTTTCGTACGCGGCCTTGGGGTTTGGGAGCCCCACCCTCGCGAGAAGGGCGAGGGAGCGCTCTTTTGCCTCGTTCTTGCGCATTCCAAGCCTGATGCGGAAGATCTCCGATACCTGGTCGCCTATGGTGAGAACCGGGTTAAGGGCCGACAGGGGCTCCTGGAATATCATCCCCATCTTTGCCCCGCAGAGCTCCCTTCTTTTCTTGGCCGGGAGCCCCAGGACATCCTCCCCCTCGAAGAGGATCTCCCCGGCCTTGACGCTGGCCCCGTAGGGGAGCAGGCCCATTAGCCCGAAGGCGGTGAGCGACTTCCCCGAGCCGCTCTCTCCCACGAGCCCAGCCACCTCTCCTTTGTCAAGGGATAGCCCCAGCTCCCTCACAGGCAGGTAGTCCCCGTCACCGAACCCCAGGGTAAGGCCCCTTATCTCCAATAAAGGGGAAGAAGGGGCCTCCTTAACGGAAGCCTCGGCCCCAAGTTGGCTCTTGGCAGGATCAGTCCCGCTCATGCGCTGTGTCCCATAATAAGGTCCCGCAAAATAGTTCTTTGCCAGTGGATTGGCCAATATTTTGGCCCTATGCCGATTGGACTGGCCTTGGCCCGTCATTTGCTTGAGCCAAGGCAAGCCCTTGGGCACCCGTCTTCCGTCGGAGAGCATCCCTAAGATTGGCGGCCTTGCCAAGTCAAGGCCCAAGTCAAGGCCCAAATCAAGGCCTAAGAAGGCCAGCGGCC
>JAITKK010000245.1 GCA_031278475.1 Deltaproteobacteria bacterium
ACCAAAATGCCTATCTTTTTCAGATATGTACCGGGCAATGTCATAGATAACTCTATGTTAATAAATACATTGAAAGAATTAAGTTGTTTCGGTGTAAACGTGGAATTAATAATTATGGATGCCGGTTATTGCTCCAAACAAAAGCTTGAACAGCTGACTAAACATAACATTCCCTTTTTAACTAGGATGACTAAAAACAGAAATGAGTACAAAGACCTGATTAGGGATCATAGCGGAGACCTTAGGTCAGCTAAATACCTAGTTAGATACAATAAAAGGAAATTTTGCGGCAAGAAAGTAGCGATAAATCTATATAATTCTAGATTATATGCATATATTATGCTAGATTTAGCAGAATCAGCTATAGATATTGATAAAAGCATCGACATATACTGCGATGATCCTGATAGTGAAAAAAAGATCGATGAACACTTTTTTTCAGGAGGTAAATTTATATTATTATCGTCAAAAGATTATGACATACAAGAAATATTGCCTTTATACTACACGAGACAAGAAATCGAGCAAATTTTCGATACGGCGAAAACTTATGCAGGCGCCCTCCCGATCAGGGGGCATTCAGAAGAAACCATCAAAGGGATTCTGTTGGTCTCATTCATTGCCACAACCGTATATTCCTGCCTAGGCCGTGCCCTTGAGGGGTCACGTTACTCGGCAAATTCGGCATTGAGGCTTTTGAACACTTCGTATATTAAAATGTATAAAAATATAACATTGCTGGACGAACTCACAAAGCAACACGAGGATATTTTTTTAGCAACGAAGATTGATGTTCCTTTTTCACTTTTAGAAAAAGGGTCTCTCTACGAAAAAAAACCGTTGGAAATGTCCTCTGGCAGGAAATATGGACACAGAGGTCGCCCAAAAGGTAGCAAGAACAGGCCTAAACATGTCTTTGTTGGTTTTGAAGCAGGCCAAGAAATCGGAGAGAGGCGTCCCAGAGGTCGCCCCAAAGGCAGCAAAAACAAGGCGACGCTGGCAAATGGCCCTGCCATGAACCCAAACCATGGAGAGAGGCGCCCCAGAGGTCGCCCCAAAGGCAGCAAAAACAAGGCGAAAAGGCCTGAGCCTTGAATATATGCACATCCCAGCGAAGAGATGAAGTAGAGGCTGCTTCCAAATGGTCTCAGCCTGGTGGATATCAAGGTGCCAGAAAAAAATATTTGGCACGAAAATTGTGTTACCCTAAAAAAAATAAATATTTATAGCCCAAAAAAAATTGAGAATTCAAGTTTAAATATTTAAATCCGAATGAATGCAATATACAGACAGTTATGCTTTAAATGTTCTCCCGGCGCCTCCTAATCTCCTCGCGCTGCTTGGTGAAGATCCACTGGACTATCTCGTTCTGGTCGCTCCCCAGTATGTCGGTGAACTCGAAGCCGTACATGAAGCGCTCGTTGGTGAGGCTCTCGTCGTGGTCCAGGATGCGGACCACCCTGCCGGCTATGTCCATCATGCGGGCCTCGGAGTAGGGGAGCACCAAGCCTATCTCCAGGTAGGTGCCTATGGGGAAGTCGGTGTAGTGGGCAAAGGAGAGGCCGAACTCCGAGATGTCCTGCACCATGGCCTGGTTCATGTAGGTCTTGCGGGTGCTGGACTCCGCCAGGATGCTGAGTATCAGGGAGAGCTTGCGGTCGATCTTGTCCAGGAGGATGTGGGACTCGGTCTTGGGCCTGGGGGTGGTTTCCGCATCCAGGGCCGCCAGCCTTTTTACGGTGGAGTTTTGCCCGCGAATGTAGTCGCCCGCGCTGTCGAGCAGGTTGAAGAGCATCTGGGTGGGCATCATGGCCCTAAGACCCTTGCGCCTCTCCTCATTGGAAGACATAGTGGTTATCCTCGAAGTTTGTCTTGTCCTGGAGGTCCGTGAGTAGGCGGATGCTATTGCGTCCCTCTTTTTTCGCAAGATACATCGCCTGGTCAGACCAGTATATCAAATCTTCGGGCGTTTTGATAAGAAAATGCTTCATGGTGGCTATCCCCTGGCTCACGGTGGGGCGCACCAGGTGGGCCAGCTTGAGCCCTTGGTCCCCGGCCAGGGCCTCTTGGAGCCGCTCGGCCAGTATCCTTGCCTGCTCCTCGTCCGCCCAGGGGAGGATGACCGCGAACTCCTCGCCGCCGATGCGGAAGGCCAGGTCGCCGTAGCGGATGGTCTTGGAGATGAGCCCGGAGAGCCATCTGAGGATCTCGTCCCCGGCCTGGTGCCCGAAGTTGTCGTTGATGCCCTTGAAATGATCCAGATCAAGCATGAGCAGGCTTAAAGGGGTGTTGTGCCGGTCCGCCTTGGCGAACTCCCTGGATAGGCTCTCGGAGAAGGACCTGCGGTTGAGGAGGCCGGTCAGGTGGTCCTTGGAGGCCAGCTGCAGGGCGTCCTGGTACCTCTTGGCCTGGTACAGGTGCAGGGAGGCGGCCCATACCAGCTCGTCCAGGGTGTCCTGGTCCAGCTTGGTGCTGGCAGGGCCCCCGTTGGGGTAGGAGATGGTGAGCGACCCAAGGGCCTCGCCCTTCCAGCAGAACTTGTGGGTCTCGACGTGGGGGCCCCTCCACTCGCCGGGCTCGAAGCTTATCATGGGGTCGTCCCCTTCCGCTTCCTTGGGAATGGACGGCTCGAAGTCCGGCCCCAGCTCCACCTCCACCTTCGCGCCCTCGAAGAGCTGGGAGGCAGCCAGCCTGATGGAGTCCACAAGTGGCACCAGCTCCTGGTGGGAGGCCAGGCACTTGTATATGGCGAGCTCCTTCTCTATGTCGAGCGGGCTCCTGGTGGTGATGCTGTTGAAGATGTCGTAGCTGTCGAGGATCTTCTTAACTACCGAGCGCAGCTTTTCCACGTTCAGCGGCAAGGCGAGCACCATGAAGGCGCCGGCAGCCACAAGGTCCATGCCCCGCTCGAAGTCCGGGTCCCTTGTGAGCACCACTATCTGGGCCGGGAGCTTGCAGGAGTTTATGAGCGACACCAGCTCGGAGGGGTGCCCCAAACCGGGGAGGTCGTCGGCGGCCAGTATCACCTGGGGCCTGGCCTCGGCTATGAGCCGCTTGGCCTCGTCGAAGGTCTCCGCCAGCATGACGGCCGACGCGAAGGGCCTGACGGCCGCGGATATCCTGCTCATGTTGTCGTGGAATGCGTCTAGCACTAAGACAGTTGTTTTTCTCATTCGTCTTCCTCCTCTGCTAACGAAGCCATGCGGGCATGGATCGTTTTCTTCCCGTCAGCGTGAGGTGCACCTTCTATGCCAACTTTGTGCGTGACCGTCCGAGGCCCGGAGAGCCCTTGCCCATGCGCTTTCCCGGCCCGGCGGCCTGGCCGGGGAGGCGCCTCGGGTGGGCGCTGAAGGGGGCCCGCCCACATCATGCGGTGGCTTTTTTGGCTTCCAGGCGATGGCCTGCCGGAGAGCCGCCCAAGCCCCTCCCACGGCTGCCAGGTGGCGCGATCGTCATGTTAGGGTAAAACCTGCGCACCGGGGCACCCAAGGGCGCACAATAATTGCCCGAAATGTCCTTGCCTTAAGTGAAATTAGCGTTATTGTCCTTGCCTTAAGTGAATGCAGCGCAACTATCCTAGCCTTTAGTGAATTTCGCGGCACTGGCCTTGCCTTAAGTGAATCCCGCATTAAGGGCAAGGCTTACAAAAAGCGCGATGGGGTGGGCAGGGAATGGGGGGATCTGTTGGGTTGCCTTTCGGGCAAGGCGGGTGGGTTGCGATTGCGAGGAGAAATGGGCCTGGAAAGGCCTGAAAGTGGGTTT
>JAITKK010000249.1 GCA_031278475.1 Deltaproteobacteria bacterium
CCCATGGGGTCCACCTTCTTGCGCTTGGATATGGCCATGGGTATGGGTATGTGGACGAAGTGGTCGTTCCATTGGCCAACCAGGCAGTCCGTCTTCCCGGCCATGGCCGCGTGGGCGGCCTTCTGTCCCAGGAAGCTGCAGAACACCTGGTCGGTGGGGTTCGCGGGGGCGGAGCGGATTATGTAGCTTGGGTCGATGTACTTGAGGTTTAGCTCGTTTTTCTTTTCCTTGAAGTGTTTTTTTATGCGGTCCGCCAGGAACTGGCCTATGTCCTTGTGGAGGACGTTCCCCGAGGCGTCCTTCACCTCGGCCTGGGACGAGAAGAATTTCTGACCCGCCCCCTCGGCCACCACTATGACCGCATGCCCGCGGGTCTTCAGGCGCTCGCTCAGGCGGTCCAGGAGGGCCCCCGGGCCCTCCACGTCGAAGTCTATCTCGGGTATCAGGACGAAGTTGGCGTCCCCCCTGGCGAGGGCGGCTGTCGCCGCTATGAAGCCGGAGTCACGGCCCATGAGCTTTACGAGCCCCACCCCCCAGGGGGCCCCCAGGGCCTCGGTGTGGGCGCTGCGGATGACGTCGGTCGCGATGCCCACCGCGGTCTCGAAGCCGAAGGACCTGGACACCAGGCTGATGTCGTTGTCGATGGTCTTGGGGATGCCTATTATGGATATCTTGAGGCCACGGTTCCTTATCTCCTCCACCAGCATGTGGGCCCCCTTGAGGGTGCCGTCGCCCCCTATGCAGAAGAGGATGTTCATGTTCAGCCGCTCCAGGGAATCCACCAGCTCCTCTATGGACTGGTTGCCCCTGGAGGAGCCCAGGACCGTGCCCCCGAACTGGTGGATCTCGGCGACGGTTGAGGGCGTGAGCGGGAGCAGGCTGTGCCCGAACGCGGGTATCAGGCCCTGGTAGCCGTACTTTATGCCCAGGATGGTCTGCACCCTGTAGCGGTAGTGGAGCGTCATCACCAAGGAGCGGATAACGTCGTTAAGCCCGGGGCACAGGCCGCCGGCGGTGAGTATGCCTGCCCTCACCTTGGAGGGGTCGAAGTAGATCTTGCGCCTGGCCCCGGCGGGCTCGAAGCTGTCCGGGACCTGCTGCCCGACGGCGCACGAGCCTATCGTTGCGGTGGTCGCGTCCTTTAGGATGCGGACCTGGTCGTCGGTGAAGGCCTCCCAGGCGATGGCCTCGTTGCTGGCCTCCCCGTGCGAGGGGGCAAGGAGGGGGCTGTCTATCTTGGCCGGGCCCAGGGTCACGATCGAAAGATGGTTCTCTTCCACGGGTGGGGCGGGTTGCTTGCTCATCGGGAACCTCGGATTTCGTTTCCAGGGAAGGCGGGACGCCCTTTCCCTGCTTTGGGCGCGGCGCGCCCTTGCTTTGGGTTCGGGGGGGCCGGTCCCCGCCCTGGCAAGGCTGTTTCCAGAATGCCTTGGGGGGAGGGTGCGTGCCGGCGACCCTGTTTCCGCATTAGCACAAAGTCTAATTCTTTTTGGGGCAAGTTACAAGGAATGTGCGTAAATTTAGCCTTGCTTGGGACCGTACGCGTCCTCCAGGACGCCCCTGCGCGAGACTTGGGGGCCTGGGGGCGGTCCTTTGTCGGTCCCGATTTGCTTATGTTTGTGCCATGGATTCTAAAATTGGACGCAATTAGCCATAATTTCCCTACCGGCATGCGCCTTTTGACCCCTCAGGGGCGACCGGCTGGCGGCCCCGGACGGCGCGAGGCCAGCCCGGAAGTCGGCATCGGGGCCCCGCGAATGGGCCTGGCAGCGGCCTGCCAAGGGGGGGGCCGGCAAGGGGTAAACAGCAAAGTGAAACCCTCCTTAGGCCAAGGGGTAAAAAGCAAAGCGAAGGCCCCGGGAACCCGCCCAAGGGACCCAGGCGCCCCAGGCAGGCCAAGCCGCCCAAGCGGCCTTGCCTTTGGAGCGTGCTGACCAGGGGGCCCGGGGAGGGGCGCCCTTGTGCGTTGCCTGCCTGCCAAAAGGCTTTCTTAGGCCCATGGTCATCTTTTTACATTTTCCGCGCAGCCCAGGGCCGCTTTTTTCCCTAAGGATTGTGCGTAAAATGAAGATCTTATGTTGACTCCCAGGATAAGCCGAAGAACCCGGGCTGCGGGCGGGGCAATCGGGCCCCGCCCCCAATGCCGGAAGGGGCGCGAAGGCCCCGAGCCGAAGGCGGGGATGCGAAAGCCCTTTGCCCAAGGGGGCACTGAGAGTGGGGATCGCAATGCTATCCCGGGCCCTGGCGGCATTTTGGGGAGGCAAGAATTTGTTGACCAAGCAAAAAATAACCTTTATAATCGAAGTGCATTCAATCCCACAAGCCCTGCCGCCCGACCCCACGCAAAGCCTCGGATCCATCCGGGGGAGGGTCCAGGCCCAGGGCGGGCTCAAGCGTGCCACGCGGACAGGGCCCGGGCAAAACCCCGGGGGTCCGCCGAAGATAATGGACCTAAGAGGCATCCATCGCCGGCCTTACAAAGTTTTCACGGAGGAACAAAATGGATCCGATAATTCTCTCCAGGCTCCAATTCGCCTTGGCCACGATCGTCCATTTCTTTTTTGTCCCCCTCACCATAGGCCTGGGTTTCTTCATCGCCATCATGGAGACCCGCTACTTAAGGACGGGGAACGAACAGTTCAAGCTCCAGGCCAAGTTCTGGGGGAAGATTTTCCTTATCAACTTCGTCTTGGGGGTCGTGACGGGCATCGCCCTGGAATTCCAGTTCGGCACCAACTGGGCCATCTACTCCAAGTACGTGGGGGACATCTTCGGGTCACTTCTGGCGATCGAGGCAACCCTGGCGTTCTTCCTGGAGTCGACCTTCATAGCCATTTGGGCCTTCGGCTGGGACAAGATACCCAAAAAGCTGCACTGCGTCTCCATATGGCTGGTGGCCTTCGCAAGCACCATATCGGCCCTTTGGATCCTCCTTGCGAACGGCTTCATGCAGAACCCCGTCGGCATGCAGGAGCCCATCGTGGACGGGGTTGCGAGGCTCGGCAGCTTCACCGACGTGCTGACCAACACCTACGGCTGGCACATGTACTTCCACACGGTCTTCGGGGCCTTCCTCCTGGCGGGCTTCCTGGTCATGGGGGTCTCGGCCTGGCACCTCTACTTTGGCCAGAACAAGGAATTCTTCCATAGCTCCTTCAAGCTGGGATCCTGCTTCGCCCTTGTGTTCTCCATACTCACCATCCTCGCCGGCCACCAGCTGGGGCAGGTAACCGCCGACAAGCAGGAATCCAAGTTCGCGGCCCTGGAGTCCGTCTGGGAGACCCGGCCCAACACACCCATGTACCTTATCGTCCTGCCCAAGTTCACGAACGAGGAGGGGAACCTGGTGGAGGCCATTCCCATACCGGGCTTCCTTAGCTTCCTGGCCCACAACAACTTCACCTCGACCATCAAGGGCATGAAGGAGATAGACCCCGACAAGAGGCCACTTGTCTGGCCTGTCTTCATATCGTTCAGGCTGATGGTGACGCTCGGCTGCATTATGTTCGCCGTGGCGGTGCTCACGGCGATCTTCCGGAAGATTATCCCGTCGCTTGGCTGGGGGCTGTGGGTGTACGTGCTCCTCATACCGGTGCCGTACATCTGCCTTGAGCTGGGTTGGATGGTGACCGAGCTCGGGAGGCAGCCTTGGATTGTGTATGGCTTGCTCAAGACCGCGGACGCGGGCAGCCCCGCGGTCGAATGGTACCAGGTGCTTGGCACGTTCATAGCCATGGCGCTCATCTACGCCCTCATCACGGTCACGGGTTTCGTCATGATGATCAAGACCGCCATAAAAGGGCCCGACAACATGGCTGAGCACTACGCTTAGGGCCAACGGAGGAACTAATCATGGAATGGTTGCAAGTAATATGGTTTATCCTGTGGGGGGTCCTTTGGGGGGTTTACTTCCTCCTGGACGGGTATGACTTCGGCGTCTCCATGTGGCTCCCGGTCCTAGGGGCTTCCAGCGAGAAGGAGAGGACGGCCATGTACCAGGCCACCGGCCCCTTCTGGGACGGGAACGAGGTCTGGCTCATAACGGCGGGAGGCGTCACCTTCGCCGCCTTCCCGCTGGCCTATGCGGTGCTCTTCTCGAGCCTTTACACACCGCTTCTGATCCTCCTCTTCTGCCTCATCATAAGGGGGGTCGTCTTCGAGCTGCGCTTCCAGGTGGAGCACCGCTATTACAGGCTGGTGTGCGACGGCCTTGGGGCCCTTACGAGCCTGCTTGCCGCCATCCTCCTGGGCGTTGCCTTCTCCAACCTTTTCAGGGGCCTCCCGCTCCAGTACGACGCCACGCTGCAGTTCTCCATGTTCCAGGGCAACATCCTTAACCTGCTGCATCCCTACTGCATCCTGGGCGGCGTGCTCTTCGTCCTTATCTTCCTGGTGCACGGGGCCCTGTACCTCGCCTACCGGGTGGAGGGGGATCTGAAGACCAAGTCCATGTACATGGCCAAGTTGACCTGGCCCATCTTCCTGGTGGTCTTCCTGGTCTACGTGGCCCTTACCTTCCTGTGGGCGTTCAAGCCGAGGCTCTCGGAGAACTTCCTTGCCTCGCCGCTGCTCTTCGCCCTCCCGGCCCTATGCGCGGTGTGCTTCATCCTGTCCGGCTATTACATCTACTTCAAGGGCACCCCGGGCAAGGCCTTCCTGGCATCCGCGGGCGGCATCTTCACCCTCACGATGACAGGCGTGATGGGCATGTTCCCCAACCTCATCCCGTCCAGGATCGACCCGGCCGGGGCGCTCACCATCTCCAATGCGTCATCGTCCAACCACACACTCACCATCATGCTGGTGGTGGCGGTAATCATGGTGCCCACGGTGATAATCTACCAGATCTGGGCGCACAGGAAGATGTCCTGGCCCATCAAGGCCGACTACTGACGAAAGGTCCGGGCTTACCACAGGCTTTGGGGTAGGGGCAAAGTCCCCTGACTGCGCCAAAGCTCTAGGTGACTAGCCAATAGCAAGGGTTGGGCGGATCCAAAGAGGGGTCCGCCCGGCCTTTTTTTAAAGAGAGGGTTAATCCCATAAGCTAAATCGGCAAGGCCCCATCAATATGAGGCCCCCCTTTGGCAAGGCTGCGCTCGGATTATCGCAACCAAACACAACAAGGCACGACAAAGCGAAACATAACGCGGCAAAACGATTTTTGCGGAAGCAATCGGGCTGTTTTTTTTGACATAAGGATATCTTGCGGTATGCGCCAGGCATTATGGGAGGCTTGAGAGAGCATAGGGCCCTTCCGAACTTGTGCCTTGCGCATCTTGCATAAAAGGGTCGCATGACAGGGTCGCCTGATAGGGAAGAAAAGCGCCAGAGGGCTAAAAAGGTGCGTACCGTATAAGGGTTTCCGCTTGCATCGTTAGCCCCCAAGCCGTGAAGTCAAACGCTGCTCCCTTGACAAGCCAATGGATTGGTGGTATGTGTTTTTTGGGTCGAATGCCAATGGATTGGCAGCGGTGCCCCAAAATACCAGTGATATATAGGATTTGTCGTCATAAATTATAAATTTAGGTGTTGTCAATTTTTTCAATGTATCCATTTATATATTGAAAATTAGTAAATTAAAATATAATTTAGCATAATCAAGCTGTTAATATATAAACAAAGGTATGATTATGTATGAAAAATTGAAGCAAATCGCGAATATTTTCAAAGAGGCAAAGGACAATATCCAGACCGAGGAAGCGACAAAAAACGCCCTCATAATGCCATTTATTTCCGCACTGGGTTTCAACCCTTTCAACCCTTTGGAGGTTGTTCCTGAAATAGTCGCGGACATTGGCGACAAAAAGGGTGAGAAGGTTGACTATGCCTTAAAGTCGGGCGATAAGACACTCATGCTTGTGGAGTGTAAAAAATGCACGGTCCCATTGTCGGATAAAAACATATCGCAGGTTTTTAGGTATTTTGGGGCATTGCGCGTAAAGATGGATGTGAGGGTTGCGATTCTCACAAATGGTTTGGAATACCGATTTTTCTCGGATTTGGATAGTGTTAACGTTTTGGATCACGTACCGTTCTTTTCCTTTGATATATTGGATTTCGATGAGCAAAAGGTTCAGGATCTACAGAGATTTTCTAAAAATCAGTTTGATGTCGATAGTATTGTCGCTAAAGCGGAAGAACTGAAGCGCAGAGCTGTCGTTGAAAACGTGCTTGACAAATATATGACCAACCCTTCCGAGTCTTTGGTCAGATGCGTGCTTTCCGATATTTCGTTCGAGGGCACAAAAACCAAAGACGTGTTGGCTTCATATGCCGTTGTCATCAAAGATGCATTTTCCCAAGTATTGAAAAACAAGATTGAGTCGGTTCTTAAAACGGCTTTGAGGCAAGATGTGTCCGTATCTCAGGAAAATGAGGATAAAGCAGAACCTTCGACGGGCACCAAAGGCGAGATAGAGACAACCGTAACGGAAATCGAAGGTTATGCAATTGTAAAATCCATTGCAAGAGAGGTGATTTCACCAGCTAGAATCTTCTTCAAGGATACCAAGCAATACAGTTACATCACTTTGGATGATGAAACATATAGACAAAAACCGATAATTCGTTTCTACTTTAATAATCCTTTAAAACTGAGGATAGGCATTTACACTGATATTGTGTCCAAGGAAATGCAAAGGATCCCGTTAGATGAGCTCAATGATTTGTATAAGTATGCGGATCAAATAAAAAAGACGATTATTGCCTATGAGTCCGCCTCACAGGATGGCGAGCCAACAACGGAGGCCGTGGAAGAGAAAGATTGAAGGAAATAATTACCTAAAATTTGACAAACATAAAATTCAAAGGAACGGTCTTAAAATCATAACTAGCAATGTTTACCCATTCAAGAACCATAATGTGGGAGATTATGGGATTTTTTAAATATCAAAAAAGGGGTTAATGGGTCAAAACGTCTTGCAGGGGCTTTAATGATTATATGATTGTATCCGATTGGAGCCCGTTTGATGCAATCATAGTTTGAATTGTTATTCGCGATTGCAAGAAAAATCATTTGTGCTTCAGTGTCTTCCTACCTTGCTTTTATCCCTTCAGCTGGCTTTAGTCCCGGTATCATGGATGGATCCACGACAATTACACGACATACTCGATAATTTCGCAAAAGTTGGGAACCTTTCCGTGCTTCTGGCGGACACGGGTTCGGATAACCTAAGGTCTCGTTTCGGGCTTTCCGGCTTTTGCGCGAACGCCCTGAACTCCGATAGCCTGGGCAGGCGCTGCCGGATGGCCCACGCCCTCGCGGCGTCCCAGGCGAAGTTGTCCGGCGAGCGCTTCTCCTACGTCTGCCCCTACGGCCTTCTGGAGACCGTTGTCGCCCTGGGGCCCGGGGCCCCGGGCGCGTACGTCGCCATGGGCCAGGCGAGGTGCGAGTCGCCGCCCAGGGGCCTTGTGAGGCTCTTCCCGGGGGAGGGCCAAGAGGCGCCCGGGGACGGGATGCCAGAGCCCTTTGCCGGCGAAAGGCTGGCCAAGGCCATGCTGGAGGCATTGCCCCCCTACGACTTCAACGTCTTCGACAACCTATCCGCCCTCTTGCAGAAGACCCTGTCCGCCATCTACCAGGGCGAAATGCCCAAGGCCGTGGGGGGCTTGCCTGAGAGGCAGCAGGGGGGCCGCAAGGGCGGCCTGGGGGAAAGTGGGCAGGGGGGCCCGCCGATGGTCCCCAACGCCTACTTCCTGGTCCAGATGGCGAACTCGCTCGCGAACCTCTCGATCCTCGAGTCCGCGAGGCGCACCAACGCCCTGGCCGTGCTCCTCGCGGGGCACCTTAAGGCTTCCATCCATGACTCAGCAAGGCCCTTCTCGACCGTGGGGGAGGAGGCGGCCTCCATTTCCCGCTATCTGGCCATGCAGAAGACCCGCTTCGGCGAGCTGCTCGACTACTCGGTGAACATCCCCCAGGGGCTCGAGGGGCTCCCATTGCCTCCCGACTCCCTTCTGCCGTTCGTTGAAAGATCCGTGTGCATGGGCCTGTACCCTGGGGGTGCGGGGCTCGAACTGAGGGCGGCATTCAGCGAGGAGGGGGGCGACATCCTCTTCGCGCTCCTGGACAACGCTGGGTTGACTGCCGCCGCTGGCAGGGACCAGGCCCCTCCCCCCTTGAGCGAGAGCTCCGAGCTGAGGCTCGTGGACGAGAGGGTGGGGAACTCGCTCGCAAGGCTCGCCATCGCCTACGGCGAGCTGCCTTTTTTGCCATCCCCCGGGGAGGGCAAAGAACAAGGCCTGACGCTCCGCATACCCAAGACCCCCAAGGGGCTCCCGGAGGACGTTTCCAGGCGGGGGAAAGCCAGGAGGGCCGGCAATGCCTGATGATGCCGACAAGCTCTTCAGGGTGATGATAGCCGACAGCGACCCGCTCATGAGGGACGCCCTGAAAGCCATCGTCTCGGGTGTCGAGGGCTTCTCCGTGACTCACTCGGTGGGGGACCTTAACAGCGTGGTGGGGCTCTACAAGAGGGACTCCCCCGACATAGTGATAATAGACATGGCCGTGCCCTGGCTCACCGGGCTCGACATTGCCAAAGAGATACTCGACATGGACATGGGGGCCACCGTCTTCACCATATCGGAGGCGGACTACTACGAGATAGCCCGCTTCCTGATGGGCATCAGGCTTTCCGGGCACATCACCAAGCCAGTGTCCGTTGACGAACTCAGGGAGACCCTCTCCAAATTGAGAAAGTCCGCAAGGCCCAAGGCGTCACCCTTGCTTTCCAACCTTTCCTCCATGGTGCTAAGCAAGGATTTCAGGAATTTTTACCGTAACTCGGAGGCTATATCCACCGCCTTGAGGGAGGAGAGCGGCAACAGCCCGGAAAGCCTCAACCTCAAGCTCAAGGGCATACACCAGAGCCTGAACGGGCTCCATGGGCACAAAGGGGACCCGGACGCGTTCCCGGCTTTCTTCCTCTCAAACCCGAACATCCTCTCAATCGAGAGCGTGGTGGAGCTCTGCCTCTTTAACATAATGGACTCCGTGTTCAAGCGCCAGAGCGTCTCAAGGCACGAGCGGCTATCCAAGGTCTTCCAGTTCTTGGAGAGAAACATAGCCGAAAACATCGGACTTTGCGATCTGGTCAACAATTCCTGCATGAGCCAAGGAAACCTTTCCAGGACCTTCAAGAGGTGCTACAACCTAAGCGTCATGGAGTATATCCACATAAAGAAAATAAGCCTTGCCAAGGCGTATTTGCTCTTCACCGAGTACCCAGTTTCCGAGGTATCGGCCTTGACCGGCTACAACGAGCGCAGCTACTTCGGGAAAGTCTTCAAGAAGTTCGAGCAGAAGACCATCAAGGAGTACTGCAGGGATTTCTCCAAGGCGGATGCCTTGGCCGCCCTGTCCCTTTCCGAAAGCCAGAGGACGGTGCGCGAGATATTCGGCATGGATCTCATATAAAAGACCGGATCCCTTGTATTCCTTCCGACAGCACGCTTAAATCCTTGATGGTTGCAGGGAAAGTCTCCTTACCAAGTTGAGCGTACAAGCCCCAGCCGAATCGCCTGGGGACTCAAAACTAGAATTGCCTCATACAAATCGCACATGTCATGCTTTCATTATTCCGGATGCCTAAGAACCTCCGCATTTGTAGTGGCAAAAACTACCCAGCTCTGCCAATGGCAACTCATATTATAATAAAGCAACTTTTGCCATAATCACTCATGATAGGCTCAGGAGCCTTTCGCCAAGGGGTCATAAAAATTTATCTTGAAACCCCTTGACAAAACCAAAGTGATGCTTACTATTAAGTTGTGGCCATCGATTGCGCATTTTTTTCGATACTCGGTCACTAAACACTCATAATATGCTCCAGAGCCTTTCGCCAAGGGATCATAAAAATTTTTCTTGAACCCCCTTGACAAAACCAAAGTGATGCTTACTATTAAGTTGTGGATATCGATTGCGTTTTTTTGAGACTCGGTCACTAAACACCCATGACAGGCCCTAGAGCCCTTCGCCAAGGGATCATGAAAATTTATCTTGAAACCCCTTGACAAAACCAAAGTGATGCTTACTATTAAGTTGTGGCCATCGATTGCGTATTTTTTTCGATACTCGGTCACTAAACACCCATGATAGGCCCTAGAGCCTTTCGTCCTGAGGGCCTTGACAGGCTTCCCGAAGGCTCCCACATCGGTCTTGCTGTGCCTACGCAAGAAACTTTCAATGGAACCCTGTGATTGAAGGGCATAAAACCCTGACCGCATGAGTTTTCATGCCTCATGTTTTGATGCCTCATGTTTTGATGCGCAATGCTCAAGTTGGGGTTTTTTTTGAACGGATTATTGATTTTCGGGCATTAATCGCCAGCCACGCCCGCAACCAACATCTTCGCATGTCACCATTCTACCTTTCCCCCACTATTACCTGCCGTGCCCCACATCTATGCAGCCCCCCACACTGCCATTCCCCAACATTTGTTTGAAATTGCCCCAAAAAAGGCCTTTTCACGGCACAATAATCATGGCGCGAAAACCGCACTCAACCGCAAGATTCCCTGTTTGCGGATAGGCGTGCCTGGCACGCGATTCCGCCTGCGTTGGGAGGGAGCCCTTGGCATCCCTTGGCCTGCGGGGGGTTCTCCACAAACCCCGCAAAGGCAATAAAAAACCCCCTCGCAATGGGTTTTGCGAGGGGGG
>JAITKK010000019.1 GCA_031278475.1 Deltaproteobacteria bacterium
TCGTCCCAGACCTTCCAGGGTGGCTTCCCGCCCTCCCAGAGCCCGTCCAGGAGGATCTTGTCCCGCTGGGTGTCCATGCACTGCCAAAACCCGTGGTGCTTGTGGGCGTCCAGGGCCCCCTCCTCGGCAAGGCGGTATAGGACGGCATCCTCCAGGGAGTCCGCGTCGCCGGCCAGGTAGCCCAGCACCGAGGTCTCCAGTGCCATGAACCCGCCGTTTATCCAGCTAGCGGAATCCTTGGGTTTCTCCTTGAAGGCCTCCACCTGCTCCCCGTTGTCGGAGAAGGTTATGATCCCGAAACGCCCGCCCGGCTGGACGGCCGTGACAGTCGCCTTCCCGCCTCTTTCCTGGTGGCGGCGGAGCAGGGCGAACAGATCCACGTCGGACAGGCCGTCGCCGTAGGTCAGCATGAAGGTGCCCTCGCCAAGGTAGGGGCCTATCCTCTTGAGCCTGCCTCCCGTCTGGGTGTTGAGCCCCGTGTCGACCAGGGTGACCCGCCAGGGCTCGGCCACGTTCCTGTGGACGGTCATGTCGCCCTCTGCCTTGAAGTCGAAGGTGACATCCGAGCGATGCAGGTAGTAGTCCGCGAAGTACTCCTTTATGACATAGCCGCGATAGCCGCAGCAGATAACGAAGTCGTTGAAGCCAAAGTGGCTGTAATACTTCATGATGTGCCACAGTATCGGTTGCCCGCCAATCTCTATCATGGGCTTGGGCTTGAGGTGGCTCTCCTCGGAAATCCTGGTCCCGAGGCCGCCGGCTAAGATGACCACTTTCATTTTGACCTTCCTGGTTAATGCGCCTTGGCGGGTGGCCCGCCCTTGGGTTCGTCCGTGCCCTTGGTTTTTGGTCTTTGGGTTCTTTCTGGCCTTCCGTCCGATGGATCCCTGCCATCACGTGGCGGCTTGGCCGCCGAGTGGGATCCGGAGCTTCCCGGCATTTTCCGTATTTATGGTTTTTTGGCGAAATTTATGCGTTTTGTTTGCGTTTTTGGCTTGATTGGCGATTGTTGGGCGGATATATGATAGCGTTTTCCGCAGCTTTTGTCGACTTTGTGTTTTATTGGGTCTTATTGCGGTATCATAGGCGCTGTCATACGTTTCTGGATTTTTGGCTGACACCTTGCCGGTGGCAGCCGTTATCGAGCCTGGGGGTGCCAATGATGCTTTGCGAGAAAACCCCGATAGACGGGGCCTTGGTCATAGGTTTCGACAGGATGGAAGACGACAGGGGCTTCTTCGGCCGCATATTTTGCCGTGAGGCCCTATCCGCTTGCGGGGCGGCCATGGAAGTCGCCCAGGCCAACATATCGGGGAACCTTCTGGCCGGGACCCTTCGCGGGCTTCACTACCAGGCGGCGCCCCACGCCGAGGACAAACTTGTGAGGGTTGTGGCCGGGGCCGCCTTCGACGTGGCTGTGGATCTGAGGGAGGGTTCGCCCACCTATGGGAAATGGCACGGGGTGACGCTGTCCAGGGACAACTTCAGGGCCTTCTTCATACCAAAGGGCTGCGCGCACGGCTATTACACAACCGAGGATGGGACAGAGCTTGTCTACTTCGCGTCCAGCCCCTACGCCCCCTTGGCCGAGAGGGGCGTCGCTTGGGACGACCCGAGGCTCGCAATCGCCTGGCCAGGCGAGCCAAAGGTCATGTCGGCCAAGGACAGGGCCCTTAAGCCGCATGCCTGGTAGCGGCTTCGTTGGGGCTCAGGCTGTCCCCTCCGAATCCGTGTCCCCGGAAAACCCGGCCTCGTAGAGCCCGATCTGCCGATCGGTCTCAAGGCCCATGTCGTAGCCGGCGAGCCTCGCCTTCTCCCAATCCACTGTCATCAGGGCGGCCTTCCCGATATCCCAGACGGCCTTTCGGCCTAAAAGCCGCCTTATCAGGGAGCCGTCCAGCATCAGGGCCCCAGCCTCCCGGCCGTAGGCCGCCCTTCCTTGTGGCGGATCGTCTTCGGTCACGGAGGAGGCCCCTTCCCCCCAGTGGTAGGCCATGAGCGCGGCCAGCCGACGGGTGGCAAGGCAGCCCTCCGGGCCCACGTTGTAGGCCCCGGAAAGGGAGGGGTTCTCGTCTTGGGCCTTTAGGATAAGCAGGTACGCCGAGAGCGCGTCCAGGACGTGCTGGTAGGGCCTAAGGGAGTCCGGGTTCCTTAGCAGGGCGGGCCGCTTTGCGGCCCAGGCCCTGAAGAGGTCAGGCACCAGCCTGTCCCTTGCGAAGTCGCCGCCGCCTATGACGTTCCCGGCCCTGGCCGTGGAGACCGCGTGGGAGCCATCCCCGAAAAAGGAGTCCCGCCAAGAGGCCGTGGCCAGCTCCGAGCAGGCCTTGGACGAGGAATAGGGATCGCGGCCGCCCAGTGTGTCGGTCTCCCGGTAGCCCCAGGCCCATTCGTTGTTCCTGTAGACCTTGTCGGTGGTTACGTTCAGAAATGATCGCCAGGAGGGCCATTGGCGCAGGCACTCCAGCAGGTTGACCGTGCCCATGACGTTGGTCTCGTAGGTGCCTCTTGGTTCCCTGTAGCCTTCCTGGACCAATGGCTGGGCCGCCATGTGGATGACGTACTCCGGCTCCGCCTCCCTGAAGGAGCCCAGGAGGGCATCGAAGTCCCGCACGTCGCCTATCACCGAGGTCATGCGCCCTTCCAGCCCCAGGATGCCGTAAAGGCTGGGGCCGTCGGGGTCCGGGGCCAGGGCGTAGCCCGTGAGCCTCGCTCCGGCGCGGGTGAGGGCCCTTGCGAGCCAGGAGCCCTTGAACCCTGTATGGCCGGTCAGGAAGACCCTTTTGTCCCTGAAGAAGGAAAACGGCACCTGTTGCCCCCTTTCGGACACCTACTTTTGGACGTATACCCAGTAGGATACCCCATTTCAGGGCCAATCAGAACAGTCCTGCGCCATTCCAGGCAAAAGGCCCTAGTTTCTGGTGCGCCCGCCCTTCCTTGGATCCAGCGCGGCCATGAGCTCCGAGAGCCTCCTGAGCCTGCGGTTGTCCGGGAAGAAGGAAGAATAGTGGAAGACGCTGCCCCTGGTCTCGGACCAGCTGATGGCTGGCAGCCCTCCAAGATCCAAGGGCGGCGAGCCCTGCGAGGCCCATTCCTCAAGCCTGTTGTAGATTCCTGTGGCAAGGCTTCCCTGGGAGAGCAGGAAGACCCCGTCCGGGCCGAGCCCTCCTGAGCCCAGCGGGGCCCTCTCCCGCTTGGGCAGGCAAAGGAGCTCCTCGTAGACCGAGTCGAAGGCCAGTATCGTGTTGTCTATGTGGAATCGCGCCCTTGCGTTCTCGGCGGCGGCCTTGGAGAGGCCTTTCCTCAGGGCCGGGTCCTCCCGGAGGAGGGCCACGCACTCGGAGTATTCTTCTGGCCCGTCGGCAACAAGGCCGGTAACGCCGTCGTCCACCACGTGCTCCTCGCAGCCATGGCCAAACACAACAGGCGGCACGCCAACCGCCATGGCCTCTATCAGCACCTGCTCTCCGGTGCCGTAGTTCTCGCGGGTAAGCGGGTAGCCGAATACGTCAAGGTCTGAAAGGAACTCGCCCACGTTGTCTATGGGGCCAAGGATCTCGAACTTGTCGGAGGCGCCCAGCGCCTCCGCCTCCTTCCTCAGGGACTCGTGGGAGGGGCCGCCAGCCACAGTGAAGACCGCGTCCGGCACATCGGCGGCCAAGCAGAGGCCTAGGAAGTCTTGGTGCATCTTGGCATAGTCGACGGTGCCCAGGTAGCCCACCCGGAAGTCCCGGTGCTCCCTCACGGAGTAGTCGCTCACGTGGGACAGCCCGGCGGAGCTGAATATCAGGCGCATCCTGGCCTCCCTGTCCTTGGCCCCCAGCGACATTATTTCCGGTGCCTGGAAGCTCACAGGGTTCGCGACGGCGAAGAGGTCGGGCCAGCCAAGGGCCTCGTTGGTGAAGATCTGCGGGGCGGATAGCCCGGATACGTGGCTCCAGGTCAGCGTCCTGGCCTTGGGGATCCTGGCCCCGGCCATCCAGGCGTAGAGCAGGGGGTGGTTCCACCAGTGGACCACCAGGATGTCGGCCTCGGCAATGGCCTCCGAAAGCGTACCCTGGTCCCAGAACATGTTCTCGCCGAGCTTAACGCCGAGGCGGCCCGCCTCGGCCTTGGCCTTGTCGTTGGCATAGTCCAGGCAAAGGAGGGAGTGCCTTTGCCCCTTGCGGACGGCGGCTCCTAGATAATTGAGCAGCACCCTCCCGACACCGCCGCCCAGGTGGGGTGTCAGGTGGAGCGTGCTAGGGAAGCTTTCTGCCATGGATCAGCCCCTTTCCCCCCGTGCCGGGAAAAAAGTTCCCCACGGGGGCCTTGCCCTTAGTCGGGCTGACAGGGAGCAACTAACGTGCCACTTTATTGAGGGCTACGG
>JAITKK010000062.1 GCA_031278475.1 Deltaproteobacteria bacterium
GCTGCTCGCAGAGGCCTAAAAAGGCCTTATGCATGCGTCGGATTCGGGACATGGAAGAAGGGAACCCGGCGCCACTCGCAAAACGCGTCTTGGAAAACCCAAAAGCAAAAACCACAAAAAGACACCACTTACAAAACGCCAAGGGCATTTTTGGAAATCGGCGTTTGGGCTAGGATTTTTGGGTTCTTGGTTTTGGTTCCTTGCTTCTTTATCCCACTGCTTCATTCGTGCATTTAGTATATTAGTCCGATTCTTCAGTTTTTCAATTCTTCATTTCTTCATTTCTTCAATTCTTCAGTTCTTCAGTTCCTCATTTCTCCATTAGTCCTCTGGTCAGTCAGTCCGCTAGTAAATAGCCCCTTCCATCGCTAAGTCCCGTCGGGACTTTGAGTAAAAAACGCGACAGCGCGTCGCGGCAGCCACTTGGATCTTTCGGCCTTTACATCATGCCTTTACGTTGTATTTAGGCGACCTTTCCCTGAGACTCTCAGGCAACATATACATAACCTTTCCCAAGGGGGGTTTTTATGCCCAATCTCAAACAAATGCTGGCTTCTTTTCTGGTGGCGGGCCTAGTGGCCCTCGGTGGCGTGTGCCAGGCGCAGGAAACACTTAAAATCGGCTTCGGCGGGGCCCTCCAGGGGAACCTTTCCACCTATGGGCGCTCCAACCTGTTCGGCATCGAGTACGCCGTCAACCAGCTCAACGCGAAGGGCGGGCTTCTGGGCCGCCATGTGGAGCTCGTGTTGGAGGATGACTCCTGCGACCCCGCGCTGGCCACATCGGCCGCCAACAAGCTAAAGTCCGAAGGGCTCAGCCTGATCCTGGGCCACACCTGCTCCGGCGCCACCCGCAGCGCCTTAAGCGTCTACGGGAACTCCGCCATTGTCATCTCGTCATCCGCGACCGAGAACAGCCTGACATTCGACGGGCAGAGCCCCTACTTCTTCCGCACTACCCCCTACGACTCGGCCCAGAGCAAGCTCCAGGTGGAGCTCCTGTCCCAACTGGGGATAACAAAGGTGGCCTTGCTCCACGACAAGGGCGACTACGGGAAGTCCTTGGTGGACTTCGCGACCGCCTACATCCGTGAGCTTCCGGGAAAGCCCATCGACATAGTGCTGGAGGAGGGGGTTACCACCAACCAGGTCAGCTACGACTCCGTGGTGTCGGCAGTGAAGAGCAGCGGCGCCCAGGCGGTCATCTGGGGCGGCTACTACTCGGACGGCTCCAAGATAGCCGTCAGCCTCAGGGACAAGCAGGTGGGCGCGATTATCATAGGGGCGGACGGCCTCTACGACCAGCAGTACATATCCCTTGCCGGGCCCGCGTCCGAGGGGACCTTTGCCACCGGGCAGACGGACTTCAGCACCTCGGAAGCCGCGAAGGCCGCGGTCGCCGACCACCGGGCGAGGCACAAGGACGAGATCGGGACCTACTTCTTCTACTCCATAGCCGCGGCCCAGACCCTGTTCGCGGCGGTGGAGGCGACGGGGAACGCGACCGACCTCGATAGCATCAAGAAGCACCTCACGGAGAACACCGTCGACACCATAATGGGCCCGGTGCGCTACGACAGCAGGGGTGACATAATCGGTGCCTTCTTCAAGATATACAGGGTGTCGGACGGCAAGTTCGTGGAATACGGGACTCCGCAGCTCCAGGACGCGGCCCCCGCGGCCGAGGGCGACGTGGCCGAGTAGCGTACGCCCGAAAAGCCTCCCAACCCGCGCCCCCGGGACCACCGGGGGCGAAGGGCCCCGCCCCCTCGGGGCGGGGCCCGTTCCCAGGAGATCCCAGGTGGACCTGTTTTTGGACCTATTCATAGGCGGCCTCACCAAAGGCAGCGTCTACGCGCTGATAGCCCTGGGCTACACCATGGTCTACGGCATCATATCGCTCATCAACTTCGCCCACGGGGAGATCTACATGATAGGGGCCTTCACGGCCCTTATCGCGAGCACGTTTTTGTCCTCTTTGGGGCTCACCGGCTGGGGGCTTCTTCTCTCCGTGATGGCCATCGCCTGCCTGTGGGCCGCCATGTACGGCTGGACCGTCGAAAAGATCGCCTACAAGCCCTTGAGGGGCTCCTCGAGGCTCGCCCCGCTGATCTCCGCAATCGGCATGTCCCTTTTCCTGCAGAACTACGTGAGCCTCGCCCAGACCCCTAACTTCCTGCCCTTCCCCAACCTGATACCCCCCATCCCCCCCCTCGAGAAGCTGTCCCACATAGCGACAAGGACCCAGATAGCCATAGTCGCGGTGACGGCGCTCTCCATGGGGGCGCTGACGCTCTTCATCAAGAAGACCCGCTTGGGCATGGCCATGCGGGCGGTGTCCCAGGATCCCGAGATGGCCCGCATGAGCGGGGTGGACACCGACAGGATAATATCGCTGACATTCGTGGCCGGCTCGACCCTTGCGGCCATCGGCGGGGTGCTAATCGGCTGCAGCATGCACCAGATAGACTTCTTCATAGGCTTCCTCGCCGGCATGAAGGCCTTCACGGCGGCCGTCCTC
Organism: Deltaproteobacteria bacterium; assembly: GCA_031278475.1. Lineage (GTDB taxonomy): Bacteria > Desulfobacterota > Desulfarculia > Adiutricales > Adiutricaceae > JAISMF01. The sequence continues at coordinate 2,521 of JAITKK010000062.1, forward strand.
GGAGGCATCGGAAGCATCCCCGGGGCAGTCATCGGGGCCCTCATCCTGGGATTCGCCGAGAGCTTCGCGGCGGGCTACGTATCGAGCTCCTACGAGGATGTGGTTGCCTTCGTGCTGCTCATAATCATACTGACCTTCAAGCCGGACGGGATAATGGGCTCGGCCACCACCCAGAAGGTATGACGGGGGGGATCCCCAATGCCAATGGCGGGGTGCCCAAAACCCCCGCCAAGTCGCTGCGGCCCAGGCTCCTGGGGCTTGGGAGGGGGCTTCTTTCCTCGTCTTTTTCGGGGCTGTGGCTCGCGCTTGTGGCCTTTCCCATAGTGATAATGAGGTTCGACGCGACCGCCAGAAGCATAGATTTCCTGTGGGAGAGGCTTCCCAGGCTTGTGGCGGTCTGCGTGGCGGGGGCCATCGCCTTCCGCTTCCTGCTGCGCCACAAGGCCATGGGGGCCTTCCGGGAGAGGTTGTCCCTGGGGGCGTCCTCGCCCAAGGGGGACCCGCGGGGCAGGCTCGGGCGGCTCTACGACGGCCTTTCAGGCGGCAGGGCCAGGATCCCCCTGGCCATTGCCTTGGGGCTTTTGCTCCTGTGCCTGCCCTTCAGGTCAAACCCGTACTCCGTGAGCATCTACACAACCGCCCTCATCTACATAACGCTCGGCCTGGGGCTTAACATCGTCGTGGGCGTCTCGGGCCTTCTGAACCTTGGCTACGTCGCCTTCTACGCCATAGGCGCCTACACCTACGCGCTCCTCAACACCCATTTCGGCCTGGGCTTCTGGGTCTGCCTGCCCTTGGGGGCCCTGGCCGCGACGCTCCTGGGCTTCCTCCTGGGGCTTCCCATCCTAAGGGTCTCCGGCGACTACCTGGCGATTGTTACCCTGGGCTTCGCGGAGATCGTGCGCCTCGTGCTCGACAACCTCAAGTTCACGAACGGGCCCAGGGGCATCCCGCACATAGCGCACCCCGGCTTTTTCGGGTTGGACCTCGACAAGTCGGTAAAGCCCTTCCTGGTGGGGCGCGGGCTCCTGCACCCCAACACGGACCTTGACCAGGTGCTCCTGTATTTCATAGTGCTTGCCGTGGTCGCGCTCACCGTCGTCTGCGTCCACCGCCTCGAGAACTCCAGGCTGGGCAGGGCATGGCTTGCCCTGAGGGAGGACGAGGTGGCCTGCCAGGCCATGGGCGTGAGCCGCTGGCGGGCCAAGCTCACGGCCTTCACCCTGGGCTCCACCTGGGCGGGTCTCGCGGGGGTGATCTTCGCCTCCCAGATAACCTTCATAAACCCCAAAAGCTTCTCCTTCATGCTGTCGGTCATCATCCTCTCCATAGTCGTCCTGGGCGGCATGGGCTCAATCCCGGGGGTGATCCTGGGCGCAATCGTCCTGATACTCGCGCCCGAGTACCTGCGCTTCTTCGACGACTACAGGATGCTTCTCTTCGGGCTGATAATGGTGCTGATGATGGTCTTCCGCCCGGAGGGCATCATAAAGGCCACCCGCAAGGTGCGCGAATACAAAAGGCACGCCGACGGGGAATCGGGGGAAGGCGCCCCGGAGGAAGGCGCCCCGGAAGGGGCGCCCGCGCGATGAGCGGTATGGACGCGTCCGACCCTGTGCTGGTCGCGGTGGGCGTGACGGTGGAGTTCGGGGGCATCAGGGCCCTGGACGGGCTAAGCCTCGAGGTGGGGAGGGGCTCCATCACGGCACTCATCGGCCCCAACGGGGCCGGGAAGACCACCTTCTTCAACTGCCTCACCGGCATCTACAGGCCCAAGTCAGGGGACCTGTTCTTCCTCCCGGGGGACGGGAGGACCATCCCCCTAACCCTGCTGTCCCCCGACAGGGTTACCCAGCAGGGCATCGCGAGGACCTTTCAGAACATAAGGCTCTTCAACAACCTGACCGTCCTGGAAAACGTGCTCATCGCCTGCCACTGCCGCATGAAGGCGGGGCTTTTGGGCGCCCTTTTGAGGGATTCCCGCACCATGCGGGAGGAAAGGGAGATGGAGGAATACAGCTTCGCGCTCCTCGACCGCTACGGCCTGGGCGGCCAGGTGAACGAGCTTGCGAAGAACCTCCCCTACGGGGAGCAGCGCCGCCTTGAGATAGTGAGGGCCCTTGCCACCCGGCCCAAGCTCCTGCTCCTGGACGAGCCCGCGGCTGGCCTAAACGATCGGGAGACCGAGGATCTCGCGGGCCTCATAAGGCTCATACGCGACGAGCTGGAACTTTCCGTGCTCCTCATAGAGCACGACATGGGGCTTGTCATGGGGGTATCGGAGAGGATCCACGTCATGGACTACGGAAAGCCCATAGCCGAGGGCACGCCCGAGGAGATCCAGCGGGACCCGGAGGTCATCCGCGCCTACCTGGGCGAGGGCTGATGGCATGAAAGACGGAACCGTTACGCCCATGGGGCCCCAAGGCCCCGCCCCTTCCGGGGCGGGGGCCCCCGCCCCGGAAGACACGGCCCTTGCCAAGCCCGTCCTGTCCCTAAGCGGGGTGCGCACCTTCTATGGGAACATCGAGGCCCTCAAGGGCGTCTCCCTCGAGATCCGCCAAGGGGAGATAATCGCCCTTCTGGGCGCCAACGGGGCCGGTAAGTCCACCACCCTCAAGTCCATAGTGGGTATTGTCCCGCCAAGGGAGGGGAGCATAGACTTCCGGGGAAGGGACGTCAGGGGCAGGCGGACCGACTCCCTCGTGAGGGAGGGGCTTGTCATGGTCCCGGAGGGCAGGAGGATATTCCCGGCCCTGAGCGTCCGGGAGAACCTGCTCATGGGGGCCTACCTGAGGCGCGACAAGCCGGGCATACGCAGGGACCTTGAGTGGATATTCTCCCTGTTCCCCATACTCGCCTCCCGCATAGGCCAGGACGGGGGCACCCTGTCAGGGGGCGAGCAGCAGATGCTGGCCATAGCCCGCGGGCTCATGGGCAAACCCTCCATGCTGCTTTTGGACGAGCCCTCCCTGGGGCTCGCGCCCTTGGTCATCAAGGGCATCTTCGCAACCATCCGCGAGATAAACGAGACCAGCGGCACCACCATCCTCCTGGTGGAGCAGAACGCAAGGCTCGCCCTGCAGAGCTCGGACAGGGCCTATGTCCTGTCCACGGGAAGGATTATGGCATCCGGCCCGTCGGAGCGGCTGCTCCAGGACGACGAGCT
>JAITKK010000082.1 GCA_031278475.1 Deltaproteobacteria bacterium
ATGGGCTTAAGCCCTTTAGGGCCATTCCAAAGCCTTGTTTTTCATTAGGCTTTGGCCTATAATCAGAGGTCGCCTAATAGAAGTTTGCATAGGCATCCAAGGCATACATCCATCGCCACTCAGGAGGGCCCCAAGCCGAGCCCCATGGTCAGAGCCCCATGGTCCAAGCCCCACGCTCAGAGGCCCATGCTCCTAGGCCCACGCTCCTAGGCCCACGGTCTTAGGCCCCCTTGCCGGAGAGATCCCGTATATGAGAATCATTTCAGTCACGCCCCTGAAGATACCCGATTGCAAGATAATAAGGTTCCACCGTTTCAAGGACGTCAGGGGATATTTTACGGAGCACTTCCGCCAGGAGGAGTTCGACACGCTGTTCCGCAAGACCCTGAAGTACCCCAACGCGAGGTTCGTCCAGGCCAACGAGAGCCGCTCGGTCGCAAACGTGGTCCGCGGCCTGCATTTCCAGTGGCAGCCCCATGTGGGAAAGCTTGTGCGCACCCTCTACGGGCACATGGTGGACATGGCGCTGGACATCCGCCCCGGGTCCCCCACCTTGGGGAAGATCATCCTCTACGACATGCCCTTCGACCCCGAGGCCGACCACGCCGAGTGGCTCTGGATACCGCCGGGCTTCGCCCACGGCAACTTCTACTTGGCGGACTCCGCGATAGAGTACTTTTGCACGGGCGAGTACAACCCCCAGGCCGAGGCGGGGATCTCCCCCTTCGCGAAGGACATAGACTGGTCCCTTGCTGACGTGGGGCTGAGGGCGGCCCTCGAGGGGCTCGCCCTTGACGGGTTCATATTGTCCGACAAGGACAAGGACGGGCACACATTGGGGAGCTGGCTGGCCAAGCCCGAGTCAAGACTCTTCTCCGTGGGGGACCTGCCATGAGGGCGCTTGTGCAGCGGGTGAGCCGGGCGAGGGTGACGGTGGGTGCCGAGGAGGTGGGGGCGATAGGGAAGGGGGCCCTGGTCTTCCTGGGGGTGGCCAAAGGCGACACCGAGGCCAATGCGGGCTATCTGGCGGGGAAGATCGCGAATCTTAGGATATTCGAGGATGATTCGGGGAAGCTGAACCTGTCGCTAAAGGACATCGGCGGGGGGCTCTTGGTCGTGAGCCAATTCACCCTGATATCGGACACGAGGCACGGAAGGAGACCCAGCTTCACGGGGGCGGCCGAGCCAGCCCTCGCGGAGTCACTCTACGAGAGCTTCATCCTGCATGCCGAAAAGGAGCTTAAGGAGGTCAGGCGCGGCCGCTTCCGGGCCATGATGGAGGTGGAGCTTGTAAACGACGGGCCGGTCACCCTGCTCTTGGAGGATCCCCAGCCCGGGGCCTGAGGCCCCGGGCGGGATCGAAAGGGCGGGCGGGGGCGTGTTTGCGAGCGTATGCCCGGATCCCAAGGGCCCGTGCCCTGCGGATGATGCCAACCATGGCCAATAACGACCGCTGATGACCGTCAATAGCAACCGCTAATGACCAATAATAACCAATAACGGTATGGGCATGCCTTGCGGGCAGGGCCTGGAATCCAAGGCAATCGGCGCAAAGGCCCCTACATCTGGATCCGCTGGATCTCCTGGTAGGCGTTAAGGACCTTGTTCCTTACCTGCATGAGCATCTTGAACGAGGTCTCCGCCTTGCTCATGGAGATGAGTGTCTCGTGAATGTTGCCGCTGCGGCCAGTGGAGAGCTCCTCCATGGCGGTTTTGGCTTGGAACTGCATGTCGTTGGTCTTGTAGACGGTCGCCTTGAGGTGGTCCACGAAGCCCGGCCTCGTGTCGATTGCGCACCTGGTGGGCATGGCCAGCGGCAAGGGCCCTGCCAGCGATTTGATTGAGCCTACCATTTCACTTTCCCTTTCCCTAAGGCAAAGCCTTGGGTTGTCGGCTTATTTGTCCCCTGGCGGGAAGGCCCGCCGGGGATTTTGTCAGGCTGAGGCCCTTTGTGAGCCTTCCCTGCCTTGTCACCTGAGGAGATCCAGGGATTTCAGGGCCATGTTCTGGGCGGCGGTCGCGGCCGTGATGTTGGCCTCGTAGCTGCCTTTCGAGGAAATCATGTCCACCATCTCCTGGACTACGTTTATGTTGGGGGCCAGGGCGTAGCCGAACTCGTCGGCCTCGGGGTGGGAGGGGTCGAAGATTAGCTTGAAATCCCGCCTGTCCTCCATTATCTCCCGCACCTGCACGTCCTTGAGCTCCCCGTCGAGCCTGGGCCGGGCCCCCCTGGGGCCGCTGAAGTAGGGCGCCGTCTCGAATATGGGCACCTTGCGGCGGTAGGGGCCCCCGTCAGGGGTCCTGGTCGTGTTCATGTGGCTAAGGTTCATGGCCACCAGGTTCATGCGCTGGCGTTGGCTGCTGAGCCCGGACTGGCTGATGTCCATAGAGTTCAGAAAATCCATTTGCTACCTCGATCCGCCCTCGCCTATGGCGTACTTCAGTGTGTCGAATTCCTTGGCGAGCATCTGCACTGTGGTGTTGTATATAAGCTGGTTCTTGGTGAGGAGGGTCATCTCCTTGTCGATGTCCAGCTTGTCGTCGTCGTATTCGTCGTAGCCGTAAGGCGACATGCGTATCGACCTCGCGGCCCTCCTGAACGCCGAGTAGGCGTCCCTTGAGGGTATGTGCCGCTGGTTGGTCTGCCTCACGTCCAGCTCCATGGCGTTCCCCGGGAGGTTCTCAGCCAGGACCTTCTCGAAGTTCAGGTGCCTTGCCCTGAAGCCGGGGGTGTCCTTGTTGGCGAGGTTCGTGGAGGTGAAGTCGTGGCGCGCGAGCCGCAGGCCCAGCGTCCCCTCCATGATCCCGAACTGGCTTGAAAAAAGGTTGGCGTTTAGGTCTCTCGTCACGGGAACGCTCCTTTGCGTGCGTCTCCGGCCAAGGTGCCGGGTTCGCAGTCGGAAGAGCAACTCCCATGCCAGATTTTGGCGGGTGCCTTGGAAACGTTGGGTGGGTGCGGGGCAGCTGCGGGATGAAGCCGGGGAAAAGCCGGGGAAAACCCGGGGGCGGCCCCGGGCATGCCAAAGCCCATGGCTTTGCAAACGCGGGGCCGTGAAAGGGGATGGGGCCTGGTATCAGGGCGAGAGGGGCGAAAGGGCCGTGAAGGCCCAGTACGCCAGAAGGCCCCCAAGTATGGTCACGATGTCCTTTCTGAGGGTAAGGGCGAGCAAGACCGCGACGCTCGCGGAAAACAGCCTTGCCGTCAGCCCTGGCCCGCCCAGGATGAACTCCCGGAAGACCAGGGCCGACAGGATGGAGACGGGCAGGTGCTCCATGGCGGCCCTCAGCATGTCCGGGGAAGGCACTGGCTCGTCCCTGCCCAAAAAGAAGAGCCTCAACGCGAGCGTCCCCGCGCTCGCGACCAGCACGCAGGCGAGGAAGGCGCTCATCGCTTCGGGCCTGCCCCAGGGCCCGGCACTGAAGGCCTTCCCATGGACACGAGGGATCCCATGAGGACGCCTACCGCGATGGCCGCGATAAGCCCCAGGTTGTAGGGCAGCCCGGAGAGCAGTATGGCGGAAAGCCCGGCCCCAAGGGCCGCGGCCGCCTTGGACGCGGCCTTGGAAGGGCTCGCGGACAAGACTGACACCAATAGGCTCAGGAAGACCAACGGCACCGCCATGCGCAGGGGGACGCTCTCCGGGAGGGCGGAGCCCGCGAGGTGGCCCATGATTCCGGAGCACTGCCAGCCTATCCAGGTGGGGAAGGCGCAACCCAGGTAGTACGCGGTCCTCGAATGGCGGAACCCTGGATTCACGAAGCCCGCCATGCTTATGGCGTAACTCTCGTCGGTGAGGGCGTAGGAGCGCAGCACCCTTAGCGGCAGGGGCTCGTTGCGGCCAAGGAAGGGGGCAAGGGACGAGCCGTATATAAGGAGCCTGAGGTTAACCACCACCACGGTGAAGGTGAGGGCGAAGGCGTTCACCCCCTCCTGCCAGAGCCCCACGAACACCAGCTGGGAGGAGCCCGCGAAGACCGTGAGGCTCATGAGGACGGTATCCGGGAGGGAAAGCCCGGCGGCCTTGGCGGCCGCCCCGTAGATTAGCCCGAAGGGCAGGATCCCGATGAGTATAGGCGAACCCTTGGCGAGCCCCGCCGCGAAGGAGGCCCGGGCCCTTGGCCCGGGCCCGTTATCCCATTCCTCACCCATCAGCCCAGCACCATGCGGTCGGTAACCCCGTTGTCGGGTATAAGCGGGTTGGCCTCGTGGAAGTGCCTGAGGAGGTCCTGTACCGTCAGCCTCTCCTTTTCGCTCCCGGAGTAGTCGAGCAGCACCTTGCCACGGTGCATCATCACGAGCCTCCCGCCGAAGCTTAGGGCCTGCTGCATGTTGTGGGTGATCATTATGGTGGTGAGCTTGCCGCCCTCCACAAGATCCCTTGTGAGGTCCATTATGAGCCCGGCGGTCTTGGGGTCGAGGGCCGCGGTGTGCTCGTCCAGGAGCAGGATGGTTGGGCGCACTAGGGTCGCCATCAGAAGGGTTAGCGCCTGCCGCTGCCCGCCGGACAGAAGCCCGGCCTTGTCCTTAAGCCTGTCCTCAAGGCCAAGGCCAAGCTTGGACAGGGCCTCCCGGAAGCGCTCCCGCTCAAGGTCCCTTATGCCGGGCCTGAGCGTCCTCCTCTTCCCCCTGCGGTTGGCAAGGGCCATGTTCTCCTCTATGGTCATGGAGGCGCAGGTGCCGAGCAGCGGGTCCTGGAAGACCCTGCCTATGAGCCTCGCCCTCTTGAACTCCGGCCTTCCGCCTATATCCTCGCCCGCGAGCAGTATCCTGCCCTTGTCCGGCGGGTAGGTCCCGGCCACGCAGTTGAGCAGGGTGGATTTCCCGGCCCCGTTGGAGCCTATGACGCAGACGAACTCGCCGGTCCCGACCTCGAGGTCGAGGCCGTCCAGGGCCTGTACCTCGTTCACGGTGCCCTTCGCGAACCATTTGCTGAGCCCTTCCAATCGAAGCATGTCAGCGGGCCCCCTTCTTCCTAAGCATTGGCAGCACCAGGGCAACCACCACCAGGGTGGCCGTTATCAGCTGCAGGTCGGACGCGGTGAAGGAGAAACCCCCGAGATTGAGGCCCATGGCCAAGGCTATCACCAGGCGGTAGACGACGGAGCCAAGGACCACCGCTATTATGGCGGTCCCCACCCTGGAGCTGGGGAAGAGGGTCTCGCCCACCACGATGGAGGCAAGGCCCGCGACAATGGTCCCAATGCCTGAGGAGACGTCGGCCGAGCCCTGGTTCTGGGCGATGAGCGCGCCGGACACCGCGACCATCGCGTTGGAGATGCCGACCCCGGTTATTATGGTGAAGTTGGTGTTGACGCCCAGGCTCTTTATCATCCTTGGGTTGTCGCCGGTCGCGACCAGGGCCTGCCCGTACTCCGTGCGCATGAGCCAGGAGAGGAGGGCGACCGCGAAAAGGATGAACGAGAGGAAGACGATGTTGGAGGAAATTATGGTGGGGATGTCGAGGCGCCCGAGGGGGCTGAACACGGTGGGAAGGCTTATGAGCGAGATGTTCGGCCGCCCCATGATGCGTATGTTGATGCTGTAGAGGGCGGTCATCGTAATGATGGAGGCGAGGAGGTTCAGGATCCTGAGCTTCGTGGAGAGGGCGCCCGTCACCATGCCCGCGAGAAAGCCCGCGCCCGCCGCGGGGAGCAAGGACAGGAACGGGTCCCATCCCTTGGTAATCAGCACCGCCGACACGGCGGCGCCCAAGGGCAGGCTGCCGTCGACGGTCAAATCCGGGAAGTCCAGGATCCTGAAGGTGATGTAGACGCCCAGCACCATGAGGCCGTAGCCGAGCCCGAGCGACAGGGCACCCGATAGGGCGTAAAGTGTCATGTCTCAGCCGGCTTTCCTGATGGTCGGGATCCTTGGGCCGGGCGGGGCCCGGGGGGATCCTTCATGGGATCCCCCCTAGGTTCCTTCCGGGGTTCCCCCCGGGGCCCCGCAGGGCCCCGGGGATTACTTGAGCGTTTCGTCCGCCCTGTCCAGAACGGAGGCGGGGATCTTAAGGCCTATCTTGTCGGCGAAGCCTTGGTTCACCACGAGCCTGGAGCCATTCTGCGTCTCCACCGGGATGGCGGCGGGCTTCACGCCGCCCTTTAGAATCTTGACGGCCATATCCCCGGTCTGGCGGCCCAGCTGGTAGTAGCTTATGGAGAGGACCGCGACCCCGCCCTTGCGGATTGAGTCGTCCTCCGCCGGGTAGACGGGGATCTTCTGGTCCAGGGCAACCTTCAGCACCGCCTCCAGGCTGGATATGACCGAGTTGTCGGTGGGGAGGTAGATGGCGTCCACCTTGCCCACCAGGGACTGCGCGGCCTGGTTGACCCCGGCCGTGTTCACCGTCACGGCCTCGACCAGTTTGATGCCAAGCTCCTCCGCCTTGGCCTTGGCCAGCCCCACCTGCACGACGGAGTTGGGCTCGCCGGAGTTGTAGATGATGCCAAGGTTCTTGAGCGTGGGCTGCACCTCCTTGATGAGGGCGATTTGGTCCGCGACAGGGTTTATGTCGGATGTCCCGGTGACGTTCGCCCCGGGGCTCTCAAGGCTTGCGACAAGCTTGGCCTCGACAGGGTCCGTCACCGCCGTGAAGAGGATCGGCGTGTCCTTGATGGCGTTCACGGTGGGGATGGCGCTGCTTGTGGCCACCGCCAGCACGAGATCAGGCTTCTCGCCGATTATCTGGTGGACAATCTGCGCGGCTGTGTCGGTCTTGGCCTGGGCATTGTGCATGCTGTATTCAACGTCGCTTACCTTGCCATCCTTGAGCGCGTCCTTGAAGCCCTGCACCGTCTGGTCCAGCGACGGGTGCTCGACGAACTGGTTGATGGAGATTTTATAGGCGAACAGGTTCTGGCCGCCCATGATGGCCACGGCCGCGAGAAGCGCCAAAAAGAGTCTCAGTGCTCTCATGTCTTTTCCCCCCGGGCGGCATCGGGCCGCCCTTTCAAAGGAATGGTTTAGGGTTTGGCCGCCGGGGCAAGGCCCCTGGCCGCCTGCGGGGCGGGAGGGTCCGGGGCGGGGGCCTCCCTGCTGGGCCTAAGCCCCGACGGGAGGCCTGCCCCGGGTCCCATTGATAGGTGAACGGCACATATTAACACAAAAGCCCGCCTTGCACAAAGCGGAATTGACCCAAACGGGGTGCCGAAAAAGTCATGCTA
>JAITKK010000132.1 GCA_031278475.1 Deltaproteobacteria bacterium
GAAATTATGGCTATCGCTATGGGCCTCAGAGGGTTTTTCTGGGAACGCCAGGAAATCTTAATGATGAATCAAGAGATTATAATACGCACCTTATATTAACATCGCACAATGAGTCCAATAAACCCTATTTCCCTGAACGCTGTAAATGTGTCCAAGAATTGATAAATGAAACAAAATCAGTCAATTCGAATGCAGATTTTGAAAAAACGCTAAAAGATATTGTGCGATCTTTTCTCGACAAGTGTGAAACAAATAAGGAGTTTAGTTGGAGATATTATTTTCTTAAATACCCCAAATATGATGGCTCCGGTCTTTATTTTTGGGGGTACACCAAACAAAGTTTCAATCAGATTACGCTTTCTCGAGAAAAGCGCTCAGCAAACAGCTGGAGCACTTTTTTATGGGCGGCAACAGTGGAAGCCGGTTTAGGTGAAAAATACGAAGAAGAGGACGATAAGCTTGGCGGAATTGACAGCCCAACATCAGAGACCCAGCCGCTAATGTTCAAGAAAATCAAACTTTCACTATGGTGGGATGAATTTTCTTGGAAGATATGGGACATCAAATACAAAACAAAAAATAAATTACGTAAAAAACAATCTGGTTATTTTGAGCGATTGAGAAGTAAATTCCCAAAAATTCAGGAAAATGGTTGGCTTCATGTAAAGGGAAAAGATTCAGAAAATTATACAATTGATTACGAAGATCCAGAAACTAACAAAGGCTACCGCATATATGACACTCAAGATCGCATTAAATTGATTGTGCCAATAATTAAATTTTTGTACAAAATGAATTCAGAATGATTATGGCTTATCCGTGCTGACGACAAAATAATTCATAGAATTTTTAATGATCTTTTAAAAAATCTAATTGCTACACATATTTCGCTATTACTATATTAATGGCTTATCGGCTTACCTGCCGTATACGCACCTATGGTGAAGAACAAGTATTCACCAGTTGTTGCTGGTATTATAGCTGTGATGATGAGTGTGGCCGTGCCCGGTTGCGGAGTCACTTCATGGGCATACATGTGGCTGATGTCTGAGTTGGATAGCCTTTACCCGCATTCAGGCATAAGGCTTCTGCATTGAGGTCTGCAATTCCCGCTCACCTTGCGTTTCCATGCCACCTTTGGGGGAATAGGCAGAATTTGAAGCTGGGCCCAAAGTAAACGAATCACAAAAGAAGGCGCACTCGGCGTGAAGATAAGCGATATGCCTATCTTCCAACAACGCCTCGAGTATGAGTGCCAGTAACCCCGATTCTTTTCCCCTGTTGCCATGGCCGCGCAAGTGTCGCTTAAACATGGATCCTTGTCACGTTCTTCCCAAGTCCCCAAGTGATTGCGTCTTGCACGAACTGGGCGGGGCTAGGAATGCAATCGCTGCAAAGCCCCAGTAAGTAAATTAGCCCAGCAAGGATTAAGTAACTGCAGCTCTGCAGACCCCTACGCCGATGCCATCCATTAATACGGCAAGGCCTAAGGCCCATATTGCGACTAATACGAGATTTTTGAGGATGGACTTTGGGAGTCCCGTCGCAGGGCAAGGGCAGGGAAACACGGGTGGTAGCGTGAAACCTTCCCGGATGTTCAAGCCAATCCCCTCAGCCCCCGGGATCCTTCCCGGCCCGTCATGGGGGATCCGGCCCCTCGGCCTCGTCCAGGAAGCCCTTTAGCGCCTTGCGGGTCTTGAACACCCTCCCAGAGCTTGAGGCAGCGAGGCTTTGGTAGAAGTACTCCAATGCCCTTAGGCCCTCATCGTCGAATACAGGCGGCTTTTTCAGATCCTTTATGCCTTTCAGTTGAACCAGGGCAGTGCCTTGGAGCAAGCGCCCTGGGCTCGCTGGATAACTGTCGGCGCAGGCCGGGCAAATCACGAAGGGGTCGGTGCCCTCGATGAGGTAGTCAGCATGGGCCGAGGTCTTGGACCCGCATACCCAGCAGTGATCGAAGTCGGGCCCGAATCCCGCTAGCTCCATGTAGAGCTTGGTGAACGCGATGGATTGGGATCTTAGCCTGAGGTAGGGGTATTCCTCGGGGCCAATCTGCGCGAGCGCGCCCAAGTGCCTGAGCAGCAGGTTGAAGCTCTTGGGGGCCGGGTTGCGGGGTGCCTCGAAGGCCCTTGTGAGCTCCAGGGCCCAGGCGGCCAGGGCCTGGATCACGGGGTCGGGCGGGAGCACCGGTGCCTTTGGGTTGAACTCCCCACGCTCCACGAAGGCGAACTCGCTCCCCTCCCTTACCCTAAAATCGTAATAGGCCGCGGCCCCTGGGTACAGCAGCCCGCCCCCGAAACGCCTCACGCTCTTCCTGGCGTTCTTGGCGAGGGCTGTCAGGAGGCCCAGCTCGCGGGTGAGGAAGGTCGCCACAAGGTCCGCCTCACCGGAAAGCGCCCTGGACAGCACCACGGCCCCAAGCCTCTGGGGCGGCGGGGACGGCCTTCTGGGGCGTTTCCTCTCCAAGGTGGTGCCTCCTTCTAGATGAAGTCCGGGGTTTTAAGCCTGGACGCTTGGAAGAGGAGGCGGTTGTACTTGGTCATGCGGCACCTTGGGCAACTTTTCTCGCAAAACGCCGGATCCGCCGCGTCGATGGCTTGGGAGCGCCTTCTTTCCCCGGCCCAGATATCCCCGAACGTTTCGCTTGCAAGGTTCCCCATGGGCGAAAAGGAGGGGTCGGCGTTCAGCCTGCCGCAGAGCCAGACGTTCCCCTCGGCCCCGATGACAGCGGAAAGGCCGTGGGCGACACAGGGGAGCGAGAGGTTCCCGGCCGGGGCGTTGTCCGAGAGCGCGTGGAGATCCACCCTGAAGCCGTCCCCGGACAATTGCCGGAGCGCGGCAAGGGGGCCGGCCTCAGGGTCGAGGGAGCCCGCGGCCTCGAGCTCCGGGTGGTCCACCACCGGGCGTATGGAGAGGTAGGATACCGTTCCCATGGCCTTGAGCCTCGCGCAGAGCGCGAAGAGCTTGTCCGGGTCAGAGTTTTGGCTTGTAAGCACGTAGCCCACGCCAATGACGGCTCCCTCGGCCCGTTCCGCAAGAAGCCCGATGTTATCAAGCGTCCTAGCGAACCCCTTGGCGCCCTTGATGGCCAGGAACCCCCCCTCGTCCGAGGCGTCGAGGCTCACCCGGATCCACTGGAAGCGGCCGTAAAGGCCAGGGTCTAGGCCCTTGGGGAAGGGCGCGAGCCCGTTGGTTATGAGCCCCAGGCCCAGGCCCTCGGAAGCCGCCAGCCCCACCGCCTCGGGGAAGTGGGGCGAGAGGGTGGGTTCCCCGCCCCCCTCGATGGTTACCCCCCTTGTCCCGCCCTTCGCGAGATCCCGGAAAAGCCCCCGGAGCATCCTGGGACTGAGGAGATCCCGGCCCTTGCGGACCCCTTGGTCCGAGCAGAAGCCGCAGGCGAGGTTGCAGCGGTAGGTAAGGGAGAGCTCCACCGACACCGGGTAAGGGCCGCCGGAAGGCTCCACAAAAGGCGCCGCCTTCATGGCGTCCATTAGGTGTTTGAGTTTTTCGGGGAAGAGTAAGAGCTTTTCCGGGCCTGTCTCCGAGAGAGGCGCCGGGGCGGGGTCTTTCCGGGGCGTTTTTCCCTTGGGGGAGGGCGGGTAGGTCAGGGGCTTGCGGGTGGCTCTCTCGTCCATGGGGGGCATAGGCACCCGCCTCCCGCGGGGCTGGGGCCCGGGGCGGGGCCCCGGGCCGGGGTCTCCCGTCAGAGCCCCTGGTAGTAGGACTCCTGAAGGGCCCTGAGCTCGCCCAGGGCCACCGCGGCGCTCTTCCTTCCGAGGTTGAGGTCCAGAAGCACCAGGAACTCCTCCCGGTCGCCGGCGAGCTTCCCCCAGAAGGTGGGGAAGCTCCTCTGCAGGAGCGGGGTTAGGCGGTGGCGCAGGGCATTTTCCTCCCCAGCGAGGGAGCTTGCCAGATTTGGGTAGAGCGCCAGTAGCTCCTGCTTGAGCCTGGCCTTCAAGGCCCTCGCCTCGGCGAGGGCCTGGACGTTCGGGTGATCAAGGAGCCCCCAGGCCTTGCCCCAGTCCTTGGGGACCCCGTCGCCCTTGGCGTGGAGCAGGGCCAAGGTGTAGGAGGCCTGCGGGTCGCGCTTGTCGGCCGCCATGCCGAGGTAGCGCACGGCGCCTTTCACGTCCTTCGCGCAGACGTTGCCCTCCAGGAGGCATATGCCGTAGAGCCTCTGAGCGGGGGCGTGGCCCCCCTCGGCCGCCCTCTGGAAGTAGAGCAGGGCGAGGTCGGGGTCCTGGTCGTTGCCTTGGCTGGGGAAGTAAAACCTCTTCCCGGCCTCGAACAGGGACTCGGGGCTTTGGTCCTTTTCGTTGGTGGGCATTTTCTCGCTTGGGGGCGTTCCGGGCGCGCCCCGGGGATTGCATGTGGGGATGGGGCGGAAGGGGGCGGGACGCCCCCTTCCGCTCAGTAGCCTGTCAGCACCTCGCAGCCGTCGTCCGTCACCGCCAAGGTGTGCTCGAACTGGGCCGACAGGCCGCCGTCGGCGGTCACCACCGTCCAGTCGTCGTCAAGGATCCGCACCTTCCAGGTGCCGGTGTTGATCATGGGCTCTATGGTCAGCACCATGCCCGTCTTGAGCATCATGCCGGTGTTCTTGTCCCCGTAGTGGGGGACGTTGGGGGGCTCGTGGAACTCGCGGCCCACTCCGTGGCCCACGAACTTCCTCACGACGGAAAAGCCCATGGGCTCCACGTGGCTTTGGATTGCGTACCCGATGTCGCCCAGCCTCGAGCCGTTCCTGACCGTGCGTATCGCAAGGTCGAGCGACTCGAGGGTGGCAGCCACCAGCTTGGAGGTCCTCTCGTCCACGGTCCCCACGGTGAAGGTGCGGCAGGTGTCGCCGAAATAGCCGTCCAGGATGGTGGTCACGTCTATCTTGACTATGTCGCCGTCCATTATCACCCTCTTGCCCGGGATGCCGTGGCAGACCTCCTCGTTTATCGAGATGCAGCTGCTGGCGGGGAAGCCGTTGTAGTTAAGGGTCGCAGGTGTCGCCTTGTGGGACACTATGAACTCGTGTATGAGCTTGTCCAAGGCCTTGGTGGTCATGCCGGCCTTGAGCTTGGAGGCCGCGTAGTCAAGGGTCTGGCTGGCCAGGCGGCCGCTCCTGCGGATTTTGCTTATCTCCTCCGGGCTCTTGATGTATACCACTTGATTCTTCCTCGCTGGCGAGACCCCCAGGCCCTCGCCCTCCGTCATCATCGCGCCCATGGGGCCTCCCGGGTCAATAGACGGATGTCGTCTGCGCGTTGGATATGAGCCGGGTGTGGGTCACTCCCTGGCGGTTGATGAGCGCCATCACGCTGAAGGTGCCCTTGGCCCCGGGGATCAGATAGCTTGGGGTAACGTAGGTGTCCCCCCTGGCGATGGGCTTCCCGGTTTCGTCGTACAGGAGCAGGGCTATGATCACGCTCTGGACGGGCTGGCCCGTGCCGTTCACCACCGTCCCCTGGATCTGGACGTGGTTGCCCCCGGCCAGGTAGGCCCAGGAGTAGTCGATTACCGGGATCTTCAAGCTCGCGGGGTCCATCTCGGCTATGTCGACCTCGGTGGGCGGGGCCGAGGGACCGGGCACGGAAAAGTTCGAGCAGGCCGCGAGCGGCAGGGCCAGTGCCAGGCAAAGGGTTGCAGCAAGTCTAAAGCCCTTGGGGGCGGGAGGGCGTCTGCGAAGGCATGCGGATTGAGTCATGGGTGTCATCCGTGTCCCGATTCTGTTTTGGGGATTTAGGGCCATTGCCCAAGGTTTGCCCCGGCCCAAGGCTGTGCAAGGGGGCGAGGCTCGGAAAGTTTCTTTCGCGCACTTTGAAAGTTGAAGTTAGTGCCTTTCCACGCCTTGCATTATAGCCCCTTTTCGCAGCCCTTGCAAACGTGAATCC
>JAITKK010000166.1 GCA_031278475.1 Deltaproteobacteria bacterium
GGGCTCACCGCGCGGTCGTAGGGTTTCTCGAAGTGGCTGCCGTTCCAGGCAAGGGGCAGGAGCTTGTATTGGGTTATGAAACTCGCGCAGGAGTGGCCGCTTATGCTGGTGATCGTGAGTATGTCAAGGGCCACAGGATCCCCCACCGAGGCGTGGCAGGTGAGGCAGGCCCTGAAGTGCTTGTTTATCAGCTCAAGGTCCTTTGTCGCGTAGTAGTCCTGGAGGGTGTCCCTGGTGACGAAGTCCAGGACCCCTATGGGCGGGATGTAGTCCTGCTGGTCGACCTTCACAAGCTCCCTTCCGGCCCCCGCCTGGTAGAGCGTGAGATCGAATGGGGGCGAGCCCTCGGAGCGCTCGTCGGCCGCCGACGGGCCGGAGGTCTGCAGGCTGCGGCAGACTGCAAGGATGCCGGCCCCCCCCGAGCCGCCCCTGAAGTACTTGTACACGGCGGGCATGTGGTGGATGCCGAAGAGCGTAAGGACGTCCGGGGTGAAGGACTCCAGCCAGAACCCGGCCTTGGAGGGCGCCGCGTAGCCGCCCACCGAGCCCTTGAGAGTGTCAAGCAGTGCCTGCCTCTGGGAGGGGTCGAGGTTGTTGGTTTCGGAGTCCGGGAGTTTTAGGAAGAGGGAGCCGAGGTCGTCCTGGGCAAGGGCCGGGACGCTCAAGAGGAGGAGGGGGAGCGAAAGCATCAGGGGAAGGGTCGCGGAAAGGAAGGCCGCAAGGGGGGCCCTGAGGATTGCGAGGGGGCGGCCGTCCCTTATGGGGCCGGTTAGGGCCAAGGCTAAGGTCAAGACGGAGGCCATGGCTTGGGCCATCACGGGCACCCTTGGGTCACCCGCCCTTGCGGGCGAGCACCAGGAGCCTCGAGCCCCAGAGCTTGTCGTGGATGAGCTCGGGTGTGACGTAGGGCCAGAACTCCTTCGCGTCCCCCAGGTAGGGATCCTGGAAGTCCAGGTAGTTGTTGATGCTCCCTAGCTCCGTGAGTATGGTCTCCATCTCGCTAATACTGAAGCCCGTGCCGTCGAGTATCGTGGAGAGGGACCCCACGTCGAAGTGGTTCAGGTGCGAGTGCCCCCCGAAGGTGTTGCTCTTCTCGTGGAGGATCCTTGTGACCAATGATCCCGCGTTGGGGACGACTATTAGAAGGAGCCCGTCGTCCGTGAGCAGGTCCCTCGCCTTCAGGAGGACCGAGCGCGGGTCGGTCAGGTGCTCCAGGACCTCCCACATGGTCACCAGCCTGAAGGTCCCGGGCGGGAGATCGGAGAGCTCCAGGGGCCTCACGATGACCTGTATGCCCTCCCGCTCCAGGTAGTCCGCGGTCTCGGGGTTGAGTTCCAGGGCGGTGGTCTCCCAGCCCCGCTCCTTGGCCTTGAGGGCGAAGTCCCCGGCACCGGCCCCTATGTCCAGGAGTTTCCCGGGGCTCTCGGATTCCCCCAGGATGCCCTCGGCCACGTCGAGCCCGTACTGGAACTTCAGCCGGTCCATGTCCGACTGGGGGGTGGAGTGGAGTACCGAGAGCCAGGCGGTCTCCTCCCTCCAGTAGCGGATCATTATGTCCTCCCTAAGTATCAGGCTCACATAGATGAGCCCGCACTTGGGGCAGCGCACGTGCCGGAAGCCGTCCTTTATGAAGAGCCCCGGGCCGGGGGCCTCCCCGCAGACCGGGCAGCTCCTGGATCTCACGAGATCCGAGCCTATGAGGCCGGTGTCCTTGTCTATGAGCGTCTGGAAGGGCTGCAGCGAGCGGCTGGCCCTCCCGGTGCCCTTGTTGAACTTGGAGGTGCCGAATACAAGGGAGCCGTCGAAGGCGTTCTTGCGCTCAAGGCGCAGCAACTTGTCTTTCAGCCAATCCGCCGTCATCGTCATCCCCAAGGCCCCGCCGGGGGCCGCCGTCTTTTGGGCTGAGCGGTCGAGGGCCAGGGATGGCTTAGGGTCAATCCGGCCGCCAACTTGGTCCTTCGGGCAAGAGTATACCCCAGCGGGGCGCGAAATGCCAGATCCGGGGGGGATCCGAGGAAGGCCGTCACATCCGCTCGATGGCCCTGCCCTTGGCCCAGATCTCCGCTATGGTGTCGTAGCTCTGGCCGTTGTCCTTTGTCTCCGAGATGTAGACCTGGAAGGAGTCCTTGGTGATGTTCGCGTATACCCAGAACTCGTGTGAGCCCCTGGGGCTCACGAAGTTCTCGATTATGGAGCCGTCCTGGTTGCGCACCGCCCTGAAGGGGGCAATCCTTCCCGGCATGACCCTCGCCCCCTCCCATAATTTTTCCGTCCCGTTGTAGGTCCTTATGGTCGTCATGCGTATCGGGGCCTCCGCCTTCGACATGTCCCAGAGGTAGGGCACGTTAAGCACATCCTCCATGGCGTCGCCCCCGTTTATCCACACGAAGTTCCACTCCCCGTTCACGATGTTCTCCTCCGGGGTCCCGAACCCCGTGATGTAGGCCACGTCCCACTCGCCTGCCAGGTCGCCGTACCAGTTGTCGCCCGGGTCTAGGCTCTTGGAGGGCCCGTCGGCCAGAAGGGTGGTCGCGAAGTAGCCCCGGCGGTCCGTCCTCGCCTCCAGCTCCTCCTCGCTCATCCCCTCGGCGTCCGGGTCGTACTGGCCTTGGCCCATGGCCCTTTGCCTCTTGTTGTCCTTCCAGGAGGAATAGCCGGCCTTGACCGCCTTCTTCTGCGCCTCCTGGTCATCCTCCTCCCACATCTTGGGCTGCGGGTCCGCGCAGGAGTGCAGCCTCAATAGGAGCCTGTCCTTCAGGCCCCCCTCGGAGCCCCAGTCGATGCTGTCGTAGTTGGCGATCACGTAGGCCCCGACCGGCAGGAGCAGCAGCAGTATCACGACGATTGTCTTGAGGCCCCTCCTCTGCCATACGGACACCTTCTCCTCCGGCCTCTCGCCGGTCCTGAGGTCCGCCTTGCAGAAGGGGCAGGTGGTGGCAGGCAGCCTGACCGACTTCCCGCAGGCGGGGCACTGGATGGTGGCTAGTGGTTTGTCGTCGGCGGTTGCTGCCAAGGTGTGGCCTCCGCGGGCCGGCCGCGCCGGCATGGGAATGGCAAGGAAAGACCCTTGGGCCTTTCTTGCGCGAGCGGGTGCTTTTTGTCGTTAAAGGGAACCTACGCTTTGATTATTAACATTTTTTTGACGTTTTCTCAATAGCCCGGAAGGCCCCGGGGCCGCCCTGGGGCCATTGGTTGCGTGTGGCCGCGTGATTTCGGCATGCTTTCCCGCAAACATTTTCCCTCCAGTGGCCCAAGCCCCCGACGCCTGGGGCTTTTCCCGCCCCCATGGGAGGATCCCTCCCACGGCCTCGCATGGCCCGGCCACCCAGCCGGGATTCCGCCGTAACCGGGCCTAAATGGGCCTGAATGGGCCGCAAGCCGCGGCGCTGGGGCAACGGCCGCGGGGCCATGCCCTTCCCGCTCGCGGGTCCCCCTTTATTTGGGGCCAAACACGCCATGTTGCGGCCGCTCAAGCCTGCGCTCCCATCTTTTGTGCTAAAGTGTTAAAGTAAGCCACGGAAGGCCCCTTTGGGCGGCCGGGGCAAGGCCTTGGGGCCCATCGCGGCGGGAAGTCGGCGTAATCAGGCGTAACTATAGGGGAATGGGAGTCACAAGCGATATGGAACGATGGTTCGAGGCCTTCAGGGGCCTGATGGCCGAGGCCCAGTCCCTGGCCGAGAGGGCCGGGGGCAGCCCTGGCGACAAGGCGAGGGACAGCTCGAGGCAGTCCATCGTCCTGCTCCAGGCGAGGGACGCCTACGACAGGATGGCGGAAGCGGCGGCGGGGGGTCCCGGGGACGGCGGCCGGGAGAGGGTGCTGCTCTGCGGGGCGAGGCTCTCCGCGTACTACGCCCATTTCGGGCACGCGCCCGAGGCGAGGAGCCTCTACGACGATCTCGAACGCGAGGAGGGCACGCCCAAGTCGAGGATAGCCCTCGCGAACGCCGCAAGGCATCTCTGCTCGGCCTACCTGAGGGCGGGGGACCCCGCCTCCGCCAAGGCCCTCTTCCTGAGGATGGGGGATCTCGGCAGGTACCCGCCCATCGCCCTGGAGATGGCCCACGCCGCCTTCCACCTGGTCCTGGCCTTCGTGAGGGACAACGAGCGCGCCCACGCCCTGGAGGTCTACCGCGAGCTCGCGAGGCTCAGCCCGGCCCCCCGCAGGGGGGCCGGGTCGCCTGGCCGCGCCTCCATCACCCTGGTCCAGGACCCCGGCATGGCGGACGCCGCCCTTCCCAAGGGCGACGACTCGGAGCGCCTGGGGCTCTTCGCGCCCGGCGAGGCCCCGCTCACCCTGATAAGCCCCAAGCCCGAGCATGGCGACACCCCGGGCGGCGGCGACTGGGAGGATCCCAAGGACCTTGTGGCGGTGGTGCCCGACCTTGTGGACATCCAGGCCCAGACGGCCATCAACCTCATATCCAGCTACGCCTTCGGGGGCGACCCGGACGAGGCCAGGGGCGTCTTCGACAGCCTCCTGGGCCTGGAGGACAGCGGCCCCCTCAGGGTCTACAGGGCCGTGGCCATCATCAACATGCTCTGCTCGTACGGCTCGTCCAGGCGCTGGGCGGACGCGGAGGCGCTCTACGCCACCCTGGACGAGCTGGGCGACTCGCCCGAGATCCGCAACTCCAAGGCCAAGGCGGCCGCCAACCTGGTTAGCCACTACGGGAACGCCGGGATGCTCGCGGACGCCATGAGGGTGTACAACTCCATGGCCGGCATGGGGAACTCCGAGGCGGTCCAGGCCCAGAGGGCCGAGGCCCTCTCCAACCTGATATTCAGCTACGGCGAGCGCAAGCTCTACGAGGAGGCCCAGGGGCTCTTCGACAACCTCATGTCCGCCTTCGGCGACTCCATGGCGGTGAGGAGGCTCAGGGCCCAGGCGGCCGTGAACCTGGTCTGCGACTACTGCCTCAAGCCCGATCTGACGAAGGCGAGGGAGGTCTACCACAGGATGGCCTCCTTCGGGGACTCCGAGTGGTTCGCGGCCAAGAAGGCCAAGGCCCTCTTCAACCTGGTCGCGGGTTTTTCCCGTAACGGCGAGATATCGGCGGCGCTCGCCCTCTACGGGCTCATGGACACCCTGGGCCCCCACCAGGAGGTCCTGGGGGAGAAGGCGAGGGCGGGCTTCAACCTCATAACCGAGCTGGGCCTCGCGGGAAGGCTTGACGAGGCCCTGTCCGTCTACCGGACCTTGGAAACGCTCCCGGATGCCGACCCCGTGCTTCTCGAGCGCTCCAAGGCTACAGTGAACCTGGTGGGCTTTCTGGGGAACGCGGGAAGGCTCGACGAGGCCCGGGGCCTCTACCAGGGCATGCTGCCCTTCAGCCGGCGCCCCTCGGTGGGCTCCCACCTCGGCAAGGCGGCGTTCAACCTGGTCTTCGACTACGGCAAGGCCGGGCGCTTCGACGTGGCCAGGGAGGTGCTGGACGGCATGAGGGAACTGGGCGACGACGACGGGATCCTTGCCGATCGGGCCCTGTCCACCTACCGCCTGATACTCTTCCTCCTGGACTCCGGGGACACCGGGCTCGCCCAGGAGCACTACGAGGGCATGGACTCCCTGGGCCGCGACCACAGGGTCACCCGGGAGAAGGCCAGGGCCGCCGTCAGCCTCCTCTACCAGTACGGCTACCAGGGGGATCTCGACAAGGCCAAGGGGATCTACGAGAGCCTCAAGGCCTTCGAACGCTCCCCCGACATCCTCCTGGAGGGCGCGAAGGGCGGCTTCAAGCTGGTGTCCGCCTACATCAGGGTGGGTGACGTGCGGGGCGCCAAGCGAATATTCGACGACATGGCCTTTTTCGGCGACTCCGAGGGGGTGCTCCAGGAAAGGGCCAAGGCCGGCGTGAACCTTATCAGCATCTTCGGCAGCATGGGCCGCCTGGAGGAGGCCAGGGCCGTGATGCGGGTGCTTTGCTCCTTCCCGGAAAGCCCGGGGCTCTCTGTCCTTAGGTCCAAGGCCACCTTCAACCTGGTGATAGATCTCGTGAAGACCGGCTTCCTGGACGAGTCGAGGGAGCTCTACCGCAGCCTTGGCGATCTTACCCCAGCCGACGAGCTGCTTCTGCCGAGGGGGAGGCTGGGCGTGATACTTGTGCGCTCCTTTGCCAAGGCCCAGCGCTTCGAGGAGGCCGAGGAATTGCT
>JAITKK010000224.1 GCA_031278475.1 Deltaproteobacteria bacterium
CACAATAAGATTTAAGTCGGATTACTTCTGCGATTGACTTCCATGCATCCAAGGTTTGCGATATTTGATTGATTGCGGCTAACTATATCGCTAATCCTTAATCCCTAATCACTAATCCCGAACCAGCAATCCTGAATCACTAATCCTGAATCATCAATCCCGAATCATCAATCCAGAATCATCAATCCTGAATCACCAATCCAGAATCATCAATCACCAATCCTCAATCACCAATCCCCAATCACTAATCACCAATCCCGAATCCCGAATCCAGATTCCCAATTCCCAATTCAACATTCATGGCTACTGGCCCTTGTTTTGATTTATTGTCACTTCCCTAATATCCCCTAGGCAACCAAGTGCCTTGGCGGTTTTGGAGGCCTCTGTGGCCCATTGCATATAGGCTCCAAAGAGCCAATTCCTTCCAATATCCAACAATCCCACAGGCAGTATCTTTGAGTCTCTTGGATCAATCAAGGCCTTGGAAGTATTCCTTATGTGCGACTCTTCCTTTTCGTCATTAATTCAGGGGCCCCTATGGTAAGTTCTCCTCCGACCTTAGCTATTGAAGGGGCAAGGGTTTTGGGGCAAGGGTTTTGGTAAGTGCGCGGGTACTTTCAATGGAGACTTGCATCCTCGGGTCATGCCATAGGGCCCAAGCCTTCCTTGGCAGGACCCGCTCTGCAGCGGGGTTGTTGCTTTGAATTATTTTGGCGGTAAATTTCGTTATTAAGTCAGATATTAAATCATATATTAAGCATTATATATCTAATATTAGATATATATTTAAATATTTTATTGTATATAATTTTTTTGATTTAAATCAAATTTTTATAAAACCCACTCCCACAGTCGTTTAGCCATGGGATAAAACCAAGCCGACCTCGACCGAGCCCCTGGCCCTAGCTCACAAAAAGTGCGAAACTAGAGTGAAATTAATACAACTGCTGCTATTGTGGGCATATTGGGGGAGGCTTTTTAAAGTTGAAAGTGTTTGTGGCTCAGTTGTCTTGCGATTTCCTCGCATTTTTGATACGCTACTGGGCAGTATGTCTTATAATAGACCCAATACAGGCCGTTTGTTTGCATTCCGGAGGAAGTCTTACATGGCTGTCCGCCTTCTTACCTTGGCGCTCCTCATAACCGGCGTCCTATCCGCCTTGATTGCAGGCTGCCAGTCCGGGCCCTTTGAGCCCCATAGGATGGAAGCCATGAGGGCGCGCAGCGCCTATGTGGCCCTTGCGAGGGAGCACACCACCCACGACGAGATATTCTTTTTCGACGAGCTCAGGGCCTCCGTAATCCTGGACGTCCTCAACATGGGCCCTAGGCTCCTCTCGGCCGCGAGGGTGCGCTGGGCGGCCGATGGCTTCTTCACCGACGCCATGGGAAAGTGGTTGCCGGAGGGAGAGGGCCGGGTGATCTTCGTGGGAATCTATGCCAGGGGTTTCAAGGTGTCCGAGTTCTCGGAAAAGGGCAGCTACAGGGTGAGGCTAAGGTCCCAGGGGACGGTTTACGAGCCTGACGTGATAAGCGAGGTCAAGGAGCCCCTGCTCTCCAACTACCTGCCCGTGTTCAACCAGTGGGAGAAGGTATTCGCCTGCCACTTCCCGGCGCCCCCGGCGCCGGGGGCAACCGTTGTAATAGAGTTCCCCCAGGGCACGAGGGAGCTCGCCTTGACGGGTGACGGGGCCTGAGGTCCCGGCCCGTCCCAAGGGTCCAAGGACGATGCGCAAAGAAACAACCCAAGGCCAATGCCCTAAGGCTGCGGCGGCATGGGCCATTTGGCCCTTGGCGCTGCTGGTCCTGATTGCGGCTCTCCTGGGCGTGGGCCCACCGGCCCACGCCCAGGAGAGCCTGCTCCCGGACTCCATCCTCTACCCAGGCGACGAGGAGGGCATAATACTGGTGGTGGACATGACCAGGCAGGAGCTGAGGGTCTACCGCCACGACGGCAAGGGCGGGCTCTATCTTGAGAAAATCATCCCCTGCTCGACGGGCATGGCCAGGGGCGACAAGCTTGTGAGGGGCGACAAGAAGACCCCGGTAGGCTACTACGTGTTCAACCAGAAGCTGTTGCCGAGGGAGCTCCCCGAGATCTACGGGACACTCGCCTACCCCATGGATTATCCCAATTTCTGGGACAGGAGGCTGGGAAGGGGCGGAGACGGCATCTGGACCCACGGCGTCAACAAGCCTTTGGTGGATTACGACTCCTACGGCTGCGTGGAGCTGTTCAACCACGACATAGCGGCCCTGGAGGAGTACATCTCCCTCTACGAGACACCCATCCTCATCCATGAGTCCATAGTCCTCAAGCCCGCGGAGGAGCTAAAAGAGGAGGCCGCGAGGGTGCTCGCCTTCGTGGAGTCCTGGAGGGCCGCCTGGGCCGGAAAGGACCTCGAACGCTACCAGGGCATGTACTCCCGGGAAGACTTCGTGAACAGCGACAGGCTGAGCTACGACGCCTGGATGCGGCACAAGAGGAACGTGGCCCAGGGTTACAAGAAGATTGAGATAAGCCTTGACGACCTCAAGGTCTTCCGGCACAAG
The DNA here is from genome assembly GCA_031278475.1 of Deltaproteobacteria bacterium. Taxonomy (GTDB): domain Bacteria; phylum Desulfobacterota; class Desulfarculia; order Adiutricales; family Adiutricaceae; genus JAISMF01. The sequence goes on from JAITKK010000224.1 coordinate 2,554, forward strand.
GATGTGCTCGCGGTGTCCTTCGATCAAAGCTACCACGGCGACAAACGTTACAGCTCCAAGGGCGGCAAAAGGCTCTACCTGAGGCCGAAGGGGGCTTCCTACGAGATTGTCGGCGAGGAGTTCTACGGCGGCACCGACCGGACCACCAACAAGTGGCTAAGCCCGGAGGAGCGCAGGGCCGCGCTCACCACCCCGCCCATCCCGGTCTCCAACTCGGCGGAGCCCGTTGTCATAGCCTCGGCCGGGGCGATACTCCCGGGCGGGGCCCTCATGGCCTCCCCCAGGAAGCCGCAGGTCCCGGGCGGCATGGATCCCCAGGACGAGGAGGTCAGGGCCCGGATAGAGGCGAGGGCCAGGGCGGCGGGCCCCGGCCCGGAGCCCAGGGGCCCCGTTCTCTCGGACGACTCCCCGGACTTTGGGGATGTCGCGGACGAGCCGGCAAGGGTTCCCACCCAAAGCCCCTCCCAGCCTGCCTCCGACACGCCCGCCCGGCCGGTTGTGCTTACCGCCCAGGCAAGGCGGGACCAGGCACCTCCCATGGCAGCCCAGGCACCAGGATCCCCGAGGCCCGTGGTGATAACCGCCCAGGCGAGGCAGGCCCAGGCCCAACCCCAAGCTCAGGCCCAGGCCCAAGCGCAGGCCCAGGCCCAGGCCAAGCCACCGGAACAGGCGGAGCCCGCCCCGGTGCCGCTACCCCCGGCCATCCCCACGCCCAGCGAGGAGGTCCTGGCAGTGCCAGGGCTTCCCGGGGTGAGGGTGTCGGGCGCGGGGGTCCCCGGGCCCGCCGAGGTGGGGACCGTGAGGACGCCCGACCCCGTTGGCCAGGTGATATCGACGGGCGAAAAACCCAAGGATCCCCCCGGCGCCCCTTCGGGGCGGCCGGCCAAGGCCGGGGAGGGCGACCCCGCCAAGACCGCGACGGCATCCCCTGGGGACGCACCGGTTCAGGCCGGGGGGGCCGACGAGGAGCCCGGGCTCCTGGCCTTCCTGGCCTCCTGGGAGTCAAGCTGGGAGAGGAAGGATCAGGACGCCTTCTTCGGGCACTACGCGGACGACTTCAGGTTCCCGGACAAGAACATGGGGCTCGCGGCCTTCAAGGGCTACCGCGGCGGGCTCATAAGCAAGGCCGGGGTGATAGAGGTCGAGGCGCTCGACCCAAAGGTGAGGGTGGACGGCCCCACCGCGACGCTGACATTCACCCAGAGGTACCGCTCGGACGCCTACAGGGACGTGGGCACCAAAACCCTCACCTTGAGGAAGGACGGCGGGACCTGGAAGATAACCAGGGAGACCTTCAAGGCCGGCTCCTAAGCCGCTTACGGAAATGACAGGCCCGGGGCCCGCGAGGGCCCCAGGGAGGCGAAGTGCAAGATATCCCCAAAAGCCTCAAGGCCCCGAACAAGAGGGAGGCAGGAAACCGCCTCCACGTCATATTCATGACCGACAGGGGCAGGACCGGGAGGCTCACCCTCTCGGTTACCTTCTTCTGGGTGATTGGGATCCTGGTGGTCCTTACCTTCGGGACGCTGTTCATCCTGGCCTGGAAGATGTCCTCCCTGATGGTGGACCACGAGTCCGCAAGGCTCAAGCTCAAGGCCATGGACTCCTACTACGAGGCCAGGGATTACAACCGCGCCCTGCGGGAGGCCCCGCAGGAGGCGGGCCAGATATTGAGGAGGCTCGACCAGGCGGCGGCCAACGCCGAGACCATGGACAACGACCCGGTACTGCCCTGGGGCGTGGAAGCCGAACCCCCGGCGCAGGCAAACGCGGCCCCCGCGGGAAACCCGCCGAACCCCGCAAACCCAGGCGCCCCCGCGAGCCCCGGCGAGCAGGGCGCCAACGCGCCCGAGCAGGCGTCCGGGAACCCCCAGGGCGAGGGCCCCGAGCAGCCGGAGCAGGGGGACCCTTCCCAGCCGGAGGAACCGGCCGCCCAGGCGGAGCCTTCCAAGGACGCGGGCCAGGATAACCAGGGGGCGGCCGCCCCCGCGAGCCCCGAGGCCGAGGCCTGGGCCGCTTTCCAGAAAAGGCTCCCGGCAATCACGGGTCCCGAGCTTTTGGACGTGGACGATTTCAGGATGAACCCCGGCGGGAGCTACTCCTACTACCTCAAGAGGGTGTCCACCAACGACGGGGAGAACAGGCTAAGGGGCAGGGCCATTATCGTGTTCGCCGTGGCCGACAAGGCAGGGAAGGTCACCCTGGTGCCGGATCCCCAGATAGACCTTGGGGTGCCCTCCCAGGGCTACGACAACGGCGGCAAGTACAACATAGTGTCCTCCAAGGTATACCGCGGGAACGTGAAGGTCCCGACAGGCGGCAAGCTATTGTCCGCGCAGGTGCTGGCCTGGGACGAGACAACCAAGGATTTGATCTTCCAGAAAAAGATCGTGATAGGGGATCCCCGTGGCGACTAGGGCCAAGAGCCCCTGGCAGGCGGCAGGGCTTCCAAAAGGGCCCGCGAAGGGCCTCCTTCTGTGCCTGGCGCTCGCCCTCTTCTGTCCCGTGGCCTTTCCCGGGGAAGGCCACGCCATACCCGCCGGCAGGGTCCCGGGCGGGCGCGAGCACATAGTCTACTTCGAGGGGACCGCCCAGGAGCTGGAGGTCTACAAGATCCACGGCAGGAACGACGGCCCCACCATAATGATCCTGGGCGGCATCCAGGGTGACGAGCCGGGGGGCTTCCTCTCGGCCGATCTCTACGTGGACACCGCGCTCAAGAAGGGCAACCTGATAATCGTCCCAAGGGCCAACTTCAAGTCCATCATAAATTTCGACCGCGGCTCGGACGGGGACATGAACCGCAAGTTCGGGGACGACGTGAGCAAGAGCGACCCGGACTGCGACAGGGTGGGCATCCTCAAAAACCTCATGGCCGAGTCCGACGTGTTCCTGAACCTCCATGACGGTTCCGGCTTCTTCCGCAACGACTGGGAGTCGGACATGGCCAACCCGGATCGTTACGGCCAGTGCCTCATAGCGGACGCGGAGGCCTACACCACCCCCGCGGGCGCGGTTCTGCGCCTTGGGCAGGTGGCGAGAAAGGCCGTGGACATAATCAACCGGGACATCCCGGAGGAAGGCTACAAGTTCAGGTTCGCGAACCACGACACCTTGTCGCCCACAACGAGGCACGGCGAGCAGAGGCGATCGGCCACCTTTTACGCGCTCACCAAGCTGGGCATACCGGCCTTCGGCATAGAGACCAGCAAGCAGCTGCCCTCGTTGGAGATGAAGGTCCACCAGCACAACCTGGCCGTGAACGCCTTCATGGAGCTCTACGGCGTCGAGCTGGAGCAGCCGAGGATAAACCTCGAGCCGCCCGAGCTGCATTTCCTGGTGGTCGCCGTCAACGGGGGCACCCGGGTGGCGGTGAACGACGCCCAGAGGCTCTACGTCAACCCGGGCGACACCATCGAGGTGCTCTACGTGGGCTCCAACTACACGAGGGGCATATCCGTGGACGTGTTGGGGGCAGGCGGCCTGAACGACCTGAAGGTGCCGCTGAGGGTAAAGAGCCCCACCGGCATAATACTTAGGAAGGACAACGCCGTATTCGGGAAAGTGGAGATCGCCTTCCGCCCTGACGGCGGGAAGGACCCGGACACCCCCTTGGTGGCCGACCTCAATGGCGGCATCCCGGTCGGCGCGGGTGCCGGGCTGCTTCCCGGGGGCCCGGAGGCCCCCGGGAAGCCGCTCGCGCCCGTCACCCAGGCCCTGGCTTCCGCCGCCCCCAGGACAAGCGGCGTCATAGGCCCTGGCGAGTCCGGGGCCCCCGAGGGCCGCCCTGGCTTCGAGCTGATGGTGGACGGCAGGCGCGTGCGCCTCTGGGAGGGGGAGACGCTTCCGCTTAGGAAGGGCGCCAAGGTCACCATGGTGGGATTCCTTGCCGGGGAAGGGCTCCCAAAGGGGACTGTCCTAAACCTGCGGGGTTTCGTGGGAAGGGCCGGGGACACCACCGGAAACGACCTGGGCACGACCTGCGACACGGCGCGCGACCTCATCCCCCGCTTCGCGGTGAAGGAGGGCGGGAAAACCCTCTACCAGGTGGGCGCGGAGAACGGCAAGGAACTATTGTTCAAGGCCTTCATAGAGATCGACCAGCCCGTCCTGGAGTCCGTCACCTTCGTCCTTGACGGCAAGGAGAGGGTGCTGCCCCTTGCCGGCCGCTGGAAGGTGCTGCCAGGCACCAACGTGGTCTTGAAAAGCGTGAGCCTCATGGGCGGGAGGCCTCTTTCCAACCCGAGGATAACCCTGGGCGGGAGGCCGGTCGACCCGGAGCTTCCGACGGTTCTCACCATGCCGGGGATTGCGGTGTCCTTGGCGGTCTTCTCCGGGGACGAGCTCGCCGGGAAGGTAGTGCTCTTCCCATAAGAGATGCCCAAGGCAAGCGTCCACAGCATGGGTTGCAAGGTCAGCCAGTACGACGGGGCAAAGCTGATGGATGCCTTGGGATCCTTCGGCTTTTCCCCCTGCGACGACGGGCTCCCCGACCTCTTCGTGCTCAACGCCTGCGCCGTCACCCAGCGGGCCGAGTCCGAGGCCCTGAGGCTTCTCAGGCGCGTGAGAAGGGAGAACCCCAAGGCAAGCGTCCTTGTGATGGGGTGCCTCGCCACCCACCTTGGCCAAAGGCTCGTGAGGGAAGGGCTCGCGGACTTCCTGTCGCCGGCCGGTTCCGACATCCCCTCGGTACTGGGAAGGCTCCCAGGGGCCGTCCCGGCCCCTGGGGGGGATCCCCCCCCTTTCCCCTCGCAGCATAGGAGCAGGGCCTTCCTCAAGGCGCAGGACGGCTGTGACGCCGGCTGCGCCTACTGCGTGATACCTGGGCTCAGGGGAAGGCCGAAAAGCGTCCCGTTGGCTCGGATACTCGAAGGCGTCCGCCACTACCAGGATCAAGGGTTCCACGAACTGGTGCTGACGGGCATCCACCTGGGCTCCTGGGGGAGCGATCTTAGCCCTAGGACCGACCTTCCCGGGCTTTTGGCCGGGCTGGAAAGGGAGTTTTCCCCGGATCCCAGGACCTTCAGGCTGCGCCTCAGCTCGGTCGAGCCCAGGGAGGCGGACGCGCTTTTGGGTCTTTTCCAAAGGTTCCCCTTCCTGGCCCCGCACCTGCACATACCCTTGCAGTCCGGCTCCGACAGGATACTATCCTCAATGGGCAGGCCATATGTTTCCTCCTATTATGAGCGGCTTGTGCGCTCCTTCGTGGAAATGGACCCCGGCATGTCGATAGGGGCCGACGTCATGGCGGGCTTCCCCGGGGAGACGGAGAGCGACTTTCTGGAATCCCTTGATTTCGTCCGAAGGCTCCCTTTAAGCTATCTCCACGTCTTCTCATTCTCGGCAAGGCCTGGCGCGAGGGCCTCGGGATTTGCCGGGCAGGTCCCCCCCAAAATAAGGCGGGAGAGGGCGATGGCCTTCAGGGCCTTGGACGAAATCAAGAGGGAGTCCTTCAGGGAGGCCCAGTACGGGAAACCCTCCCTTCTTTTGGTCGAGTCCTCGCCGCATGTCCCCTCCGGGCGCCCCAAGGGCATAACAGGCAACTACCTAAGGGCCCTGCTCCCCCGGGGGGCCCCTGCCACCCCGGGGGGGCTTCTCCCGGTCACCTTCCTCCCACCCGAAAACGCCTACGGGGTCCCCGAGGCCCGCCCGTGAGGCCCCCCGACAATGCCGGCAACCCGGACGACGCCTTCCGGCTCCCGCCCCTCATCCAATCCGACTCCCTGACCGTCTCCAGGCTGTACAAGGGCAAGGCCGACCCGCAGGCTGTCTTGGGCGGGCTTCTTGGGAAGCCCTTCCTGGACTACCGGGCCCGCTGGGAGCGGGCCCGGTCCCAAACCTTTGTCCCGCCCTTCCCGCTGCACGTTGACTACGAGGCCCTTGGGCTATGCAACTACCGCTGCCCCATGTGCCCCATGTCCGCCATGGCAGGGGAGTCTGACGATGCGCGAAACCCCAAGGCGTCGCTTGCGCCGGGCGCGGCGGACGCGGCGGACCCATCGGCTCAATCGGGCCCGGCGGTTTTGCCAACCGGGGGATCCCTTCCGCTTTCCAAGATAAGGGAGCTATTGGACGAGGGGGCGGCCAAGGGGCAGGCTGCCATGGGCTTCGGCGGGCTCTGGGAGCCGCTGCTCCTTTCCGGGCTACCCGATTTGGTAGCCTACGGCCGGGAAAAGGGATTGGTTGACGCGATGGTCAACACCAACGGGAGCCTTCTAACAAGCGCCCTGTCGAGGGACCTGATAGAGGCTGGGCTAACAAGGCTCATGGTGAGTTTGGACGCGCTTAGCCCCAAGACCTACTCCCGCATGCGCCCGGGGGGCGAACTTAGGCAGGTGGAGGGCAACATCATGGCCTTCCTCTCCGAGCGGGAGAGGAAAAAGAGCCAAACCCCCCTCCTGCGGGTAAGTTTCCTTGTGACATCCCTAAACGAGTCAGAGCTTCCGGGTTTCATAGGGCGCTGGGAGGGGGTCGCGGATTTCCTCTCCATACAGCGCTACGGTCACTACGAGGGGAGGACCCACAAGGCCATGTTCCCCAAAAAACCCCACGGCGAGGCCCCCGGCGGGCTCTGCGCCCAGCCTTTCAAGAGGCTGCTTGTAAGGCATCAGGGGGACCTGCTCCCCTGCTGCGATCTATCCGGTATGGCCATGCCCATGGGAAACGTCTTCCGCACTGGCATTCAAGAGGTCTGGGAAGGAACCGCAATGTCCAGGCTGCGTGAGAGCCTCCGTGGCAAAGGGACGCTCACTTCTGTCTGCCGCAGCTGCCAATCGAAGTACCAGGACGTGGAATCAGACAATGATGCTACTTGATAATCTTTACGGGATTGCATTATGTTTGATTTGATGCGTTGTTTAATGTGAAAGTTTTTTTCTAGGGGGGTGGCCCCCCCGTCAGGGGGGCCACCAGTCGCGGGGGGCCCCCATCAGGGGGCCAGGAGCGCCCCCAAGATAAACTTTCTTGATCCCGCTGGCAAAAGGCTCTAGGGCCTGTCATGAGGGTTTAATGTGAAAGTATTTTTCCCTTAAGGGGGTGGCCCCCCGACAAGGGGACCATCAGTCGCGGGAGCCCCCGTCAGGGGGCCAGGAGCACCCCCAGGATAAACTTTCATGATCCCGTTGGCGAAAGGCTCTGGGGCCTGTCATGAGCGTTTAATGTGAAAG
>JAITKK010000013.1 GCA_031278475.1 Deltaproteobacteria bacterium
GGAGTGATTTAGAATTTTATAATATTTAATATTTTCTTAAGATTTTTATTTATCAAAAATTATCGCTATTTATAGCATTAATATGTTAAAAATTGATATGTTCATCTAAATATTATGGCCGGTTTCGCCTGAGCGGTTGCATTTGCTTCTCTTGACCCCTTCAGGAAGGGCTCGTTAATATATCGCCAAGCCCGATGCCCCTCCATTGTCAGGAATCCCTGGAAGCGCTATATTTAGAAGCCAAAGTCCTGACGTGGCCTATCGGCGCCAATCGCTCCCAATGGAAAGGCAAAGCCGATCCCCTTCCCTGGCATGGGCTTGGCGGGGTCCGTGAATTTATTTGCACTTGCCTTTAGCATCAAGTTATGGCAAGATTATCAGAGTCTAAAATCAGACGTTATCCAAAAAGCGGCCCCAAGGGTCCTTTTTTAACGATAAACCCCACCCCGCACGGCGGGTTTCAGGCTGATGCCCATTTCAAGGGTAGCCCGGTCTTGGTCCCCAACCAGGGGCCACGGCATTGGATTTGCTTGCGCGTTTCCATCTTGATACGCTCTCATTTACTCTTACGAAACCCCCTGACCGCAGAGGCGCCCTTTGCGGCGAATGGCGTCCTTGCCCGCGGGGCAAGTGTTTTCCGCGGTTTTCCGCTGATTTATTATCACCTGCGTCTTCGCAGAAACCATCTAAGGTAGGAATATGAAAACCAGTAAGAATTTCCTGATTGTCCTGGCCATAAGCATCCTGGCCCTGGTCGCCTTCAGCGCCTGCGGCGAGAGCACACCCACGTCGGAGCCCACAACCCCGGCGGCCACCTCCACGCCCCCGGCCGCGCCCGCCTCCACGGACACCCCGGCGGCCAACGATGCCACGACACCCGCCACTGAGGCCCCTGCGGCGGGCGACGATGCCACCCCGGCGACCGACGCCTCGACGCCACCGCCCCCCGATTCCACGCCGCCTAGCGACGCACCGGCCGCCGACGCGCCCTCCCCCGCGGCCGAACCCCCGGCGGCTGATGCCCCCGCGGCGGACGCGCCTGCCGCGGACGCACCTGCCGACGAGCCCCCGGCACCGGGCGCGGAGCCGCCTGCCGCGCAATAAGCCTTTTGGCGTGCCCGGTCAAGCGGGGGCGAAACTCGCCCGAGCCTGACCGGGCCACCCTCTGCCCTCGGCGTGCCGAGCGGCGCCAAGCCATCCCCGTGGCCTGGGGCGCCGTCCGCTGGGATTGCGTGCCCTGAAGGCGGCGGGCTTTCCGGCGGCCGCTCGGTCCCTGAGCCCCCCCATTTTCCCCCAAATCCCCTTCTTCCCAGGGGCTTTGGGGGATTTTTTTGTGGGCACTTGGGGGCCGCCACGGGGCCCTTCCAGGGGCCCAAGGCCCCGCAAGGGGGCCTTTCCCTTGGGCATGGGCCAATGGGCAAATGCGGGCGCGATTGTCGGGGGACCGGGCTTCCTGGCCCCGGGCCTGCGACGGATTGTCAGCGGAAGCTAAAGTGACGCTCTGGCTTTGTTAAAATAATTAAGGACTGCACCCGTATCAATCGATAAGAAGGTATCCGGCACATGGCCGCTGGCGTTATGCCGCCGTGACGGCCGATGCCGGAAAGGCTTGTCCCAACTGTTTGTCGGTTGAAATCTAAGTGCGAGGTGCGCCATGCAGGAGATAGCCGAGACTACCGTCAAGGCGATGATTTACGCGTTCGTGATCCTGATGTTCATTTAGTCGGTCAGGCGAAAAAGATTGGCGGGGGTTCCCCTTTTACGACGGCGCCCGGGGCGATTGCCCCGGGCGCCGTCTGACTTAATGGGCACGCTTTCGGCGGCGCGCTTTAGGCGGGCACGCTTTAGGCGGCGCGCTTTCGGCTTGGGGGTAGCCCCCTGTGACTCAGGTCACAGGCGGCCTTAGGAGCGCGCTTGCCGCCATCTCGGCCGCCTGGCTCAGCTCCGGGTAGTACTCCTCGAGCCCGCTCAGCTGGTTTAGGAGTTCCGCCGTCATCAGCGCGGTCCGCACCATGTCCCCCGGATCCCTCCCCAGGGTTTCGTAGGCCAGCCCGAAGTCGTCGGAGTTCGCCCAGCTGTAGATGGCCATGGCCTGGCGCAGGCTCCTGCGGGGGTACGGGAATTCGTTTTCCCTTAGGTCTTGCACGAGCTCGTAGGTTTGCCGGCCGAATAGCATGATGGCATTATGAATGTCCGCCGGCACCACGGATGAGAAAAGCCTATCGTCCGGGCGCTCGCTCAGGTAGGCGACCGTCGCCGCGAGGAGGGCGGGTGTCGTGGGCAGGGCGTTCTTCCTTATAGCCTCGTAGTAGACCAGGGGGTTCTGGAGCCGCAGCTTGGAGGCTATCCTGCCTTCGTCGGTGAGCCTGGACTCATTGGTCACCAAGCCCATTTCGTTCAGGAACCTTACGTGCTTTTTGAAGTCCTCCCAGAAGCGCTTGGATGCCTGGGTCAGGTTCTCCTCGGACTTGACCCTCACCGACTGCCAGGCCATGAAGGACCTGCTGAGGAGATCCTGTATCTCCTCCATCTCCAGGGAGTCCAGAAGGTTCAGCACCATGGGGAAGTTGATCTTCAGATGGCTCATGATGGGGTTGGGGGGCGATTCGAAGAGTTCCTTCATGAGCCTGAGGTTCATGAACTGCCCGGGCACGAGCAGCGCGAAGCCTATCTTGTCCTGGCCGCGCCTTCCGGCGCGGCCCGTCATCTGGGCGAGCTCGGTCGAGGTAAGGTCCTTGAAGAAGGCCCCGTCGAAGCGGTCGCTCTGGGGGATGACGACCGTCCTCGCGGGGAAGTTCACCCCGGCCGAGACCGTGCTGGTCGCGAATATCGTGGACAGGAGCCCCCTAGTCATGAGCTCCTCGATCAAAAGCTTGAAGTAGGGCAGCTGCCCGGCGTGATGGGCCGCGATCCCCCTGTCCCAGAGTTTGGCCACGGGCGAGTAGCGCTCCAGGTGGGGGTGCTCCCTTAGGTACTGCTCTATGAAGCCCACCCTGCGTTCGCGGCGCTCCGGGCTTTCCTGGTAGTTCCCCAGGAAGGAATTGGTCGCCTTGTCGCAGTCCGCCCTGGACTTAAGGAAGAATATGGCCGGGAGCAGGTCCAGCTCGTTCAGGCAGTCGTACACGGGCTGGGTCATGGCGGTTATCGGGGGCCTCAGGTGCCTGTCGCGCCATTGCCTCCGTTCCTTGGGCTTGTTCGCGACCTTCTTAAGGAGCCTGAGGCGCCCGGACTCAAGGCAGAGGGGTATGAGCGGGACCGGCCTGTCGCCTCCCTGGACGACCCTCGCCTCCTGGCCCCGGTTGCGCGCCATCCAGTCCGCTATGTCCTTGGCGTTCTGGATGGTGGCGGACAGAAGGAGGAGCCTTATCCTGGACGGCAGGTAGATGAGCACCTCCTCCCACACGACGCCCCGCTCGCTGTCGCCAAGGAAGTGGGCCTCGTCCAGTATCACCAGGTCGTAGTTGACCGGCGCGAGCCTGGCCATGGAGTCGTAGAGCTGGTTGCGGAGGATCTCCGTGGTGCCCACTATGACCGGGGAGGAGGTGTTGAGCTTTAGGTCGCCCGTGAGGAGCCCCACGTTGTGCCCCCCGAATATCCTCCCGAACTCTATGTACTTGGAGTTGGAAAGCGCCTTGAGCGGCGAGGTGTACCAGACCCGGTGGCCCTTTCCCAGCTCCTCCTCTATGGCCTTCTGGGCTATCCATGTCTTGCCGCTGCCCGTGGGGGCCGAGACTATAACGTCGTAGTCCCTTACCAGGGCGATTGCCTCCAGCTGGAAGGGATCCGGCACGAAGGGCCCGGGCTCCGGCTGGCCTATGCCCAAAAAATGCGCCGAGACGTCCTTGTCGACCTTTATCTTGTCGGGCTTCTTCTTTTTCGGTTTGGGCGCGCCCTTGCCGGCCCCGGGGGGGTTGGGCCTCTTTCGCTTGGGGCCCGCCTCGCCCGCCTTTTTTTTGGGCCTGCTTCGTTTGGGGGTGGGCCTGTCTTGGTCTTCTTCCATGTGCCGTAGCGTTCCTTTCGTCCCAGGCTCGCGCCGAAGAACAAGCCCGCCCCGCCAGCGGCCGGGTCCCCCCAAGGATTCCGGGCGGGGTGGGCACAAACACCACATATACTACATTTAGTCCCGCTTGTGAACAAAGATCCGAAGGGCCAGGGCCAGCGGGGATACGATGAAAAGTGGATAATCAATGCCTTGCAAGCATTTGCCTGGAAAGCGCATGAAATAAATCGCAAAAGGGGCGGATCCTGGCCTTAGGCATCTTCAGGCAAGGATAGCCAGGCGCGGGCCATAATCATGCCGGCATTCCATGGTAGGGGCCAAGGGGAAAGGCCAATGGGTAGGGCCAAGGGGAAGGGCACGGGGAAGGGCAAGGGGCGGGGCCAAGGGGTAAGGGGCGGCTCCCGGGCCCAAGGGATGGCGGATGGAAGAAGGCCCCGGTCGGGTCCCCCATGGGGGGCCCCGACCGGGGCCGGGGCAAGGGCGCTCTTTTGGCGCGCGGGGCCTTGCGGGCCCCGCTACCTACCGAAATGGTACATGAACGCGAGGCCGGTCGAGAACTGATCCTCGGAGCCGCGCTCGACTATGGGCGAGGCGGCGGCGTCGCCCATCAGGTGGTTGTAGCCCGCGAACACGTCGACCGAGAAGCTGGGAGTCAGGAAGAAGTCGAAGGTGCCTTTGAGGCCGATGTCGTTGAAGCCAGCGGACGCGTCGAAGCTGCGGTAGCCCGAGCGGGCGCTCTGTAATGGGGTCACGCCGAAATTGGCCTGGTTGTAGGACTTGTCCGCGATGGAGGTGGAGACCGAAAGCCCGTAGTTGAAGCGCTCGTGGGAGCGGTTCAGGTAGGCGGCCTTTATGTCCATGGTGAGGCCCTTGTACTCGTTCACGCCCTGGAAGGTCCGCATCGAGAGCACGAAGTCGTCGAACTTGTAGGCGATGGTCCCGCCCAGGGTAAGCACCCCGTTCACGTCCCCGAGACCCGCGAGCATCGGGCTCACGCTTTCCTTCCTGGGGAAGCGGTAGTTCACCGCGGGGGAGATCTCAAGGCTCCCCTCGAAGAGATCGAAGCGCACGCCCAGGCCCTTTTCGGAGGATAGGAAGACCGGCCCGTAGTTGAGGAACACTATGGGCAGGGCCATGGGCCTGTATTCCCTGGCCCCGATGTATTTGGGGGCGTAGCCCACGCCCAAGCCGATGGAGCCGGTTATTGGCGGGGTCCCCTCGTCGTTGAAGTCGTCGGGGATGTTGTCGGATTGGGCGAGAAGGCCCGGGCTCAGCAGGAAGAAGAGCAGGGCCGCGATTGCCGCGGCCATTATGGTTCTCATTATATCCTCCGGTTTTCCATTGGTTATAGCCAAATGGCCCCAAAATCCCTCAATTTAGGGTTATTTGCTCCCAATTTAGGTCCCGTGCACCCAAAAAGCCCCAAAAAGAAAAGGCTTTCCAATACCATTAGAGTATTTAATAGATTTCATGATAATTATAAGAGCTTTATATGTCAAGATAAAAAATAATGCGAAATTATATTTTTTAAGGCGAAGTTTGGTATCCGATCACCTAGAAACTTTGACCTGAATCAGCCCTCACGCCTTTGTCCCAGGCACGGCCTTGTTTTCATAAGGGGCAGGGCGAAAAGCCGCCCTTAAACGTTCCCTTCGGGGATGCCTGTCCTTGCTTGCGTGAACGCATATAAAATCGTTTCGGGATGGCCATCCACGCGACGGGCGTTGCCCCCGTTTTTAGGCCCGTCTTGCCCCGCGCAAGGCCTGCGGGCCCCTGATTACTTAAAAAAGATGTTTTAAAGGATCCATGGATCGGTTATAATGCCGTGGAAGTCAGAGCGCGAAGCCCGTAATTTCCGAACACGGCAAAGACGCCGCTTCCCTCGCCACTCCCAAGGCCACATGCGAGGTCGCGGCACTAGGGGCCCGCAAACACAATCCCCCAAAGGAGTTGTAAATGAGAGAAGAAGTAGAGAAAGCCCTTGGCAAGGTCCGTCCCTTCCTTTTGGCAGACGGCGGGGACATAGAGCTGGTCGACGTGAAGGACGGCGTGGTCCAGGTCCGTCTTACCGGCGCCTGCGGCAGCTGCCCCATGTCACAGATGACCCTCCGTCAGGGCGTGGAAAGGGCCCTGAAGGAATCCATCCCGGAAATCAAGGAAGTGGTCGCGGTCAACGCGCCATTTTAGATAAGATGGCGGGGGCTTCCCCGCCCAGAGCCCAAGGGCCGGCCAGACCCCGCCAGGAAGCGAGGGGAGGCCGGCCCTGTTTTTTTGCTGCCGGGCCCGTTTCCGGGCCATTTCCGGGCCCTTTCCCGGATCAGCCTCGCTGCCGTCTTCCCGGCCCTTCCCAGGGCAGGCAAAAAAACTTTGCATAGCCACCGCTTTTTTGCTACATTTGTCGCGAACACTGATTTCGCGACGGGCAAACACTTTTTAGCCAAGGATTCCCCCATGCCCACATCGGCCACGAAAGACCATAGCCCCCTGGGCCCCGGAAGGGGTCCATGGCGCTGGCGCGCCCGCGGCCGAGGCCAAGGGTCTGGCGCCCACTCCTGAGTAGCGCGCGAGCCCCCCGCCCTGGATGCCACGGAAGTACCATTCCGTGGTTTTTTTTTGCCTTTGGCAAGCCGGGGCCGGGGCCGAACCTTTTAACACCCTTGGCCCGAATAGGCATCGGAGGCAGGCGTCCCCGACGCGCCCGAGAAGGATCCAAAGGGATCCCAAAAGGAGCCACGCATGATAACGCTCACCCAAAAGGCAACGAGCTTGGCAAGCGACCTCGACACCCCCATCAGCGTCTTCCTGGAAAAGGTGGGCGCCAACGGTTCCGGGGTGCTTCTCGAGAGCGCGGAGGTGGGCGGCCGCTGGGGCCGCTACAGCCTCATAGGGTCCGGGGTCCTTCTTAAGCTCTGGTGCGAGGGCGGGTTCCTCAGGGTGGGGACCGAGGCCGAGGGGCTAATGCCCCTCAAGAGCCACGAGGGGCTCCCCTTCCTCATGGGGCTAAGGAAGGTATCCGAGAACCTGACGCTGCTCCCGGACGGGGCCTTCCCTGAGCTCCCCCCCATAACGAGGGCCCTCTACGGCTATCTGGGCTACGGGGTGGTGGGGCTTATGGAGCCGAGGCTCGCGAAGGCCGCGCCCCCGGAGGGGGCGGAGGCGGCCTTCATACTGCCCCACACCATCTACCTCTTCGACCACATCTACAGGAGGCTCACAGAGCTGAGGCTCCCTGGGAAGCCCCTGGACTCCAGGGTGGGCGGGGCTGGGCCCCGGGGCCCGGAAGGGACCCGGGTGAGCCCCTCCATGGAGGGGCACAGGGAGCTTGTCCTGAAGGCCAAGGAGCTGATAGGGAACGGCGAGCTTATCCAGCTGGTGCTCTCGGTCGCCTTCGAGGAGCCTTTCGCGGGCGACCCGCTGGGGCTCTACAGGGCCCTTAGAAGGCTCAACCCGTCGCCCTACATGTTCCACCTGCAGCTTCCCGAGCTCTCCCTCATAGCGTCCTCCCCCGAGGTCCTGGTGAGCTCGGACAGGGACCGGCTGAGGCTCTGCCCGATCGCGGGCACAAGGCCCAGGGGCCAGAGCCCCAAGGAGGACAACCTCTTCGAGGTGGAGCTTTCCGGGAACGTCAAGGAGCAGGCCGAGCACGTGATGCTTGTGGACTTGGGCCGCAACGACCTCGGCAGGGTGGCGGCCCCGGGGACCGTGAAGGTGGAGCGCTACATGGACGTCGAGAGGTTCTCCCACGTGATGCACCTCACCTCCCAGATAGGAGCGAGGCTCAAGGATGGCCTTGACGGGGTGGACGTGCTGTCCGCGACCTTCCCGGCCGGGACCGTGTCCGGAGCCCCCAAGATAAGGGCCATGGAGCTCATAGGCGAGATGGAGCCAGAGCCCAGGGGCCCCTATGCCGGCGGCCTTGGGTGGTTCGGGCTCGACAAGGGCGGGGTGTGGCTGGATTTCGGGATAACCATAAGGGCCGCCTGGGTGAGGGACGGGAGGGTGTCCTACCGGGCCGGGGGCGGCCTGGTCTACGACTCCGAGCCCGAAAGCGAGTGGAGGGAGTGCCTCAACAAGGCGGCCGCGATAAAGGAGGCCCTCGGCATGGTCAGGGATCCCGGGGTCAGGGAGGGGAAGGATGTTCCTACTGGTTGACAACTACGACAGCTTCACATACAACCTCGCCCAGGCCTTCCAGGGCCTGGGCGAGGACCCGATTGTCCTCAGGAACGATTCCAAGGGGCTCCTGGACCGGGCGGACGACCCCGACCTCGAAAGGGTCTGCCTGTCCCCCGGCCCGGGGCACCCAAGTTCCGCCGGGCTCTGCCTGGAGTTCCTCGCGAGGCTGGAGAGGAGGGTGAAACCCGTGCCGCTCCTGGGGGTCTGCCTGGGGCACCAGATCCTTGGCGAGTTCGCGGGTTCCGAGGTGCTGAGGGCCCAAAGGGTCATGCACGGCAAGGTGTCGCCCATAGAGCACACGGGCGAGGGCGTGTTCAGGGAGCTGCCCCAGGGCATGCCGGCGGGCCGCTACCACTCCCTCTTGGTGAGCGAGCCCAAGGAGGGGTCGGAGAGGCCCTTCAAGGTAACCGCCCGCACACAGGAGGGGGAGATCATGGGGCTCTCCTACCTGAGGCAGCCCTGGGAGGGCGTCCAGTTCCACCCGGAGTCGGTGCTCACGCCCGACGGCAAGGCCCTGCTCGCGAACTTCGTGAAGGGGGCGCAAGCCGCCGGGGCCCCTGGGCTTGGCCCGGCCGCGGGCCCGCCCAAGCCCCTCTCCGGCATATTCGAGCTTCTGGGCTTGGGAAGGGATCTGGCGTCCGACCTGGCCTCCCAGATATTCGGGAGGCTCATGGACGGGGAGCTCTCCCAGGCCCAGGCCGGGGCCCTGCTGCTCTCCCTTCGCACCAAGGGCGAGACCGCGACCGAGGTCGCGGCGGCCGCGAGGGCCGTGCTCGCGAGGGCCGGCAAGGTGCCGGGCCTCAGGGGGCCCACCCTGGACGTGGTGGGGACGGGCGGCGACAACCGCTTCTCCTTCAACTGCTCGACGGCCACGGCCCTGATATGCGCGGCCCTGGGGCACAAGGTGGTTAAGCACGGGAACAGGTCGGTATCCTCCAAGTCCGGCTCCGCCGACGTCCTGGAGAAACTCGGCTTCGACATAGAGACCCCGCCCGATGCCGTTCCCTCGGAGCTTGCCAGGACCGGCTTCGTGTTCCTCTTCGCGCCTTTGTACCACCCGGCCTTCCGGCACATAATGCCCGTGAGGCGGGAGCTTGGCGTGCGCACCCTCTTCAACATCCTGGGGCCCCTTGTGAACCCGGCCGGGCCCACCCACAGGCTCATAGGGGTCTACCAGGCGGGGCTCCTGGACCTCATGGCCGGGGCCCTCTCCGAGCTGGGCGGCGAGGTGTCCGCGGTGGTGCACGGGGCCGGGGGCTACGACGAGCTGACCCCCATGGGGCCCGCGGAGGCCAGGATAGTGCGCCCGGGCGGCATAGAGTCGCTCACGGTGGACCCCGCCGACCACGGCGCGAGGCCCTGCTCGCCAGACGAGCTGGCAATCGCCGACCCGGTGGAGGGGGCGAGTGTCCTACGGGAGCTCTTGTCCGGGAAGGGCCCAAGGCCCATGCTGGACATGCTGTCGCTCACCGTGGGCATGGCGCTCTACGTGCTGAAGGGCGGCATGCTCGCGGACGCCATGCGGGAGGGCAGGGGTGCCGTGGAATCCGGCGTGGGCAGCAGGCTGCTTCCGGCGGGGCATTGAGGGCCGGGGTTATTGGGCCGGGCCTATTGGCCTGGGCCTATTGGGCTTACCCAAGGGCCTGGCCCAATGGCCTGATTTGGGGCAGCCCGCGATGGCAGCCAAGGCCCCTTTGGGTGTGCCATTGGCGGGATCCCTTGGCGGGCGCCAACTTGACACAGGATGGTACAGGGATGGACGGACACCGATACGCAGGGGGGCTGGGACGCTTCGCCGAGTGCAAGAAGGCGGAGATAGAGGCCCTGCGGGACAACAGGGCCTGGCTAGAGGGGGCCGTGCCCAAGGGCAGGCCCCGCCCCGGGTTCCGGGCCGCCCTGGAGGGCGGCCGGAAAAGGCGGGGCCTTGCGCTAATCTGCGAGTACAAGAGGGCGTCCCCCTCCAAGGGGGACATAGAGCTCTCACTCAGCCCGGAGGATGCCGCTGAGGCGTACTCCAGGGCGGACTGCGTGTCGGTCCTTACCGAGCCCTTCTTCTTCAAGGGCAGCATGGGTTTTTTGGGGAGGATGGGCCTTAGGCCCCTGCTTAGGAAGGACTTCATCCTTGACCCGCTGCAGGTCATGGACACGGCCCTTACCCCGGCCTCGGCCATCCTGGTGATAATCCGCATGCTTGACCCTGCGGCGATCCCCCCCATCCTCTCGGAATGCGCTTCCTGCGGCCTTGAGCCCGTCGTGGAGGTCTTCAACGAGGGGGAGTTGGACGTGGCGAGGGGCTTGGGCGCGAGGCTCATCCAGGTGAACGCGAGGGATCTGGGAAGCCTGGCCTTGGACCCGGACCAACACCAAAAACTGATAGAATCCAGGCCTCCAAGGGAGGGGGAGCTATTCATAGCCGCCTCCGGCATAAAGGGCCCGGAAGATCTTATAAGCCTAAGGGACGCTGGCTACGGGGCCGCTTTGATAGGCACCTCGCTTATGCGGGGCGGGGATCCCAAGGCGAGGCTGTCGGAGCTCCTGGAAGGCCTTGGCGATGACGGCGATGATGACGGCCATGACGGCCATGACGGCGATAATGACGGCCATGACGGGGGTGATAGCAATGAAGGCCCCGACGGCTGAGCCCAAGCTCAAGTTCTGCGGGATCACCCGCCAGGAGGATGCCTCCAAGGCGGCGGCCCTGGGCGCCTGCCTGATGGGGTTCGTGTTCCATCCCGGGAGCCCCCGAGACCTAAGCCCCAAAGACGCGAGCGTTATCCACAGCCAAGGGGTCCCAAGGGTAGGGGTGTTCGTGGGGCAAGATGGCCGGGAGATCCTCCCCGTCATGGGGGAGGCCGCCCTGTCCTACGCCCAGTTCCACGGGGCCCAGACCAAGGAGGATGCGGAAATCGTTGGCCCGGAGAGGGTCATCAGGGTGTTCTGGCCGGAGACGGCAAGGGATCCGGACTCGTTCCGGCGAGAGCTTGAAGGCTGGGCCAACCACGCGGCGTTCTTCCTCTTCGACGCGGGCTCCGGCGGTGGCGGCCACGGGCGGGGCATACCGGAGAAGTCCCTGGGGCTCCTAGGCCGCTCCCCCAAGGGCTACCTCCTGGCGGGCGGGCTCACCCCGGATAACGCCAGGGGCCTGTGGCCTGGGAACGACGGGAAACTCCTGGGCTTCGACTTCAACTCCGGGGTGGAGAGCTCCCCCGGGATAAAGGACCACACCCTAATGGAGAGGGCGGCCATGCTTTGGAGGCGCGCTTGAGCCTAAGGGTTG